>JACPDT010000127.1 GCA_016183865.1 Armatimonadota bacterium | reverse complement strand
TTCCTGAAACCAGATCTCCAGTGTGAGCCATCGCCAGATCTCGGTGCTCACGTCCGTACCCTCCTCGTGGAGACGAAGCCGATCTTCCACGTATTGTGGGCTCAGAATGCGGCGGTTTCGGAAATCCTCCGAGAGGAGAATCTCGCGGATCGAATCCCTGAGCGGTCCCCGAAACCACTGGGCCACAGGTGTGGGGTATCCTTTCTTGTCCCTCCGGTTCAGGATCTTGGGGTGAAGAATGCCGTGAAGGGCGTCTCTCATGATGAATTTGGTGGTGCTCCCTCGTATTTTCTGATCATAGGGAAGGGCCATGCAGAATTCCACGAGGCGATAGTCCAGAAAGGGGGTTCTGGCTTCGATGGAAAAGGCCATGCTGTTCCGATCCTCGTAATGGAGTAGGGCAGGGATGCTGTTTGCCGTCAGTGATCGGTACAATGACTCATCCAGCTCCCTGGGGAATCTGGGCGTGAGATTTCTGCGGATGGGGGAGCGGTTCGCCGCCGCCACCAGATCCTTATGAAACATTCCGTTGTTTCGAAGGCGTTTTTTTCCCGGCAGGGCAAGGCGAACATGTTTCAGGTCACGAAAAAGCCACAGGGGAAGCCACTTCGGTGCGTGAAATTCGCGCACAAGCTCCTGGAGAAGAGACGCCTGAGTCTCCCCCGTGAGATCCTCGATTTCTTCGGCGATCCCGTGAAGCTCAGGGAGAAGGTTCTCATTCCTCTCTTTCTCCTCCTGAAAGAAAGTTCTCAAATAAGGGGGAAAATACCCGAAATAGCCGCCAAGAAGCTCGTCCCCTCCCTGCCCGTCCAGAAGAACCTTCACCTGACCGGAGGCTGCCTGCATGACATGCCACTGGGAATAGATTCCCGGGGCGCCGCCCGGCTCGTCCTGATGCCATACCAGTTTGGGCAGAAGGGAAAGGAAATTTTCAGGAAGGGGTGTGATTTCTGTTGCCAGGCTTCCGCAATCATCCCTGACAGCCCTTATGAACTCGCCCTCATCGCAATCTTTTTCCCTGTAGATAGCGGAGAAGGTGTGCATCGGTTTCTCCGTGATCCGAGTCGCCAGGGTCACGATGGATCCGGAATCCAGGCCTCCGCTCAGGCAGGTTCCGACAGGGACATCGCTGCGGAGGCGGATGCGCACGGCATCTGTCAGAAGGTCTCTAAACCGCCCGGAAAGGTCTCCCTTTGGGAGGGTTCCTTGAAGGCGGTTTGGGTGGAGATCCCAATATCGTTTCAGTGTCGTGCCTCTCCCGTTTACAGTGAGGCAATGGGCAGGGGAGAGGGATCGGATGTTTTCGAAGAACGTCTCCGTCCCGTCATCATGAGTGCCTGTTGCAAGGAAATGGTAGAGGTATGGGATATGGGGCTTTCTTTCAGAGGGGAATAGGCGCAATAGAGCCTTGATCTCCGATGCGAAGGCAAAGGTTTTTCGATTTTGGAGATAATAGAATGGTTTCACACCCATCCGGTCCCTGGAGCAGAAGAGCGATCTTCTTTCGGAGTCCCATATGGCGAAAGCCCACATTCCGTTCAGGCGCTCCACGGAGGACGGTCCCCAGTGCTCGTAAGCCTTCAGGATGACCTCGGTGTCCGTGTTGGAAGTGAAAACAGCGCCGAGGGCCCGCAGCTCCTCTCTCAGCTCCGGAAAATTGTAAATTTCCCCATTATACGTGATCCGGAAGGGGGACCTCTCCATCGGCTGGTGGCCGGCAGGGCTCAGATCAATTATGGAAAGGCGCAGATGCCCCAGACCTGCGGGTCCTTCGGTCCAGATTCCCCTGTCATCCGGGCCTCTGTGCCCAAGGGGGGCAAGCATGGATTCCAGATCTTCCGGCGCGACCGGAGAGCCGTCCAGGTTCAGGATTCCCGCAATTCCGCACATGGGATTTCCTCGAAAATCTTTCGGACCCCCAATATGTCAAGCACATTGTGGAGCGCCGTTCTTTCATTGGGGCAGATATCCTCATTCAAAGGATCAAGGAAAAGGGGGAAGATCTCCTCATCGCTTCGAGCCCTCTTTCTCTGAATCTCGGATCTCTTTTGTTGCATCCTGGGAAGGAGGTCCACAAAATCACGTATCGCCAGAAGGCGGCTTGCCGTTTTCCTGTCCATGGTTTCAAGGCCCAGAATTTCCCTCAAGAAGAACTGGGCTTTCCCCAGCTTGAGAAAGGAGCGTCCCTTCTCATTCAAAGGGGAAGGGCCGTTCATTCGGTAGCTCCCACTGTCAAAGGCCCCATGGGAGACCGCCTCCGTGATGTTCGCAAGGAGCGCTGCCGGCAGGATTCGAAGGAGGTTCTTCTCATCGTAGTTCTTGTAGATGGTGCAGAGGGCGTTTCTGTGATCGAGAAAGTGCTTTTTCTCCTCTTTCACTTTTCCGGAGGTGGCCCCTCCTCTATGGAAAACGATGGATTCCGGCACAAGTGCGACCTTGTGGCCCAGGACCCAGAGTCTCCATCCAAAATCCACGTCCTCGAAGTAAGCGAAGTAATCCTCATCAAAACCGCCCGCCTCCAGGAAAACCCGCTTCCAGACAGCCATGGCGCCGCCGCAAGGGAACAGAATCTCCCGCCTTTGGGAAAAATCGGGGCCGTCCCTGGCGCCGCTTCCGATTGATTTTCCATGTCCGGCGAAGGAGATTCCCCCCTGGGCGAAGTCAATCTCACCGCCGTTCCATCGAAGCATCTTGGAGCCCACACATGGGTATTGTTCCGATTCCCGGAGAATCCTGACAAGGTGTGAGAGCCATTCAGGGTGGACCCGGGTGTCATTGTTCAAAAAGGCCACGATTTCTCCGGCCCCTTCACGGACTGCAAGGTTGTTGGGGACAGCGAAACCTTTGTTTTCGGGCAGGGAGATCACTTTCACCCCCCGGAATTTCTCCCTTGCAAGGCTCACGGAATGATCCGTTGAGCCATTGTCCACGAGAAGAATCTCCAGGTCCTCCTTCGGAAAATTCATGGTTTCCAGGGACTGGAGGCAATCTTCCAGAAAGGGGGCCCCATTATGGTTGACAATGATCACCGATACAAGCGGTCTCAAACCTGAGATTTCCTTTTCGCCAAGATTTCTAAACCGCGGCGTATCGCCTTTCGCGGTGGGCGAGGGAACTCCTCCTCATTCCACCCTGAATGGCAGGGAAGTCGTTTCGTCATCTTGAAGAGACCGTGCAAGAAGAATCACGGTAGGGGGGTGTGAGAGCAACGATAAAGGGCCGCAGTATTTTCATGACAGGAGGCGCCGGGTTTATCGGCACAACTCTCGCAGGGCTCCTTGCTCCGGATAACGAGATCACTCTTTTCGACAACCTCCATCGGGATGCTTTTTCCGGAAGCCCTCTTGCCCGTCATCCCCGGGTCAGGTTGATTCAGGGAAATGTGCTGGATCTTCCCGCCCTCAGGGAAGCCATGAAAGGGGCTCAGATCGTCATTCATCTGGCCGCCATCGCGGGAGTGGATGAAGTCCTTAAGAGCCCTGTGCGGACGATGGAAGTGAATGTTATCGGAACATATAATGTCCTGGAAGCCGCGAGCACCCTGGACAACCTGGAGGTTTTTCTCGATTTCTCCACAAGCGAGGTATTCGGAACCCACGCGTACAAGGTGGACGAGCTCCATCAGACCGCTCAGGGTCATGTGGGTGAAGCCCGCTGGACTTATGCCGTGAGCAAGCTTGTCGGGGAGCACCTGTCCCACGCCTATTGGCACGAGAAGGGAATTCCCACCGTATCTGTCCGCCCTTTCAATGTTTATGGTCCCGGCCAGGTTGGGGTAGGCGCGATACAGCAGTTTATGCTCCGGGTGGTAAGGGGGGAAGATCTCGTAGTAAAGGGAGATGGTTCCCAGATCAGGGCCTGGTGCCATGTTGATGACATGGTTGCAGGAACCCTGCTGTGTCTCGAAAAGAGGGAAGCCGTCGGTCAGGTGTTCAATATTGGAAACCCCAGGAGTACCGTGACCATACACGATCTGGCCTTGCGCATCATCCAGATCAGCGGCGCCCCATTAAAGATCGTTTACGAGCCCCTGGATTACGTGGACATCGAGATACGGATTCCCAATATTGACAAGGCCAGGACGCTTCTTGGCTTTCAGCCGAAAGTGGATCTTGATGAAGGGCTGAGAAGAACATACGAATGGTTCAAGGCTCGACACGGATCATGAAGAGGCGTCACTTTCTCTCCCCCTGGGGGGGGCAGGATCTCACTTGTCTCTCCCCCCTGCGGGGGGAGGCAGGAGGGGGGGCACGATGGAAATAAGGCTCTTGGATTTCTTGTCTGCTGAAAAAGAATACGCCGATTTCGGCCGGAGGCAGTTCCGTCCGCTTGCACAGCATTCCCTGGCCTGGCAGAAGATGCTGGTCCTCTCTTGCGACATGAAGTGGAATGCCCTCTTCCTCCATGAGGGGACCGAGATGGTCGGTTGTCTCCCTTTTTGCGAAAGGGAAGGGGAGATGGGCAAGGTGTGGGCTTCCATGCCCTTTTCCGCCGGATACGGAGGAGTGCTCCGCATCGAGAACTGTGATCGTGATCTTGTGTATGAGCGCCTGCTCAAAGCATTCGTGACTTATGCCAGGGAGAATGGTGTTGACATCTTGAGCATCTCTTCATCCCCCTTCAGAGACGATGGGCACTTGTACCGCAGATATTTCGAGCCCGATCACTGTGTTGAGAAATTTTTTCAGTATCTGCCTGGCAGAGCGTATCCGGAATGCCTTCCTCCCCTGAATGCAAAGAAATATGCAAAAAGGATCAAAGAGTGCAGACGAATAGCGGAGAGGTACAAGTACGGAATCCAGCATCTAAGGACAGGGGCGGATCCGAAGCTCAACAATTGGTATAATGAGGCACTCTGTGAGCGATACAAGGATTTGAAAGCACCTTCCCCGCCTGCGATTCTGTGCACTGGAATCGTGGAACATCTGGCGAAAGAGGGGCTTGCCGAGTTCTCCTATATCGAGCAAAAGGGGCGTGTGTTGGCGGGAGGCATCTTCCTATATGGATGGTGTCAGGATGTCTTCCTTCGGGCATCCCATACGGGTGACCTGAATCTCAGGGCAAGCTATGTTCTCGACTCCCAGGTAATCGAGAGAGGCGCGGCATTGAATGTGCATGCCCACAATTTTCAATCATCCCCAACGAAACGGTCTACCACCTATACATACAAGAAGAACTGGGGCTGCCTTGAAGGAAGCACCTTCTACCTCGTCAAGGTCCTGGCTGGTTTGGAAAGATTTCTCAATGCGGGAAAGGACGCGGTCACCGCCGCTTTTCCCTATTTTTTTGTATTGCCTCATTCTCTTTACAGCGAGGGATGAGTAGATGAAGTACACCTTCAGAAACGAGAAGGCTCGTCTTTTCCCTGAAATGGTTCATATTGAGATATGCACAAAATGCAATTACAAGTGCATCCACTGTCCCCAGGGAGACCCTGAGGGATGGATCAAGCGAGAAGCGGTACTGATGAAAAAGGAGCATTTCTGCAAAGTGGTGGATGAAGTTTCCAGGCACAGGGGGATTCTTCGCATGACCACAAATGGCGAACCCTTACTCCATCCGGATATCCGGGAATTCCTCAACCATGTCAGAAGCTCAAACCTTTATGCCGCTACGTTGACCACCAATGGGGCTTTATGGAATGACGAGATGATCGGCCTGGTCGTCCGCCCTTCGAATGTAAAGCTTGTCCTCGATTTCAGCCTCGATGGCCTGTACAAGGGGACCTATGAGAAAATCAGGAGGGCCAGGAATTACGTCACCGTTCTCAAGAACATCCTCTCCCTGACAGAGCTCAGAAACCGCCGGAAGGCAAAGCACCTGCATATCATGGTAAATGCCATCGAGCAGCCGAGCCTGCCGAAAGAGGAGCTCGATTCTTTCAGGAAGTTCTGGGAACCCATAGTGGATCGCGTGATCGTGCGCAAGTACGTGGATGTGAGAGGTCTTGTGGGCAAGCTCAGTGGACCGATGGAGGCGCCGCCGCCGGAGCGGTGGCCTTGTGTCTTGCTCTGGACGCGCATTGCCGTCAATCCTATGGGACAGATACGGTTCTGCATTGATGACTGGAATGATGACACGGTTCTGGGGGACTACAACATAGAGCGGCACACCATAGCCGACGTCTGGAAGAAACCGGAGCTCGAGGAGCTGAGGAAATTCCACCTCAAAGGGACTTTTGGACACCCAGCCTGCCTGGAATGCCGGAATTGGGAAGGACTCAGATGGGACTATGATTACGGTGTGGCTCTGAGAGAGCTTTTCTCCCACAAGAAGCCGTGACCGTTCGCCGACTTTTCCCGAGTTCCAATTATGGGTGAACGTGATTCCTGATGAGTGGAAGAGCGCATCCCTTTTGGAACCCGCTTGGAACTTGATTGTCACAAGACTCTATGAGACAATCTATATGAGCAGCGATAAAGGGAACGAAAGGGGTAGACGAGATGATCGAGCAAGTCCAAAAGAAACAGTGCAATATTGACAAATTCATTCAGGATGGGGCAGGGAAGCTCAAGAAAAGCGACGACCCTGAGGAAACGGCTCGCGTCTTAAGAGAGAAAACGCAGGAAATGATGGACCAATGCACCATCTCCTCCCCCGGGGATGCCATCAGTCTCATGATCTTCAAAGACAAGAATATTTCCGATTTGGCTGAAGCGCGCAAGGAGGAGTTATACAAGAAAAACACTCCCCCCGAGGAAAAAGCGCAAGAAGCCGCTGAGAAAATGCGGGAGCTTGTGCAAGAGGATAAAAGCGCCCTGAGCTGGATAAAGAAAGTCATACCTGAGACTGACTTCCTGGGAAGGCCCAGACTGCGACTTGTGGCGGAGCGGCCGAATTGCGGCGACAATATCACGGCAAACATCGTGGGCCAGTCCTTTGCCTATGATGATGCCGGAAATCTGGTGGAGTTACCCCAATATGAATGGAAATGCGTCCGGCGAACCAAGGAAAAGTTCGAAAACGCGGTAGAATGGAACTTTTCGGATTACCCGGATTCCCATCCCATGTCGGAGTTCGGGGTCGGATACAAGATTCAATACGATGACCCTGTATTCACAAAAAAGGACAACTTTTGGGTCGGCCTGTCCTTCGCAACACCTGTTCTTGCGGGCCTGCGCTTCGGAGGGCCCATCGGCGCTGCCGTGGGCGCCCTGGGTGGTCTGGTCCTGGCCTTTGAATTCTCTGAGATGATCCTGAGGGCAAAGAGTCTCCCGAAACATATGTCCGAAGCTCATTTTTGAGGATTAAGTGGGTTGGAAGGGAGCAGGGAGCATTACGTATAATTCGGCACTATGGTGCCATTATGAAACCACTGCGAATCCTGCATTGTCCCGTAGAAATCGCCGGTCAGATGTGGATTCTTTCGAAGGCGGAGAGGGATCTGGGCCATGAATCCAATTCTGTGGCTTATTTCAACCATCATTTTGAATACCCCTGTGACAGGAATCTGGGACTGGACAACTGCACACCGCAGGAAAAGAAAAAAAAAATCCGACACTTCATCATCAGCATCCTTTTTCGTTATGATATTTTTCATTTCCACTATATGCATACCCTCAATTATCAAAACCACAAAGATCTCCCTCTTCTGAAGCTCCTCGGAAAGAAGATCATCATGCATTGTTGGGGGGACGATGTGCGGAGGTCCGAGGTTGCAGGGAAGATCAATCCCTATCACCGGCTCATGGGTTATTCAAAAGATGATAAGGGAATAATAGAAGGGCTCGAAACGGTCTCAAGGTATGCGGACGCGGCTATAATCTCCAATCACGAGCTTTACGACCATGTGAAGGGTTTCTTCAAAAGGACTGTCTTTGTTCCGCCTGCATTGAATGTCGGGGATTATGAGCCAGGATACCCCGTCACGGGCGGGGAGAAGACGCCGCTGGTCGTACATGCGCCGAGCGACAAGGGCATAAAGGGAACAGAATTCGTCCTGGAAGCGGTCAGGAGGCTGAAAGAAAGGCTTACTTTTGAATTCAAGCTTATTCAAGGGCTTCCCCACCAGGAGACGATCGAGATTGTGAGCCAGGCGGATATTGTCATTGACCAGTTGCTCCTCGGCGAGCATGGTCTCGTGACCCTGGAGGCCATGGCACTCGGGAAACCGGTCATCTCCTACATCAGGGAAGATCTGATTCCCCGCCATAAGGATTTTCCGATCGTCAACGGGACCATAGAGAATCTTGACGAAAAGATGGAGATGCTTCTCAGCGACCCTGTTCTCAGGAGCGATCTTGGGAGAAGGGGGAGGGCTTATGTCGAGGAAGTTCACGATTCTCGCAAGGTGGCGCAGCAACTGATAGAGTTATATCGCAGTCTCTGACCTGTTCCTCCTCCCTCACCAGGAAAGCTCCTCCAATCAGCGAAGAGCCTGATATGAGTCGCTATCGTGTTGTCCTTAATAGAGCAGGGGACGGGGGATTCGAGGCGGAATGCCCCGAGTTCCCGGGTTGCCGGGCAGCGGGGGGATCAAGAGACTCGGTTCTGGAGAAGATCCGGGAGGCTATTCTCTTTTATGTGGAGAGTTGTCCCTGCGATCGGACCGCAGGAGGTTCCCTTGATTTGGACATACACGAAGGAAGAGACAACCTTCTGTAGAATCCTCCTGAACCACGACTTGTAATATATGCTTTCAGGAGGTGATGTCTCTGCCTCCCCTTGTAGACACTAGCCGTTGCGACCACTGTGGAAATTGTGTTTCTCTTTGTCCTGCATCTGTCTTCGCCTTGATGGACGGATGTCCGACGATTGTGAGCCCCGGGGCGTGCATATATTGCGGTGAATGTGAGGAGGAACATTTCTGCCGTTCTCGGGCCATCGTGCTGGTATGCCCAGGCAGCTATGACACCTTGATTCGCTCCAAGAACCTCGACTGGGACCGCCTGCGTTCGGGGCAGGACGGACAGACGTGCATCGTTCAGTGGCCCACTTTGCCCCCGAAGCAGGAGTCGGGCGGGTAGGGCAGAAAAAAATAATCATGGATGCGAAGATCTGGGAAACCTGGCTGAATGACTGGAAATGGGTTCAATCCTGCATGAAGAGGAAAAAGTGTGAAGTCCACGATCTTGTCCTTGAGGATCCCATGTCCAGCAGTGCCATCCAATCCATCAAGAACAAGCTGAGTATTGTCTTGCCTGCCGAGTTCGTACGTGTCGTGACGACCTTCGCTTCCGGAGTCTCCTTCTTGTGGTATATTGAGGATGATGAGAAGAGGCCCCCTGCCCCTTATTCCGATATCTTCTCCGGCGGCGCCGACGCCTTGTGGGATGCGGAGAGACTTGTCGCCTGCAAGGAGACCTATGACGGCTGGATCAAGGAGTGCTTTTCGGATCCGAGCGACCCCTATGACAAGGTCTGGCATGACAAGACTCCCTTTCTTGAAGTCCCCAACGGAGATCTCATCGCCTTTGATGTGACTGCAGGAGACAGGAATTGCCCTGTGGTTTACTTGAGCCACGATGACGGCGAGCTCCACGGCTCTCGACTCGGCGCCGATTTTGTTGATTTCGTCTCCAGATGGTCCCATCTCGGATGTCCCGGTCCCGAAGAATGGCAGATTCAGCCATTCCATGACAGCTCCACCGACAATTTGCTGAAATCGGGTCCTCTTGTCGAAAACTGGAGAAAATGGCTTGCCGACTGATGTCGCCACTATCGTAATTCCCACATATAATGGAAAGCACTTACTGGAACGGCATCTCCCTTCGGTCATGTCCGCTTCAGAGCGCAGCGACCTTGAGATCATAGTTGTTGACAATGCCAGCACAGACGGTACAGGGGAATGGCTGAGCGAGATATTCCCTGCGGTTCGGCATATCCGCCTTGAAACCAACACAGGGAGTGGCGGGGCATATAATGCAGGGGCTCGGGAAGCGGGTCATCCCATCGTGATTTTCCTGAACAATGACGTGGATGTGGAGCCCGATTTTGTCGGGCCTCTTGTAGATGATCTTTCCGATCCGGGCCTCTTCGCCGTTAGCTCGAAAATTCTCATTCCGACCCGGGGAAATGAGAATGAAAGCATTCATCGCATCTCCTTTCCTTCCTGTCTCTTGAGTCTCTCCAGAGTGAAGCCCGAGCCTGAGGACCGAAGATTTCTCATCCCTTACGCCTGCGGCGCCGCCTGCGCAGTCCGAAAAAAGGACTTCCTTGATCTGGGCGGATTCGATCCTCTCTTTGCACCCGGCGCCCTTGAGGATGTGGATCTTGGATACCGGGCGTGGAAGAGGGGATGTAAGGTTTTGTATGAGCCATGCAGCATCGTCCTTTTCCGTCCATTTGAGCTGGTTCTGGCTGTCATTCTGGGAAAGCAGGCATTTGTGGTAGGTTTTTTTCAGGCCCTCGGGAAGCTCTCCGAGGTGCTCCGTCGGCGCAGATCGAACCGTGGCGTCGAGGTCCGGGATGAGGAGATTGTGGACCTGATCAACGAGCAACACGATTCCGGATGAGGTCAGGGCCATGCGAATTCTCATGAAAACCCGCAAAGAGGCACTGGAGCACCCTGGGGGGGACACGGTGCAGATGCTCCGTCTCAAGGAGGAGCTGGAGAAACGCGGCCATTTTCCAACGGTTTCCACCTATGGGGAAGATGACTTGAAGAAATACGATCTCGTGCATTTCTTTAACCTCTTCGATTCCTCGCAGCATCGGGAGACCCTTTCCCGCTGTCGGGCCGCCGGAGTGCCGTGGGTGACTACTCCGAATTTCTGGGATCCCGACGAGTACCTCCACGCCTGCAGCCCCTCTGTATTCCTTTCAGCACTGCGGGCTCTCCTCGGGATGAGGACGTCCTTTGCCCTGGTGCGTCCCTTTCTGCCCCCGCCACCCTCTGCGGAGATCGAGCTCCTTCGGGGATCAAGGATCATTTTTCCCAATTCTTCCGAGGAGAAAAGGCAGCTCATGCACCTTCACAAGGTTCCCGAGGAGCGGTTCGTGGTCGTTCCAAACGGGGTGGACGCTCATCTCTTTGCCCCCGGGGAAACAGGGTCCTTTGAGAAGGAGCACGGGGTCAAGGACTTCGTTCTTTGCTGCGGACGAGTCGAGGACCGGAAGAACCAGCTTGCCCTCATTCGCGGGATGAGGGGGATCCCTGTTCCCCTTGTGCTCATCGGGGATCCGGCCCCCTATCAGCCGGAATATCTGGAAAAATGCAGGAAAGAGGCTGGAACCCTTTTCAAGGCTCTGTTTCTGCCGGCCCTTCCCCAGAACGAGCTGGTCCCCGCTTACAGCGCCGCTAGGGTGCATGTACTTCCAAGCTGGTGGGAGAACACGGGCCTGGTCAGTCTGGAAGCAGCCCTTTGCGGGTGTGAAGTCGTGACGACAGACCGCTCTCCGGTTCGGGAATACCTTGGCGACCATGCCTATACATGCGACCCCTCCAGCCCGGACAGCATCAAGTCAGCGATCAGGCAGGCACTTGCCGGATCGAGGTCAAAACATGCGAGAGAGCGTATCAAGTCATGTTTCTCCTGGCCGAGAAGCGCTGAGATCTTATCACAAGGGTATCGGATGGCCCTGGAAGGAGGGAATCCTTGAGAATTCTGGTCATCAAGCTGGATCACATGGGGGATCTCCTATGGGCCACTCCTGCTTTGCGAAGGCTCCGCAGGCACTATCCCGATGCCCATATTTCTCTCGCCGTTCTCCCTCAAACCGCGGAGGTTCTGGCGCAGAACCCCGATGTGGATGAGGTGCTGTTTTATGTAGGCTCAAAGCAATCCCCCTTCTACAGGGAAACTCTCGACAAGCTTCGGAAGGACCCCTATGATCTGGCTGTGGTATTGGGACCGGTGGACCGTTACAATTATCTGGCCTATCTCTGTGGGGCCAGGGAACGGATCGGTTTCGTCTATTCCCGAAAGCCCCTTTCCTGGATGTTCAATCAGATCACCCTGACCGAGAAGATCCTTCACCCCGCCGACACTTCCAGGATCAAGGATCGGTGGGAAAAGACACCCCATGAAGTGGACTCCATGGGACAGCTCCTCGATCATTTGGGGGTCGGCTGGAGAGAGGCGCCCAGGCCCTTCCTTTCGGTTTCGCCGACAGATCACGCCTTTGCGGAAGAGTTGCTTGGTCCAGATTTCACGAAATCCAATCGCATCATCGGCCTTCAATTGACCCAAAAATCCTATGCCTGGGGGTGGAAATCCAGCCATTTGATGAAACTTGCCCGGAGAGTTCTAGATTTGATTCCAGATTCCACGATAGTCGTGACCTATGGTCCCGAGGAGAAGACCATAGCTTCGGAGCTGGAGCCCCTCATCAAAGAGCCCAGGGCGAAGATCACAGGGGAGCTTCCCCTGGGCCGATGGGCGGCTCTTCTGTCCAGATGCAGGCTCTTCATCTCCTGGGACACAGGGGCTATTCACGTCGCGGCTGCGCAGGGAGTTCCCGTTGTGGATCTGTTTCCTTCCAGAGGATTTGAGTACTGTTCCCGCCGTTTTGGACCATGGGGAGTGCCCCACCGTTGTTTACGTCTCAGAGAGGAGTTGGGGACAGGAGCTTGTGAGAGTATGATTCTGGAGATTCTCCTTGCCGTGGAGGATTTGCTCCCCTTATCAGCCCTGGAAGCGACCTTGCCTGTCACAGGTGATTCTTTGTGAGGGTCTTGATGACATGGCATGCCGCCGTTGTGGCAAGTTTCCAGGGTTATGCGCAGGCGCTGGCCTCCGACCCTTCGCTGGAGCTCACCCTTCTCATACCTCCCTCCTGGGATGAGCTGACAAAGGATGTGAAGGCGGAGAAAACCGAGGATCCCAGG
>JACPDT010000126.1 GCA_016183865.1 Armatimonadota bacterium | reverse complement strand
TTCTCCTGGCCCTGCCGGGCCGGTCGCTTCTTCCTATTGAGGTAACGGCAGGCCGGGATTTACGGAAGCGGCTTTCCAACCTGGAGCGATGCATGGCCAGAGTGGGGGCGCCCAGGGGACTCCTCCTGGGCGGAGGTCCGACAGTCCACGATGAGATGGGGACCAACGGAAGCATCTCTTTCTGGAATCTGCCGGAGTTTCTTTGGATATTGGGAGCCTGCGAGCGGGCCCAGGCTCATGGCAGGCAACGCGAGTAAAGGGTTTGATTGTGAAAGAAGCCTTATTTAAGGCTGGTCAAGAAGTTGTGTCATAGGCGGGTGAAATGCTGGATGGCCGAAGAGAACATAGTGTTGATGATGACAGATCTGGAAGATTCAACCGGTGGCTGGGACAGGAACCGGAAGGCCATGCTTGGATTGCTGGAGGCTTACATTGATCTGGTGGAGCGCCGTCTTCAGCCTCCGCCTCGCATCGAGGGCTTCACGGGCGATGGACATGTATTGTCCTACCCCAGTGTGGACGCGGCTGCCACCGCTTCCCTGCGGCTGCGGGAGCTATGGGAAAGGCGCGAGAGTACACTGGAGCGAACCGGATCCAAGGCGCGGCATCGTATCAAGGTTGGGATCCACGTCGGTCGTTGCATCCGCATGGAGGATGGTCGTCTTTTGGGTAATCCACTCAATATTTGCGCCCGGGTGTTGGGGGAGACGCGCCCCGGTGAGATCCTGATCTCCGAGCCTGCCTTTTGGGACTTCAATGAAAAGGCGCACTTTGCCTTTGGGAGCCCACAGCTTGTCAAACTGAAGGGATATCATTTCGGGGAAGCCGTAGCAGTTGAGCCTTCTGGTCACGACGTTGGTCTCACAAGGGCACGGCATGGGACGAACGTTTATCCTCTGTTTGGACGGGCGGGCCATCCGGACGAAGTCACATTGCCGGACGAAGCCGAACTGCTAAGACGCAGGATCAGTCAACAAATGAGAGATGAGATTACGGCGATGTGCTTGACCGATAAGGCCGGCAGTGAAGAAGAGCTGGCACTGGTTCGGAATTGGGTGGAATTGGAACGTGATAGCAAGGAGGCTCACTGCTGCCTCGGCGATGTGCTGACCATACGGGGCGACCTATTCGACGCCGAAAGGGCTTACCGCGAAGCCATTCGATTGGAACCGGATTATGCCGAAGCCTATAATAACCTCGGTGTCGTATTCGCCCAATGGGATAAGAAGTCGGATGCCGAGGAGTCTTTTCGCAAAGCCATAAAGCTGAAACCAGACTACGCAGAAGCCCACAGGAACCTCGGCCATCTGCTCAAATCACTGGGCGATGAGTCGGGCGCCGAGCAGGAATACCGTGAAGCTGTCCGGCTGCAGCCGGAGTATGCGGAAGCCCACAACAGCCTTGGTGTCCTGCTGGCAGAGAAGGGGGATAAGTCCGGTGCAGAGCGTGCTTTTCGTGAAGCCATCCGACTGAAGCCTGATTATGGGCCGGCCCGCAAGAACCTGGACGGCCTGCTCGCCCGGCGGGGTGATTAGAATCTGCCGATAACCAGATCCTTCAAGGTGATGGTGTAGCTTTTCTTCTCGCCTTTGTCGAGGTATGAGAGGATCGCTTCCGTAGCCACCGAGATGACGATAAGGGACAGGGTGCGGCTCATCGGCTTTTCGCAGGGGTCTTGCTCCCCATCGGGGGGGACCTGGTATCTCTCGTTCCAGATGACCTCTCCATAGCCGTCATCGCTGATTCCGGCATGAAGGCAGGGGATGGCGTTCTTTGCACAGATTTCCTTGACCGCGCACCTGGCTGCGTTGTTGTCAAAGGTGTCAATAACGAGGGCGACGTCACTCAGCAGCTTCTCACCATTTCCCGCTGTCAGCTCCCTGTGGATTCCCGAGATACGAGCACCCACTGCATTGAAAAGAGACTGAGCGAGAGCCTTCACTTTGGGCCGGCCCACATCGTGGGAGAAATAAGGCTGATTGGAAAGGTTTCGCTCTTCCACCTGATCCCTGTCAATGATGGTCAGTTGCCTGAAACCGATCCTGGCAAGGTTCTCGGCAAGATTTCCGCCAAGGGTTCCGGCGCCGCATATTGTGATTCTTTTGTCCGAAGGCATAGTCATCCTCAATAGTCCCCCTCATGGGGAGACATGGCAGGTCTTGTGGCGAGGAGTGAGGCAAGACTGGTCAGGTCCTGCTCCTTGTCCCTGCCGCTCAGGCAGAACCCCGCTGAAATGACGGAAAGATCGGCTCCCACAACGCTCGTTACAACCGTATTGCCCCGTTTCCATCTCACCCGGTATCCGTCATTCATCTGTACCGATTCGAGGAGCTTCCCGTTCCCGAGGCGGAGTGCCTCTTCAATTCTTCTGCCTGAGGCATCCCTGCGGGTTTCGGCATTTCTTCTCTTAAGCAATAGAGCCGTTTCATAAAGATCTCTCTCCCGGCCTGTCATTGGAAAGGAGGGATCAGTCTCCGATTCAAAGGCTTGTCTCAAGGCTTGCGCCTTTGTCGGGTTTCCCCCGGGATCTGCCGAGACATGCCAGTAGTTGACGCCATCGAAAGAAGCGCAAATGACATCAAAGGGAAGGTGGCCTTCGACCAGGTAAACCGGCACAAATCGTCGAAAACGGAGGTCTTGCGCCCACCAGATGCCTCCGGCATCTCTTTGGAAGAGAACCAGTGAAGCTTTTGGAAAAGCGGATAGGTAAGCTTCTTTCTCCCAGACCTCAGCTTCTCTCATGAGACGCGCTTTTCCGGGCCCATGGATTTCAAAGACTCCCCACCCTGAAAAGGGGGCCTGAAGAACGCACTCCAGGCAAATGTTCTCGATTCTTGCGCGCACCTTGCGGCCTCCTGCTACAGGGGCTATGAATTCCCGCCACAGGAGGCGATTCTCCATTTCGAGGATCTCATCCAGGATTTCAGAGTATTTCATAGGTCTTCCCATCAAAGCCCGGAGGAAGGTGGGCAAGATCGTTTTTCCCAAAAAGGGGTAGTGAGAGAACCTCTTCCACCAGCTCAAAGCTGTTGCCCGAGCAGAGAAGGGGAATGACATTGGGAAGGTTGTAATAATCGCCGTCAAAGTGGAACATTGTAAAATCTCTTCCTCCCATATCCTCTTCCAGGGGGGTTCTCTTGTTCTCGCCTACTTTCACGAAAAAGACTTTCAATGGCCTCCCGTGCTCTTTTTCATATCGGGTGAGCATGTCCACAAACCTGGGGGGTGTGTTTTCCTCCCCATCAGAGATCACAACAACCTGTTCCACTTCCTTGTCTATGAGATGACGAAAGGGTGAGCCGATGCTTGTGGCATTATCGGCCTGAATGGGGGAAAAAGCCCTCTCCCAGGCTCCAAACTCCCGCCCGACGCACTTTACCTCAAAAGCGTTGGTATCGAAGGCGTAGACGTAGAGGTCGGAAACGGCGAGTGTGGAGCACATGGTCGCAAGGAGCTTGCCGATCTGAATACATTGCTCCATGCTCCCCGATTTGTCCACAAGAAGTGCTGTGGGCGCCTTGATCTCCCCTCTGTTCCGAATCCTTTTCTGGGTGATTTCAAGCAACTCCTGAGCCAGATTTGCGTCGGCATTCAGGCTGGAAAGGGCGACCAGGGACTTGAAATCGGACACTCTGGACTCCTTTGCACCATAGCGGAGCTTCTCTTCGATCACCGCCCGGGTGTCCCGATCCCCGAAGGCCCCCCGTTTCTCGAAGAATTTGAGATGATTGATCACCTGCTGAGGGGTCATGACATAAGCAAGAGCATAGAGTATGCCCGGCGTGAAATGCCGGATTGCGCCGATGGCGGCGGTATAGTGGATCCTGTTCTTCACGATCAATCTCGCCTGATCCTGGGGCGAGTCCGACATGGCGGCAATCTCTCTCACAACGGCTACCCTGCTTTCGGGAGGAGGGCTTTCCTCAAATAGGATCTTTTCCGCCCTTTCCGAGGGTTTCAGGTGGAGGGTCGTATAAAGATACTTTATTGCATCTCTTCGGCGTATGACATGCTCATCAAACCATTGGGGGTTTTCTTCCCTTCTTCGAAGATAGAATTTCACCGCCGATTTCAAGGCTCTTGTAGTGAAATGAAGTGCCTCTTTGCAATACTTCACCACTCTCGTCACCTGATAAGGTCTCAAATGCTGCAGAAGAACCGTGCCATGGGCCCGATGCTCGGGGAAGGGGCTTGTGAGCAGATGGGCCGAAAAGAGCTCGTGATGGTCCCTGATGGCCCCTTTCTCAAGATACCAGCGGGCCAGATGACCATAGAAGATGGGATCCTTCTCCAATGCGGCAAGATGAAGCTTGCCGAAGGATTCAAGATCACCGTGGCTGGCCTTGAGAAAGGAATCCACCAGCAGGGACCGCGCGCTTGCTTCCACCCCGGTGTGGGCATTTTCCCTGGATTGCTCAAGAACCCTCATAAAATCGGGTACACTTCTCTTGAGCTGTCTTTGTTTCCGTTTCTTGCGGTGGTTCTTGCGATGCTCCACTGCGGCGGGTGAGGCCGGATGAAATTCACTCCCATATCCCAAAATGCGGGCTGCCAGATTCTTGAGCATTTCCATGGCGATTTCTCCTTATCCCCATTTGGAGCGTACAGGTTCGGAGAACCGTTCTCAAAACTCCTCGATAATCTCCAATGATTGCCGTGTAGGTTCTCCGGGTAAGGGTGACGCGCCAAACTCTATCCGAATATCGCAGGCGGCCGCAAAATGACTCCATCGGGGTTGCGGTCCACCACCAATTTTCCGAGGGCCCCCGTAGAAAGTCCGTAGGTCTCCGAAACCAGGCTTTTGAGTGTCCGATCATCCGTGTTTTCCGTTATTCCCCATTCGTCCCCATCCAATGTCCGGCTCTCGCCGTTGTATCTCAGGTGAACTTTCATCTCCTCACCTCCGCAAGTCTTGATCTCTGACCACAGTATACCGCAGTAGGGGTAAAAGATCTGTGTTGTGGAGCACATGCGGGTACTTTGGTCCAATTCATGTGGTTCTTACGGTCTCCGAAGAATACGCCGTTAGCGGAATAGCCAACTTGCAGTTTGTACCCTATAATCAGCGTGGGGTGAGTATTATGGGCAAAATAAGAAGAAAGCCTTTTTATGGCGCGGAAAACCATCGGGGACTGAATCTCTGGGGGATTCTGGCTTATGCGGTTTCTTTCCTCATTGTGGTGTTGAGCCTGTCGAGATAAGTCGCGGCTTCCCCCTCCCCCAGCCCCTCCCACGAGGGGAGGGGAAATCAGGGGGCGATTGGGTGGGGGCAGGGGAAGGCGTCGGGGTCACTTATAGAAGCCGATAGGGGTCAGCCCTCCTTGTCCACTCACTGGAAGGGTGTTCGGCCTTGAGTCGCTCATATGCCTCCTTGAGAGGCCGGGCATCATGGGTACTCTTATACCGGCAAACGCCTTTGAGGTAAATTGCCTCCGGCACGGCATCACTGCCGTAATGCTCCATCAGGAGCCTTTCAAGCTTTTCGAGGGCCTGCGGGAAATGTTCGGTGTTGAAATCCACTTTTGCCGTACCAAGCAGAAGATGGGGGATCAACTGCTCCGGCGCGAAAAAGCCGAGAACCCTGTGGTGCTCTACACCCTCCTGGTCCAGAATTATAAGAGTAGGCGTCCAGTGGACGTTGAAATCCACAGAGATGGGCTTTGCGTCCGCAGGTACCCGAAGGGGAATCAAATTCTCACCGAAAAATTGAATAACAAGAGGATCCGGGTACGAAACCGCACCCAATTGTTGACAGCCGATTCAACCAGGGTTGAAAAAATCCAGAAGAACCGCTTTCCTCTCAGATTTGGCCCTGGCAAGAGCGGTCTCCAGGTCGGTTTCCCAGTGAATTGTGGTCATTGTAGCCTGGCGTTCCACGATCGTCCCACCTTTCTCACTTACTAACCCTTCACCCCCACCCAGCCTCCCCCCTCAAGGGGGAGGAGTGGAGGAGTCGTGCGCAATACGAACGCATCGAAGGGTTTTGCACATAGATATAACGGTGGTGAGAAGCATTTGGTTCCGCTTCCTGTGCAGGATTCGATTCAAGCCCATCGAACAAGAGCCAGGGGAAGAATCCAAGAAGGGCGGAATTTTCCATGATCCCATATTACGGTTCAGGTCCTCCATATGGACGAAAAGAAGAACTTGGCTTTGATCCTGTAAAAAAAGAAGTCAAACCGCCGACAGAGCTTCCAAACCTCTATCTTGAGGATCGCCTCGTGCTGCTGCCCCGTGATCCTTACTGGGCTTTTGCCTATTGGGAGATCTCCGAGCAGAAAAAACAGGAGATCGCTGAACTCTTTGGCGATTCCTTCCGGAAGGCGCGCAGGGTTTTGCGCATCTCTGAGCTTGCCGGGGGAAAAGAGACATTCTATATGGAGATTGATGTAAAGGATGCAGACAACTGGTATGTGCCCCTATGGAAGCCCGGACGCTCCTTCGTGGGGGAGCTGGGTTTCCTTATAGAAGGGCGCTTCGTTTTCGTGGCCAGGAGCAATGAGATTCGCATGCCGAGGGCGGATATGGCTGCTTCCGAGCCGGAGATTCGTTTCCAGGTCCCCCCTGATCAACTGGAGCGCATGCTGACCTATTTCTCCCAAAAGAAACCCGAGAAGGAAATTCCCATTGAGGAAACTCCTACCGCGGTGAAAGCCAAACTACTCGAACACCTCGGACTGCAGCATCAATCCGAGATGCAGCGCATTCGGGACGACATGACCCCCGAAGCCTGGCTCACCAGTCCGGGGCTTTACAAGAAAAGCCCTGAAGAGGGCAAAGGCGCCATTACAAGCCCGGGTTTCTATAAGAAAAACCCCCTGGGTCCGCCGCCTACGGTGGTCTAAAAATGGAAAAAGGCTATGTAGCCCTGGTGTTGCACGCTCACCTTCCCTATGTGCGCCATCCGGAATACACGGATTCTTTTGAGGAGGATTGGCTGTATGAAGCCATAACCGAAACTTACATCCCCTTGCTCAAAGTCTTTTATGGCCTCATCCGGGATGGTGTTGATTTCCGGATCACCATGTCCCTGACCCCCACCCTGATGGAGATGCTCGCAGACCCCTTGCTGCAGGACCGCTATGTGAAAGAGATCGAGAAGCTCATCGAGCTCGCCGAAAAAGAAGTGGAGCGCACGAAGAACATTCCTGAATTCCACCCCATAGCGCAAATGTATTTGCAACATTTCCTGGATTCAAGGGAAATCTTTGTGGACCGCTACCACAGAAACCTTGTTACCGCGTTTCGCGAGGTCCAGGAAAGGGGATTCCTGGAGATCATCACCTGTTGCGCGACTCACGGTTTTCTTCCACTCATGCAGGTGAATCGGGAGGCCTCCGTTCGGGCTCAAGTCCATGTGGGCGCACAGAACTACCGGAAGCACATGGGCCGCAGTCCCCGTGGAATCTGGCTCCCTGAGTGCGGCTACGATCCCGGAGATGACCGTTTCCTGGCGGATGAGGGCATCCAGTTCTTTTTTGTGGACACCCATGGGATCATGCACGCAGAGCCGAGACCCCTTTATGGAGTCTTCTCCCCGTTGCAATGCCCCACAGGGGTGCACGCCTTCGGGAGGGACCTTGAGTCTTCGAAACAAGTGTGGAGCGCCGATGAAGGATATCCGGGCGATTTCTATTACAGGGAATTCTACAAGGACATCGGCTACGACCTGCCCGAGGAATACATCGGTCCCTATGTGCACGAATCGGGAATCAGGCAGAACACAGGCATCAAGTACTATCGCATTACAGGGAAGAACATTGATCTCGGGCAGAAAGCGCCATACATGCCGGGGACTGCCGCGGAAAGGGCGGCTACCCATGCGGGAAACTTCATGTGGTGCAGAGAAAAGCAATCTGAGCATCTATACGGTTTGTTCGGAGGCCGAAGGCCCATCATCGTGTGCCCTTATGATGCGGAGCTTTTCGGGCACTGGTGGTTCGAGGGTCCCCAATGGATTGATTTCCTGTTCCGCAAAATCCACCATGACCAGGATACGATCCGCCTTATCACTCCCCCGGAATACCTTGAGCAGCAGGACAATGTGCAGGCGGCAACGCCATCCATGTCCAGTTGGGGCTACAAGGGGTACCACGAAGTCTGGCTTGAGGGAAGCAATGACTGGGTTTATCGTCATCTTCACAGAGCCGTCGAGAAAATGACCGAATTGGCGAACCGCTTTCCGGAGTGTGACGGACTCCATTGGAGGGCCTTGAACCAGGCTGCCCGTGAGCTGCTTCTGGCCCAAAGCAGTGACTGGGCTTTCATCATGAAGACCGGAACCCACGTGGAATACGCCACAAAACGAACGAAGGAGCATTTGATCCATTTCAACTGGCTCTATGACCAGGTCATGGGCGGAGAAATCCACGAATCCTGGCTTTCAGAGATTGAAGGCAAGGACAACCTGTTCAGTGAGATTGATTATAGAGTCTATCGGACATAAGGAGACCCTCGTGGCAGAGGAAGTACGCCTCGCAAACAGGTACATTGTCCGAAAGCGATTGGGCGGTGGAGGAATGGGTGCCGTCTATCTGTGCGATGATTCCGAGAAAGGTTGCCGGGTCGCGGTCAAGAGTATGCGCAGGAACCCTGACGACGGCTCAGGGGGCCGGAACAACTGGGAGCTCTTTCACGGTGAGTTCGCTCTTCTCAAGGGTCTTTCCCATCCGAAAATCCCCAAAGTGATCGAATTCTTTCAGGAGGAAGGAGATCTCTATCTGGTCATGGAGTATATGCCAGGGCTCTCGCTCCAGGCCGTGATGGAAGAGCGCGATTCGCCCATGTCGCAAAAGGAGACCCTGGACATCGCCCTTCAAGTTCTTGACACGCTGATTTATCTTCACAGTCGGACCCCCCCGGTGATTTTCAGGGATCTCAAGCCCGAGAACCTGATCATGAACGACAAGGGGGAGCTTTCCCTCGTGGATTTTGGTGTAGCGGGACACTACCTCCCTGGAAACCCCGGGGACAGAGTCCGTCTGGCCACCATGGGCTACGCAGCCCCTGAGCAATGTGGTCATGTCGGTAGATCGGAGCCTCGCTCCGATCTGTACGCACTGGGCGCGATGATGCACTTTCTCCTGACCGGAAACGACCCCAAGGATCACCCCTTTGAGTTCGAACCGCTGATCAGCGCTGTCCCGTATCCCCTCTCCCCTGACCTGGAAAAAACCGTAGCGCGCAGCCTTGAGAGGGAGCCCGAAAAGCGCTTCCCCAGTGCCGCGGCGTTGAGAGAAGTTCTGCTTTGCATCAGGGATGGGAAGCAAGCGGCGCCGCCGGAGCAAGCCAGGGGCTGGGTAGACGGCATCAAGAAGATGTTCGGGAAATAGCCGTCAAACAAGACTGCCGAGTCGGGCCACCTCTTTTTCCATCTGTTCCCGGTAAGTCTCATTCCCCCTGCGCCGGGCAATCCTTGCAGCCTCCTGAAAGCCCACCAGAGCTTCCCGAATCTGACCCTTCTTCTCATAAAGGGAAGCCAGGTTCGCGTGGGCCTGCACCATCTCCGGGTCTATTCGAAGAAGATCGCGGTACATCTTGAGCGCCTGATCCAGCTCTCCTGTCTCCGACAAGGCAAGGCCGATGTTGAAAAGAGCTTCCGTGTAGGCGGGGTTTAGCTGCAATGCCGCTTTCCATTGGGCTATCGCATCAGGGAGCTTCCCGAGCCTGACCAGGACGATCCCCTTGTTGTTGTAAGCGAAGGAATCTTCAGGATCCACTTCCAAGGCCCGGGTAAACGCAGAGAGAGCATCTTCCAGATTGCCGAGCTGGGTGTGAGCCAGCCCCAGGTTGTTGTATGTATAGGCATCGCCGGGATGCAGGGAAATGGCCTTCTCAAACTCCCTGATCGCCTCTTCCAGGCGCCCCACATAGGTGTAGGCGAGCCCGAGATTGTTGTGGGCATACAAATCATCAGGGTTTATGGCCAGGGCTGCGCTGTATTGAGCGATAGCCTCGTCATACCTCCCGAGTCGGGCAAGCGTAATTCCCAGATTGTTGTGGGCATGGATGTCGTGGGGATCCTTTTCCAGGGCTTTTCGAAAATTATCAAGGGCCTTCTCCAACTCCCCAAGACAGGTATAAGCGAAACCGAGATTGTTGTATGCATAAGGGTCTGTGGGATCAACAGCCAGGGTTTTCTCATACTCCTCGATGGCTTCGTGGATCTTCCCCAAACGGGTCAGAACGATGCCCAGGTTATTATGGGCGAACGTATCATCCGGGCGCAATTCCATGGCTTTTGTGAACATTTGCCGCGCCTCTTCGAGCTTCCCCAGCTTGAGGTATGCTCTTCCCGTGTTGTTATAGGCATATACGTCCCTGGGATTTACGGCTATCGCCTTCTGATATTCCAGAATGGCTTCATCGTATTTTCCCATCCTCGCCAGGGCAATCCCAAGATTGTTGTGGGCATAGGTGTCTCCCGGCTCGATGGAAATAGCCGTCTCAAAAGTGGCTTTGGCCTCATCCAGTTTTCCCATTTGAGCTAGAATTCTTCCCAGATTGTTCAGGGCATACACATCTTTTGGGTTAATCTCAAGGACATTGTGAAATTCCTGAAGGGCGAACTCCAGCTTGCCAAGCCGCTCGTAAGTCCTTCCCATATTATTGTGGGCATAGGGGTCGAGGGGATCAATGGTCAGAGCAAAGCGATACTCTTCCATGGCCTCGTCAAGCTTTCCCTGCCTTGCATACAATAGACCCAGATTATTATGGGCGTATACGTCATTCGGGTTGATCTCAATCGTCTTGCGGTAAAAGGAAAAGGCCTTCTCGTCGTTTCCGATCTGGGCATGCGTGAGACCGAGGTTGTAGTGCAATTGAGCAAAACAGGGGTCAACGGCCAGACCCTTTTCCCAAACGGAGATCGCCTCATTGTGGTTCCCGAGTCTGGCGAGAGAAAGCCCGAGGTTGTTGACGGCATTCACGTCCTCCGGGCGAAGCTTGACCGCCTCCCCGAAAGCCGCCGCCGCCTCTTCATTCCGATCTGTTGCCAGACAGACCATACCCAGAAGGAACTGGGCGTTTGCGCGGGTCGGTTCCGCCTCAACAGCCCGCCGGAGAACCCGTAGAGCGCGGCCCATCTCACCCTGCTTTATATAAATGGTACCCAGAGCCTCAAGAACCTCCGAATGGGCGGGATTCAGCTTCAGAGCCGCCTCATATTGACCTGCGGCAAGATCCAGTCGCCCTTGTTTCTCATGCTCCGCCGCAAGGCGGCAGTATTCCGCAATATTGGGAGATTGCCCTAGTTCCCTGTCCATGAGCGCGCCACTCCTCGGAAACCGACTTGATGAACAAAGAATTCGATCAGGGGACGCCGTGTTCCTCGTTACGCCTCACACAATTCCCTTCCCGCCGTCATCCTTCGCAATTCATCTCATGGATGATGCGGAGGCCCGAGAGGATCAGGACAGGGTCCACTTCGTCAATAACTCTAGTGTGAGGAGCGATGAGCCCTGCGAGGCCTCCGGTCGCCACTACGACGGGCTTCGGGCCGCTCGGGGCCATCTCCTTGATGAAGGCATCCGTCAGGTGCTCCACAAGGCCGAGAAATCCCAAAAGAATACCGGATTGCATGCTCCAGACGGTGTTTCGACCGATGGCGCTCTTTGGGAACACCATCTCGATTCTGGGAAGGCGGGCGGTCTGGGCGAAGAGGGCGTCGGCGGAAATGGTGAGCCCTGGCGCGATGGCTGCGCCCAGAAACTCCCCCTGCGAGGAGACTGCCGTAAATGTGGTGGCGGTCCCGAAGTCAATCACAATATTCGGCTTTCCGTAGAGCACGGATGCGGCAACCTCTGCTACGATCAAGTCTGAGCCCACCTCTTTCGGGTTTTCCGTGAGGATGGAGACCCCTGTCTTTACCCCGGGCCCCACAAAGAGGGGCTCTATCTGAAAGAACCGCTTGAATAGATCGGAGAAAGGCTGCCGGAGAGGAGGCACCACATTCGATATGGCGGCAGCGGTGATTTCGGATGGTTCCCTGCCGTGGTATCTCAGGAAATTTCCGAGCCAGAGGCCGTATTCATCGGCGGTCCGCCTGGGATCCGTGGAAATGCGGGCTTCCAGGCAAAGATCCTGTCCGGAAAAGAGGCCGACTACGATGTTGGAATTTCCGATGTCCACGCAAAGAAGCAAGGTTCCGTTCCTTCCCTCAACCCACGATGATGTTGTCAATGAGCCTGGCTTTGCCGAGCCTTGCTGCAACGGCAATCACGACCTCCCCCGTGATGCTGCTCAACTCCTGCAGGTTCTGGAAACTGCATATCGAGACATACTCTACGCTGAAACCGGGGGCCTGGGCAATGTACTCCTGGATCATCTCCTTGATATCGCTCGCATCCCGCTCGCCCGCCTCGATCAGGGCCTTTGCCTTGCTGAGGGCCTGATAAATCCGGGCCGCATCCTTTCTTTCGTCAGGAGTGAGGTAGGCATTGCGGGAGCTCAGAGCCAGTCCGTCAAACGCTCGAACTGTGGGAACACCCACGATCTCCACAGGCAGGTTCAAATCGTTCACCATTTTTCGAACCACTACCAACTGTTGCACATCCTTGAGGCCGAAATAGGCCTTGTGAGGAAGGACGACATTAAAAAGCTTCAACACTACAGTCGCCACCCCCCTGAAGTGCCCTGGGCGAAAAGCGCCGCAGAGAACGTCAGAGAGTCTCTCCACTTCCACGAAAGTGCTGTATTCATCGGGATACATGGCTAAAACGGTGGGAAGGAACAAGACATCAACGGCGAGATCCTTCAATACGCGAATATCCCTTTCGATGTCTCTGGGATAAACATGATAATCCTCCCCTTTTCCAAATTGGGCGGGATTCACGAAAATGCTGACAACCAGAGGATCCGTCTCCTGCCTCGCCTTCTGAATCAGAGACTTGTGTCCGTCGTGCAGAAAGCCCATTGTAGGCACAAGACCAACCCATCGGCCCGAATTCCGAGCCTTTACACTGTATTCTCTGGTGGAGTTGAAGTCTTCAAAAACGTGCAAATTCCTTCTGCCCCCTTTCGGGAATGGCCTTGCGAGCGCCCCCATCGCTCTCCTTCAGGGCGCCCTCTCCCGATTCCCTGTCCAGACGCTCAAGAACCCCTTCAGGCATTTCGAAACTGTGGCCTTCTTCGGGAAAAAGACTCTCCCGAACTTCCCGTCCATAATGCCTGAGTGCATCAATAATCTCGGACGCAAGATGTGCGTATCTTTTGGAATGCTTAGGCCCTCTGCCGGGGATCAATCCCAGCATGTCGTGAAAGACCAGTACCTGCCCGTCACATTCCCTGCCTGCGCCTATCCCGATCGTCGGAATCGCGAGATTCTTCGTGACTCTTTCCGCAAGCTGTGCGGGGACACATTCCAGCACAAGGGAGAATACCCCTGCCTCTTCCAGGATTCGAGCCTCCTCCAGGAGGAGTCTGGCCGATTCCAGGGTTTTTCCCTGCACCTTATAGCCGCCCATCTGGTGGACCTTCTGTGGAGTCAGTCCCAGATGCCCCATTACCGGAATCCCTGAAGCAAGAATCGCCCGTATGGCCCCGAGAGCCTCGGATCCTCCTTCCACTTTGACGGCTGTGGCGCCTGCCTCCTTCAGGAATCTCCCCGCATTTCGGACAGCCTCCTCCTGAGACACCTGGTAGGACAAAAAAGGCATATCCGCCGTTACAAAGGCCTGAGGCGCACCCCGCACCACGGCCTTTGTATGATGCAACATCTCCTCCATGGTGACCGGCAGGGTGGTCTCATACCCGAGCACCACCATTCCCAGGGAATCCCCCACAAGGAGAAGATCCATCCCCGCATCGTAGGCCAGGCGGGCCTGGCTCCAGTCGTAAGCGGTCACCATGGTTATCCGCTCACCATGTCTCTTTTTCCTGAGAAGAGTTTCAACTGTGATTCTTTCGGGCTTCAAGATAAGTCCTCCTTTGGTCTTCCGACTGAGTGAGCAGCGCCGCCACGGCGCCCATATCCCCGTTCGCCGATGCAAGTAAATCCAGTGTCGCCTTTCCGAGAGTCAGATAAGTCTGCAGGTATTCGGGGGCACGGGACCTGAGCGCATCCAGATGAGCCGAAATGGTCTCCTCATCACCCCTTGCCACAGGACCGGTCAGCGCCTTTTCGGGCGCCCCCAGTGCCAGGTTGGCCACCGTCCCCCTCACCAGGGACAGGATGGCTTTCGAAGCCTCATCGGCGGGGATTCCAAGTCTCTGAAAAATGTCTCTGGCGACGGCAAAGAGAGTCACGAGGTAATTGGAAGCCATGCAAGCCCCTGCGTGATACAGGGCTTTCCCATCCGCAGGAAGGTCAAAGAGAAAGCCTTTCAGGTCTGAAGTAAGTTTCTCCACAGCGGGTCTGATATTCGTGTCCCCCTCAAAGGAAAAGTAGGTGCCTGCCATGTCGGGCGCCGAAAGGGGGGCGGCAAAGGCTCTCAGAGGATGGAGGGATCCGACTCTTCCCCCTGCGTCCTTCAAAGGCCTGAGCACCTCGGATGAAAGGGACCCACTGACATGAAGAAAAATCTGCTCTTCCTTCACTGCACCGGACGATGCAAGAGAGCAGGCGATTTGGGGCAGGTTCTTGTCAGGAACGCAAAGGAGAACCAGATCGCTCCGCTCGAGGATTTCCCTGTAGGAATGAGCGATCGCACACCCAAGTCGGGTCGCCGCCTCGGAAGAGGAAGCCTCCATGCGGCCCATAACGCCATAAAGCGGATAGCCGCAAGCTTTCAGGGCCGATCCCAGAGACAACCCTACACGACCCGGACCGATGATTCCGATCCTGAAGTGCTTCAAAACAGAACACCCCCAGGCAGCCCGGGGGGACGGAAAAGAAAACCTCCAACTGTCTCGGTCCTCCCGGATCCAAGCAGATGGGCCTCATATTGGCGGAAAGGACCGAGGATTCCTTCCGGTCACCTGACTCAAATCGTAACTACTCAGGTAGTCAGGAGTCAGAATGAGGAGGTCAGCAAGCTGTTGGAGGCCTATTCGCAGGCTATTCTGAATTCTGACTCCTGCATCCTGTCTACTTGAGTAATTACCTCAAATCACACTTCAACCGCCATGTAATCGGCACAGGCGAAAATGCGGCCCTCGTAATCCAGCTTCCCCGCTTCCGATTTCGCGGCAGCCACGATGTTCTCCACATCTTCATCGGAAGAAAAGGGATCATGATGGGTGAGGCCCAGTTGCTTGGCCCCGACTTTGGCGGCGACACGAACGCAATAATCAGGTGTTCCATGGCCGTAACCTGCGGTTTGAGCATCATAAATCTCTCTGGAGTACTGGCTGTCCATGACCAGGAGGTCGGCGGCCAAAAGGTGTCGCAAAAGGGAATCAGGGGTGCCGTCCATGTTCTCGTGATCCGTCAGGAACACATGCACCCGCCCTGTAGGCCTTTCCTCAATACGGTATGAGATTGTGCGCTCCGGGTGATTGGTGTAGAGCATTCGGATGACCAGGCACTCCTTCAGCCGGTGATAGGCATCGCCGATCAGGACTCGCGATGGGTTCTGGCTCTCGGAACGCTCCAGATCATCCACCCTGATCGTTCTTATCCCCACTTCGGGGTGGGCGATCAAGGCAACTCCCGAAGGGTGGTCAATTCCGGTGCCTGAAAAATGGGAAGCCACCTCCGCAAAGGAAAGGGAGAAATAGGGAGGTTTCATCATGTCCTCAAGAACATCCATGGGGCTCTTGTTGCACTCCACTGGACCGATGCAATGGATCCCGATTTTCCGGGAAAAAGTGATCGGACTCAGGAGGAGACCCTGCGTGTGGTCATGATGGTAATGAGTAAAAAGAATCGTCAAATCCTGAACCTGCGCCTCGATCGCGCTCCTCCCCAGAGGCACAATGCCCGTCCCCGCATCGAGGACCAGCCAATGGTTGGAAGGAAGGCATTCCGATTCGATTCGAAGGCAGGTCGTATTCCCGCCATACCGGAGGTAATCGGCGCCGGCGGTCGGTACGGAGCCCCTTGTCCCATAAAATAT
>JACPDT010000118.1:4104-14724 GCA_016183865.1 Armatimonadota bacterium | reverse complement strand
GTCCCTGGATCACCTTGTCCAGGGCGTCTTCCCTGAGTGTCTTCAGGCCCTCGGCGGCGCATTTTTTCTTCAGGGCTTCGGCGTCCACATTTTCTCTGAGCATGGAGGCGATTCTGTCGGTGACAAGGAGAACTTCATAAACTCCGATGCGGCCGGAATACCCCACATACTGGCACGCTTCGCAGCCTCTTCCCCTGTAAAGTTTCTCGGGAACCCTGTCCTCTTTGAAGAAGCGTCCTGCAAGGGCCTTTGGGTCAAAGGGGTAGGGCTCTTTGCACTTCTCGCATATTTTTCTAAGAAGTCGCTGGGCAATGATTCCGACAAGGGTCTCAGAAGCCAGGTAGGAGGCGATCCCCATATCCATCAAGCGAATCAGCGCACCCGGGCTGTCGTTTGTGTGAAGAGTCGAGAGGACCAGATGGCCGGTAAGGGCGGCGTGGATCGCGATTTCCGCGGTCTCGGCGTCCCGTATCTCCCCGACCATGATGATATCGGGGTCCTGTCGCAGAATTGCCCGAAGGGCACTGGCAAAAGTAAACCCGATCTTGGAGTGCATCTGAGACTGGTTCACCAGGTCCAGGAAATACTCCACAGGGTCCTCGATGCTGATGATGTTTTTCTCCACACTCTTAAGCTCTGAAAGCAATGCGGCCGATGTGGTGGACTTGCCGCTTCCCGTGGGTCCTGTGACCAGAATCATGCCATGGGGCCTGCGGAGCATCTCACCGACTCGGGAAAGGTTCACATCCGAAAGTCCCAGACTGGCCAGATTGTCGTAGGAGAAGCGAGGGTCCAGAACCCGAATCACCAGCTTCTCGCCGTGGATGAGTGGGAATGTGTTCATCCGGAGGTCATAGAGATGTCCCTTTACGTTGACTTCGCATCTACCGTCCTGCGACAGGCGGCGCTCCGAGATGTCCATTCCCGCCATCACTTTGAAGCGGGAGATCAGGGGACTGTGAACCTGTTTCGAAAGGGTGAGAACAAGCCTGAGGATTCCGTCAACCCGAAGGCGAACGAGAAGCTCCTTCTGGGTGGGCTCAACGTGGATATCACTGGCCCGGGACTGGAAAGCCTTTGTGATGATGAGATTTGCCAGTTTCACGATCGGGGCCTCTTCGCTGAGGGCTTTCAGGGAGGTAATGTCCAGCTTCTCAGGGAGGCCATCCTCCAGGGTGCCTTCTGTTGTAACCATCTCGACCGCCTCTTCCAGGAGAGCATCGGTCATGAAACCTTCGATGGCGGGTCTTGCCTTTGTTTCATAGGCAGCCTGAAAGGCCTTTTCGATATCCTCAAGGGGTGCATAAGCGACGCGGACCTTTCTCTTGGTCAGGATCTCGATTCGGTCAATGGTTTCCACATCCAGGGGATCGTTCATGGCCAGAAACAACTGATGGTCCTTCAGGCGGTAGGGGATCAACTTGAAATAGGAGGCGATTTCTCTGGGAACCAGCCTGATCGCTTCTTCCTCGGGAGGGCTCCCATCCAGCTCCACTGTGGGGACCTTGTGGAACCGTTCCAGCATGTCATGCAACTCTTCACTGGTGAGTACGGACTCCTGGACAAGGAGTTTCTCAACACTGCATTTGCTGATTTCAGCCTTTCTGATCAACTCCGCCCACTGATCGGAGCTGAACCCATAAACACCCAGCAAGAGGGTCCTGATGAACTCGCGCCTGGCCTGTTCCGTGTACTTGAGCCCCATGTGAGCCTTGACCGATCTTGGTACTTGTTTTTCACTTTCAGCCATGGCACCGTGCTTTTCTGGACCAGGGACCATTTTCCCTTCCTGCACGTAAAGGGAAAGATGCCTCAAATATACCCATTAGTCAATATAAAAAGTGTCTGTTGGAATATTGTATGACCGGCCCTTTCTACACTATTATGAGATGGAAAGGTGGGAGCTGGTTGCACAATGTTTACGTGGAAGTGGGCAGGCGAATACGGGAGTCCCGGCTGCGGTTGGGCTTGACTCAAGAGAAACTGGCCGGCAGGGTTCACTCCACCCCATCTTATATCGCCAGGATCGAAAGGGGCGCCAGAAAGCCCACTCTGGAGTTCCTGGGGAAAGTGGCAGAAGCCCTGGGCGTTTCCCTCGGCAGCCTCTTCTCCCACGAGCCTGTGCAGCCGAACTGCTCTCTCGCCCTGGAAATCCAGCGGATTCTGAATATTCAGCCTGAGCCGGTCCAGCACTTGAGCATACAGTTGATCCGGCTTTTGGTAGAAACCGTGTCCCGATGGCAGCTTCCGGCGGAGTTGCCGCTGGCTGCCGAAGCGAAATCGTCCTATCTTTCACGCCCTTTGAGGCGAGGGCCCTACAGAAAGAAAAGAAGGGAACCGAAGGCCTAGTGCTACAGTCAAGGCTTCCGGGCGATCAGGCCGGCGGTGGCCTTGTCTTCCTTGTAGTAGAGGATCTCGAATCCGGGGAAGAGCCTGGGCAGCTCATTGTGCTCGAGCAGGTATTCCCGTTTCATGGCGCCTTTCTTGAGATAATCCACGGTATAGGTCTCATAGATTACCACGCCACCGGGCTTGAGGCCTTCCATGATTTGAGGTATCAGGCTTCTCTGCAAGTAGTAAAAGACCGCAATCACATTGTACGTCCTTGGGGGGATCTTGTAGTCTTCCAGATCGGCGACGATTCCATTGATACGGACTTTCAGGCTCTTCGCCCGAGCTACGGCCTTCTCCACCGCCGGTTTCGAGATGTCAATGCCGTCCACCTCATAGCCCATCTGCGCCAAATATACGGCGTTCCTGCCTTCCCCCATGGCCACATCCAGAGCCCTGCCTCCGGGTAGGGAGCGGATATGGTCCTTCAGGAATTTTACCGGCGCCGTTCCGAAGATGTAGTCGGGGGTCGAGTACTTGACATCCCATCGCTTTCTGTCCTCTTCCGATGAGGGGAGAGAGGTTGGCATAAGAAAGCACAGGAGTAAGAAGGCAACTGTGGCGAGAGGGATTTCCAGGTTCACGGGAATCAAGCCCTTTCCGGTCATCTTCCCAAAAGGCTGAAGAATTTCTCCGCCTCCTGCATCACGGGATCTATCCGCGCCAGGGCCAGCTCGAGCTTCTCCCTGTCGAGCCCTGCCTGGCTGTAGATCTCTTCAGCAGCCAGCAGATCTTCCACAGTGTGCCGCTCCACGTGCTCAACGGAGGCCACGCCCATGATCTTGCAGAGCTGGTCCGCCAGGAACAGCACCCGAGTCAGATATTGGGTGGGCTGGGCGAACTTGTCGGATAGTCGAAGATTGTGGTGGCAGAGGATGGTTTCCGTGATGATGCCGGGGAAATTCCATTTCATGGACGCATAGGCGCCGATGTGCGTGTGATTGAGGCCCAGCATCTTTTCTTCCGATTCCGGAAAGGTAACCTGACCCTTTTGGAACTTGTAGTTATACAAGGTGGTCACAAAGACTCTGTTGCTGTAGCTCAAAAGGAGAATCATGCCGATATCGTGCAGAAGCCCCACTGTGAAAGCCTCATCCACAAGATAACGGCTCTGAGTCGCCAGGAGCTCCGCCAGTTTCGCGCAATAGATCGAATGCTTCCAAAGCCTGACCAGGTGGATTCTCTCTCCAATGCTGAAGGCATCGAAAAAGGAGACACCCATTGCGATATGCCTCATTTCATTGAATCCCAGGAGGGCAATGGCATGGGAGAGATTGGTCACCTGCTGTGAAAGAGCGTAAAGAGGGGAGTTGACGATCGTGAGCACCCGGGAAGCAAGAGCCGGGTCCGATTGAATCACCTCTGCCAGGTGCTTCGCGGAAGATGCCGGGTTGTTGATAATGGCTATGATTTTGGCCAGGACTCCGTGAAAGGTCTTCAAAGAGAGGTATTGTCCGGCGATCTTGTCCAGATTCGCCTGACGAGAGAGGATTTCATCCCGGATAATCGTCATCGAGGCCTCCTGATCCCTGAGTCCCGGGTATTGTCCCTATTTTTTCCATGGAATTTATAGTTATAGTATACCACAAATAAGAAAAAAGCAAAAGCAGGCAACCGGCTCAGTGATGCAAGATCGTCTTCACCTGGTCCAGGGGCAGGGCCTCCGCGATATTTCCGTCCCTGCCTTCCATCGTCTGAGCCTGACTCAGTGCGTTCAGGATGGATTCTTCGGTGGCCTCTTCCACAGCCTGAAAGAGGGAATCCAGGCTCCGGTCGGAAAGGGCTGTTACAGTGCGAGTGTTTTTCTCGGGTCTGTGAGGAATCCTGTTGGTCGTGGAGAAGGCTATGATGAAATCTCCGCTGCCGTTGTGTCCTACCGTTCCGGTTCGGCCCAGCCCGAGGGGGGCCCGTTTCGCCAGGCGCTCAAGCTGTCTGGGGCTCAAAGGGGCATCCGTGGCCGCGATGATGATGATGGACCCCATGCTTTTTCGCGTCACGCTCCTTCCCGTGAGTTGTCGCCCCACCGGAACTCCCAGAATGGTCAGCTCCTCTTTGATCCCCTGGTTGCATAATGAAAGAACACCGGTCATGTATCCGCCCTGGTCGGCGGGAAGGACTCTGGAAGAGGTGCCGATTCCCCCTTTGAAGCCGTAACAGATCATCCCTGTCCCTGCCCCGACGGCGCCCTCGGGGACCGGTCCACCCCCGGCGCTTCTCAGAGCGGCGAGAACATCCGCCTCCGAAATATGCCGTCCTCTGATGTCGTTCAGGGTGCTGTCATCGCATTCTCCCACAACAGGCGTTACGACATCATCGCCGATGCCGAGCTGGGAATACTGTTGCTGCATGTAGGAAACGACTCCATCGCCGACCCTTCCCACACAATGGGTATTGGTCAGGAGGATGGGGACCTCAAGAAAACCCGATTCCCGCACCCACCAGAGCCCGGTCAGCTCGCCGCATCCGTTGAACACAAAACTCGCCGCAGGCACCTTTTCATGCCAGATGTCGCCGGAGTGGGGGAGAATCGCGGTAACCCCGGTTCGCACCGGACCACGCCCCGGGACCAGCTTGCCCTTTCCCTCGATTTTTGTGACATGTCCGACCCTTACCCCTTCCACATCGGTGATCGCGTTCAATGGGCCCGGGGGCAGGGTGCCTACAACAATGCCCAGATCTCGAATACGGGCTCTTTTCATGTCGCTTCTCTCCATCGCAAGTTGAGGATCGCTGAAGGCAAAATACAAAATGAGAACCGCTGCCGTGATGCCGGTTGCCCAGGAGTGGCATCTGGTCATCCCGCCGCTCTGCCGCTTCCCGCCTTTACGGCGGTTCCACAGAGCATTCGGACCAGCTCCGCCGCGACCTCATACCGGCCGAATGAGGGCATCAGGTACGTTCCGGACACGAGAGGCCGGGCCTGAGAGAGGAGCTCGGCAGCCTGGGAGAGTCCTTCCTGAATTCCCTTGTCCTGGGCTTCGTGCATTTTCTTCCGGATTCCCTCCGGAATCGTGATGCCAGGGACCTCGTTATGGAGATATTCGGCGTGACGATAGCTTTGCAGGGGCAGGACCCCCAGGAGAATCGGGACAGGCAAGGGCCCTGTTCGATCAAGAAAGGATTCAAGGATTTCCACATCATAGATGGGCTGGGTCATGATGAAATCCGCCCCGGCCTCCAGTTTGCGCATGAATCGCGCATATTCTTTTTCCTCGGAGACGATGAAAGCCATATCGGCCGCGGCGGCGATGCAGAAGGAGGTTCTGTGGCCGATGGAGTTCCCCGCCCAGTCCAGGCCCTCATTGAATTTCTTCAGGATCTTGATGAGACCGATGGCATCCACATCGTAGACGGCCGTGGCGTTCGGATAATCTCCCAGGCGGGGGGGATCGCCCGTAAGAGCGAGAACATTACGGATTCCCAGGGCCCAGGCGCCGATCAGGTCGGACTGAAGGCCCATGAGATTTCGGTCACGGGTCGTGAAGTGAATGATGGTCGGGAGACCTATCTGGCCCTGAATCAGGCTTGCCATGGCGATGCAGCTCATGCGAACCCTGGCCATGGGACTATCGGCGATGTTGATGCAGTCCACGCCGGCTTCCTTCAGAGCTGCGGCGCCTTCCAGCATCTTCTTCGGTCTGATGCCCTTGGGAGGATCTATCTCCACACTGATTACGAATTTCTTTCCCAGCATTGATGACAGGCGATCCGTGGGCTCCTGCACCTCTTCCATCGGTGCAGCGGTCTCTTCCGGAGGTTGGGCTGGGATTTGAAGGATCTCCCCATCCCTCCTTGCCGGATGCTCTATGGCTTGCCTGATCGCTCTGATGTGCCCGGGTGTCGTGCCGCAGCATCCGCCCAGAACTTTGATTCCCAGGGCCATGAAGCGGCGTGCGTATTCAGCCATATAAGCAGGTGACGCGAAGTATATGAATCGCCCTCCCACGTAGCCGGGGAGACCTGCATTCGGCTGGGCGGAAAGGGGCAGGGTGGAAGCAGTCGCCATTTCAGACACCACATCCAGAACGATCTGCGGACCGACACAGCAGTTGCAGCCGATCACATTCACAGGCAGTCCGCACAGCACCGAGGCAGCGTCCCGGGGCGTCATTCCACTCAGAGTGCGGGCATCTTCCAGAAAAGACAACTGAGCGATGATGGGCAGGTCGCTTACTTCCCGAACTGCGCTGACGGCCTCGGAAAGCTCATCCGTGTCGGAAAAGGTTTCCAGGACAAAGAGGTCCACTCCACCCTCAAGGAGGCCCTCCGCCTGCTCCCGAAAGGCGTCGTGAATTTCGGGGGTCTTGATTCCGCGGAGATCGGGACGAAAGGTTCCTGTGGGTCCCATCGAGCCTGCGACGAAAATAGATTCGCCCTCGATTTCACGGGATTCCCTGGCGATTTTTACCCCTTTCAAATTGATCTCTCGAACTTTGTCCTCTACGCCGAATTGGGCCAGGCGAATTCGGTTGGCGCCGAAAGTGTTGGTTTGAATGATCTCGGCGCCCGCTCTGATGTAGCTTCTATGAATCTCTGCCACCAGATCGGCCCTCAGGAGATTCTGCAGATCGAAACAGCTTTGGATGGGAATTCCCCTGGCATACAACTGGGTACCCATGGCCCCGTCACAAATCAGGGTTTCCTTCTCCAGCTTCTGAAGGAACGGATGCATGTTCAGCTCCCTTTCTTTTTTACCACAACCAATGGGGTCTGCTCATCGGCATTTCCCTGCGGATTGTGGCGGAGCGCCTCCGCCAGGTCCTCCCGTGAAACGCCGGGGGACACCCCCAGGACATCAACCTTCCGGAGATCATTGGCATCCACGACGGCTATGGCCAAACCCGTCTTATCTTTGAGGGCAGCGGCTGTCCCGCCGGGGTCCTTCGGTCCCAGGACGACGCACTTGTCATAGGGGGGCATGGTGCCTGTGCAATCATCAATGGTTGCTGCGCCCCGCCCTGTGATCCGATAGAAATCGCCTTTTCGGCCCACAAGCCTTCCAAGAGATCCCACAAGAACTCCGATAAGCATACGGAACAGACCGACCTCCCGGATTGCCATTTCCATACTGTAAACAGAGCCCAGGCTGCTGTCATAATGAAAAAAGCGGTTCAATCTCCTTGCCCAGAAGCCCGGCTCGATGTCTTCCACATAGGCAAATCTGCCTTGCGTGATGGCCACGACGCTTTCCGCAATGGCGACCACATCTTCGGGAGATGCAACCGGCGCAGCGTACTTGCGAATGACCTCAGAAAGATCGTCCCTGGGACCCAGGATATGGGTCTTCACGGGGATCGCCCTGCCGTTGCTCTCGGCCCTTGGAGACAATGGTCCCGGCTCTTCCAGGTCTCCCGCCCCCCGCCCTGAAGTCAGCTCGGAAGCAGGGTCGCCTTCGAGATGGAGGCAGAGTACTTCTCGTGCGGAGCGAATGGGGTTTCTTCCATAGTATTTGTAGTGAAGATCCACGTAAACCGGAGACAGGTCTTTCATGTCAGGGAGAGGGCCTTCTCTTCCGGTAAGCTTCATCCTTATTCCGATGGGAAGCTCCTTTTGAGGCTTGATGAGACAGGCTTCCCAATAGTCGTCCTCTCTACCCAGCTCTCGATTCCTGATTTCTAGTCTGCCATCGAGCCCCTTGTATTTGTTCCCCTCAGGCTCGATGCATCCGTACACATCAATAAGGATTCCCTGCTCAGGGGCCGGATTGACAAAGGGAACCGAAAAGCTGATGTCCGCCGAATCTGGGGAGAGGTCTTTTCTCGTGAGTCGCAGCCTGGAGACATCAATGCCGATGCGACAGTCACCCTTCCACCGGAGCAGGGCCCGGTCCAGGAGATACAAGGCGGTCAAGGCAAGTAAAAGCAGCAGGCAAAAGGATAAAGAGTGCTCCAAAGCCGTTTGACTCCTTCAGTTTGATTGCAGGTGTTTCTCTTCGTCTCCGGTCCCTTCCTGCCTCCCCGCAATTCGTCGCCACAGAGGCACAGAGGACACGGAGAAAGTAGTTAGGGGCCATTCTAGATTGTCAACACTCAAATTGTGGGTTATCTGGTATAACGTCATTCCTGCGTAAGCAGGAATCCAGTATTATGATTCTGGATTCCCACTTTCGTGGGAATGACATAACCCCTAAAATAAAGGTTGACAGCCCACTAGTACTACATCGCGGTTTTTGTCGCTTCGGGGTCCTGCCGCCTGCGGCAGCCCACGGTGCTCGCAAACTCCCATCCCCCAGTCGGGGTACCCGCGCGAAGCGTGGGTCGCAGTTTGCTCCGCGCCTTAGGGCCCCCAGCCTCCGGCGTCACCCCTCAGATTACACGTCGCGCTATAGTACTAGTCCGGAACTCTGTTGGGACCGGGAGACAGCGCAGGGGATGGCGTTTCATAGACGGAGAGTATATTGGTCAAGGTCCGCCCGGGTTTTGTGACCATCTTTCCACGATAGTATAATCCGCTTGATGTTCCACCATCCAGGGCCACGGCATCTCTGGCGCCCAGCGCCTTCATGATGCGGGCCAACTGGCGTAGGGTGATTTTGCGTTTCACGGTCACCAGCAGAAGCTTGTTCTCCATTGTTACGCCCACTGCAGAGCGTCTTGCCCTCGCATAGACGGCAGGATCCTTGAATTTTTCCGCCCTGGGATAGAGGTAGATCCGGTCGTTGCGCACAAGGGTGGGTCCGGTGGATATCACGGTTCGGTAGCGCGTCCAATCCATGGCCGTACCGGGAATGCCACTGGTCAGCAGGAACTCGACCCTGTTGTTGGAATCCAGGCACATTGCGGTTCCCCTGTCCCCCACATGCACGAGTTGCCCATTGATTACGATTGTGCCTACAGGCCGTTTGGTTATGGTGTCAAAATAGGTCCCATTGATGGCTGCTATGGGGTTCAGGCGCCGAATCATGCTCGAAAAACGTTCCGCGGGGTATTTCTCCCGTGTTTTGCGGTACCCAACCTTCGGAGGACTCTGCACAGGAAGGCTCTCCGTCTTGTACGCATCCGCGCCAGGGACCGGCTCATTCTGCCCGGTGTCCACCCCTTGCTCCTCGGGAAGAAAAGTGAGGAAAACTGAGAGGGCGCTCAGGTGTTACCAGGATGTGCCTGGAATTCAAGTCCACCCGTACCACGTCCACAGGAACCCCCAACACCACCTGTTTTCCGTATTGAACCGCCCCCGCCTGTGCGGAAGCTGCGAGAGAGGAGCAGTATACACACAGAAGAAGACCGAAAATCACATCAAAGCATCTCTTGACCAAGGTTGAGAAACCTCCCTGAAAATAGAATACCAGAGCCCTGCCAAAATATGGGTACAGACTCAAACCCGATCCGGACAAGAAAGCTTGCCTTTCCGTTCCGGGGGCGAACGGCTGGAATTCAGGGGACCGAGCGAGTCAAAAAGGCGGAAGATCCCTGTCCCGAAGAGACTTGAACTAAGGGCGGATCTCCACTGGATTCCGCCCTTATTATAGCACACTTCTCGCTACAACGCAAGATGGCGCAAGGCAAAGGACTCCCTGGTGCCCTTGTCCCATCCATCCCAAAGATAGGACTCTTCCTGGTCGTCCGCGATGACCCTCAGGGCGTATCGGACCTGCTCCTCGTAGAACTCGCAAAAAGCTCCCGTTCGATGCATGCCCCCATTCATCTCGTGGGCTTCGGCGGGACACGGGGAACCGCAGAAATGGCGGATGGCGCAGCGATTGCAAGGCTCGATATCTTCGATCCTTCTGCCCGTTACCCGGGTGAAGGCCGCGCTCTCGAGCGCTCTTCCGATGTCATCCTTGAAAATGTTGCCTCCCGCAAAATGGGGCAGACCTATGAACTCGCTGCAGGGGAAGAGATCCCCTTTGGCGGAAAGGGCGAAAAAGCACCTTCCCCCCCCGCACGGGGAAATATCGCACATGAGTCTTCTTGCCGTGGGCGCCACGATGCCTATCAGTATATTGGCGAAGTTTGCCACAACAAGTTTCCTGCCGGTCTTTTCATGAAGCTCCCGCGTTCTGTCGAGGGCGGCCAGGAAATGTCTTGCAAGGGCCGAATCGGTCGGCCTGATGTCCCGCGCCCCCTGTCGGGTGCAGCGCACGGGGTTAAGGAGGCACACAGCCACACCGTGCCCGTGAAAGAAGTCCACGATTTGAGTGAGATGCCTCATGTTCTCCCTGGTGACTGTGCAGATTACATTGAAGCCTCTATAACCGGAGAGACGCTCCATCACCGAAACCACCCGGTT
>JACPDT010000118.1:0-4071 GCA_016183865.1 Armatimonadota bacterium | reverse complement strand
CGGCCCGCGACAGACGCCGTATGGCCGTCGAGGGATATGCCGATTCCCACCCCCCGGGCGGTCAGAAATTCCATGGCTTCCTCGTCCAGAAGGGTTGCGTTGGTCTGTACGCCGAAACGAAAATCCCCGCTGAACCTTTCGATTGCTCCGAACACTGCTTCTTTGTTGAGCAAGGGTTCTGAACCGTGAAAAACGATCTGAGGCAGTGCGCCCTCCGGGACAGTTGTCGCGAAATATGCCTTGAGAAGGGTGAGCGCCTCGGCGAGCTTGCTCTCGGACATGTGCTGTCCATTGCTCCTCATCTCCTCAGGGATGTAGCAGTAGCGACAGTTCAGGTTACAGCGCTCCGTGGGGTTCATATAGACAGCGGACGGCTTGAGTCCAAATCGGAGAACATCCATCTCCTGGGAGAATTCCAGGGACTTTTTCCGGTATTCCCTCAGAAGGTGACCGTCTGCCAGCATTTTGCCAAGCTTATGGGACTTGATCAGAGCCCAGAACGCGGTATCCGGATCAACCAGAGCCATGTAGCTTCTGTGCCCGATGTCAATGAGCTGAAAAGTTGGGCCGTTTCCCGTATTGGCGAAGCGGCCCCGTGATGGGGCTGCTCCGCCTGCAGACCTTGCTGATTCTACCTCGATGTTCTCTCGCTCCCTCCCGCCTCTTCCGGTCCCCCTCCACCCGACATCCACCCTCCTGCCTCCCCCCGCCGGGGGGGAGGTCGGGTGGGGGGCTGGGGATGCAGCAGGGGGCAGGTCGCGGGCGGCGGGGGAGTCCGGAAGAGGGGTGTTGCGCATTCTCAGTCCTCCTATTTCCGTAATGGGACAACCCTGTTCCCGTTGCCTTGCACTTCCTGCGGTAGGAAATGACCTCCCTGGTTCCGGTCTTCTTCATGGTCGCACCTCCTTTCCATCTCTCGTGTGAACGCCGGAAAAAGAAAAGGGCTCCGACAGACACACAAAAAGTCCGTCGGAACCCTTTACCTTCAGATTCCGTCATTTTTCCAGATCTCAGCAGGTCTTCTGGCTCGGATCATCCGGAAGCCGCTCAGCCTTCCCGCAGGGGTAAACCCCTGCAGTGACCGCGCACACGCGCTTCAGACAGCCTTCCGTCCCCATCACAGCGGCGGGTCCGCCACGGATTCTCACCGTGTTCCGTGATGCCGAAATCTAATAAGAATATACCACAAAATCGGCTTTTCGTCAACAGGGATTTGGAGATGGGTGTAGCTGAAAATCATGTACACCCTCTGGAGACCCACCGCCTGCTTCCGGACCGAACCTACCCCTGGGGTGCGAGGTGAGAACCGGGAAGAGGAAAAGAAACCGGCTGAAGCGAAACCAGATACCATGCGATTTCGAATTCCGCAAGACGGCATGATTGCAAGCCCGAACATGAAGTTTTTTGCCATGCGACAGGGGAGCACTCTCTCGGTTTTTCGGGATTCCAACCTCATTCTGGAAAAGGACCTCGATTCCCTGGGCTGGGTGCCGGTCGGTGTCGGAAACAATGGCTGCCTGGCCGTTCGCACTGAAGAAGGTGTCCTCACCTTCACGGCCGGGTCGGCACGGGGAGAAGGAACCTCTACTGCTGATCTTTCGCCATTGGCCAAATACCAGAGGGTCGCCCTGGCTCGAAATTCAACCGTTCTTGGAAAGATTCGCATGGATGCCTGGGGAAAGGCTCTGTGCCTGGAGAAAATTACCGTCCGCTCCGATGCCTCGGAAAACTTGTTTGCCCTTGTCTCCGGTCATGAGAAAAAAAGAGGAAAGGATGCGTCGGGCGCCCTGATTTATCAGCTTGTCCTCTTTGATCTCAACACGGAAGTGGAGACCTCGCTCCGGAATTTCCTTGTCGTCAGACAGAACCTGGACATTCGCTGGGACCTTTCCCGAAATCTCAAGTATCTGGCTGTAGCCGAGCGCACGAGGCCCGTCGGGGATGGGATGGGGGAGAAAGTCAAGCTTTTGGCCTATGCCCTCCCTGACAAGGAGAGCATGTATCGTGTCACGATCAATGACATGACTTTCAGAGATCTCAGAGTCAACGAGCAAGGGGCTGTTCTTTTCGATGTGGAGGAAGGGGACGAGCTCCGGATGCGCATCATAGATCCTCGGGGAAAGCAATATCACATCAATCCGCCTGCTGCCGAGTATCAGTTGCTGCACATCGGTCGCAAGATCATCGCATTCCACGTGGGAAACCTTCTGATTCTCAAGGATTTCGAAGATGAGGTGGTCCACCAGGTGGATTTAGACGTGCTGGAGGAGATCGGGATCCCTTATCGTGTCTTCTTCAAGGATGATGACGATATTGTCACCGCTTTTTACAGAGGCAGGGGAACTCAGTTGCACCTTGTCCATTCCACCCTCGAGAGCCTGCCGGTGGATTGGCGTCGGTGGATCAAGGGAACGGTTGCCAGAAAGCAGTTGGCACTGGACAAGGTGCAGGCTCAGAAGGAGGAGGAGCGCTCCCTCAGGGAAAGGGATAAGCTTTCCGAGATGAAAGTCCAGGAGCTGGCGCAGTCTCTCACACTGGAGCGCCTCCCTGAAACTTCGCCAAAGGAAAGCCGTCCGCCCGCCCCTCCGGAGCTCGCGGAAATCCCCGCTGTTGACAAGATCGGACTTTTTCGGGCCATGGAGAGAGCCAATCTGGCTTATGTGACAGGCACCATCTCACAGAAGGAATACGAGCGGCGCAAGAAAGAGCTGGAAAAGGCCAAAAAGACGATGGAAAAAGGGGAACCGGAGCCCGAAAAAAAGACAGAAAAGCGAGCGCCCGCCACCAGGCGCCTGCCGGAGTCTCCGGCTCCATCCCGACTTGCGCCAAGAACATCCAGGCTTCCGGAGGAAGAGAAGAACAAGAAGCTCCTCGATATTCTGGAAGAGCGGTTTATTCTTGGAGAGATCACAGAGGCCACATACCTGGAGCTCCGCACCCGGCTCAAGAGGCGTCTGTCCGGGGGGGATTGACTTTGCTCTCCGACAAGGCCAGGGTCCTCAAAGACTACCTGAAAGTCCGTTACAGCAAGATATACCAGGAGCAGTATCCTGAAGAGGTGGACGCAAACTACCTCTTCCTGGACGAGAACATGGTATTCGATTCGCGGCAGAATCGTTTTGATCTTCCGGGTGAGTTTTCCGATCCCAGGGAAAGAAGATGGCAGGAAGAGTTCATGAAGTGGGTCATCGCCCCATTTGAGTAGTACCATGGTTTCTGTTTTCCCCCACGATCCCCTGCCACAGAGCTCGAAACCCGTGAAGATCGGTTCCATGTCTCTGCCCAGCTCCATTGTGCTTGCGCCTATGGCAGGCATCACCGATTCCGCCTATCGCTTTATCGCACGAAGGTTCGGCTGCGGCCTCCTCTACTCGGAGATGATCAGCTCCAGGGCCCTCGTGGAGCGAAACTTCCGGACCTCGAAGATGCTCAAGATTGCCGAATGGGAGCACCCGATCAGCGTTCAGATCATGGGCGGGGATCCGCAGGTCATGTCTCAGGCAGCCCGCATGGTGGAAGACGCGGGCGCCGATGCGGTGGACATCAATCTGGGGTGTCCTGTGCCGAAAGTCGCCCGGTGCGGGGGCGGGGCCGCCCTTACCAGGGATTTACCGCAACTGGCCCGGGTCCTGGAAGCCGTGGTTCGCACGGTGTCAATCCCTGTAACCGTCAAGATTCGAAAGGGCTGGGACGATTCTCAGATAACGGCGCCGGAGGTTGCCCGCATCGCCCAGGAGGTGGGAGTTGCGGCACTCGCGATTCATCCGAGAACAAGCCGACAGGGCTACAGTGGACAGGCGGATTGGGGCATGATCGCAGCCCTGAAGGCTCAACTCTCAATCCCTGTCATCGGAAGCGGTGATGTGACCAGTCCGGATCACGCGGAAAAACTGATCCGTGAAACTCATTGTGATGCAGTCATGATCGGCAGGGGCGCTCTTGGATTTCCCTGGCTTTTCTCGGAGTGCGCCTCACGGTTCGCCGGGGGGAACGCCTCGCCCCCCTCCCTGTCCGAGAGGCTGGAGATTGCACTCTTGCACATGGAGCTTATCGTGACCAATGGCGGCTGGA
>JACPDT010000113.1 GCA_016183865.1 Armatimonadota bacterium | reverse complement strand
TCAGAATTCAGAATAGCCTGCGAATAGGCCTCCAACAGCTTGCTGACGTCCTCATTCTGACTCCTGACTACCTGAGTAGTTACTATTCACAGTCGTCTGCTGAAACAACCCGGGTTGAATGAGCACTTTTGATTGGCGTCACACGTCCCCTTCTGGCATTTTGCGCAAATCAGAGCCATGGCCTCAAAGATGTGATCCGACTCGATCCGCGGTTTTTCGTAGGGTTTCTTGCCTGCGGTTTTGGTCACAATGGTTTCACTCCTGAATGAAAAGTGGGGCCCATATTTCTCCACCAGGCCCCTTTTCGCCTGTGATAAAGGTCTGAGGCGATCCGGGCGTGGATACAGGCGATTCTTGAGGGACCCAGCGGGTCTCCATCCTCGAGTTGAGCGATTCCAGGGCACCGTCCGCAGAAATCTCTGATATGACAGTCTCTGCAGACCGCGATATCGGTGCCCTTCACGGATCTGATCTCGTTGAAAACGGAATTCCTCCAGATTTCCCTGACCGTCCCCTCTCTCACATTTCCCGCTACCGTCATGAGTTGCATGCAGGGCATGACGTCCCCTGTAGGGCCAATGTGCAGGGAATTGTGTCCCGCTTTGCATGGAGGTCCCTCCGGATCCGTCGGAAAGATCCGGAGCTTCTCAGGTGGAAAAAGGATCTCGTTTTCCATCAAGTCCCTGAGCTGCTCGGGGCGCATCCTGTGCCCCACGGCCCCAGGGCTTCCGTCATTCTTCGGGACTATTATCGTATCGAACCCGCATTCCAGACCCTCTTCTCTTGTCTGCTCCCGGATCCGGACGGCTTGCAGGCAATTTCGGTCCATCAAAGGCCCTTTCAGGTAAACCCTGATTCCCCTTTTTTTCAGGAGTCGCACGGCATGCCACGCTTTCTCATAGGAGCCCCTGACACCGGTTATGGAGTCATGGGTCTCGGCCTCTGCTCCGTGGACGGAGATCTCCACTCTGAGAGGGGAAAGATCCCTGATCCGGTCTGCCTCTCTTTCGCGGATCAACGTGCCGGAAGAAAACAGGATCACGGCGAACCTCTTTTCTCTTGCATGTCGGGCAATCTCGAAGAAATCCCGCCTCACGAGCGGCTCCCCCCCGGTAATGGTCAGCAACAAGGCGCCCATTTCAGCCAGCTCGTCAAGAGCCTGTTTGATCTCATCAAGGGTGAGCTCGTGGGGATTCCTCTTGTGGTTGTTTTCGAGATAGCAGTGAAAACACTTCAGGTTGCACCGATGGGTAATCTCAAAGGAGCTCTTGAAGGAACCCTCTCACATCCGATTCAGCCTCGGCCAAGGGCACATCAAACTGCTCGGCAATCGCCGCCGCAATGTCACTTTCCTTACATGATCCGTCCAGATACTGCCAGATGGCCGTCGCCGCCTCATTCAGGGCGTGCATCATACTGTCCCAGGGCGTAATCAACAAAGCCCTGCCTTCGATGATTCTCCAGGCCACCTGTCCGTTTCGGATCGGGTTCACGACTTCTTTGCTCATAACGCCTCGATCAGTTTCCAAAAAGATGGGTCAGGTGGAAAAGTCAGGACATAGCACTCGATTCTTCGGGTAAACTCCCGGGCGGTCTCAAGGAGTCTTCCCGCCGTAGGGCCGTTCTGCGGCAGTGAGAGAATATTCTTGAGAAGATCCTTGAGGGCTGACAGGGACGCCAGTGCGGTCAAAAGGGGATGTTTTCCCTTTTTCAAGGAGAAACAAGCCTTCATTTGCGCTCCTCCGTGCACGATTTCTTCTGCGCCGCCGAAGGGGGTTCCAAAAGCAAGAAATGTCTCTCCCCGACGCCGGATTGCTACGATGTCGTCACTCAGTATGGGACATGTCCTGGACAAACCGGTGATCGTGGTCTTTCCGCTTCCGGATCTACCGGAAAAGACAAGACCGAAGCCCCTGTAGATCAGACCGCTCGCGTGAAGAAGGAAGCCATCCTTGTGGGCCATGATCAGACTCATGCAGACTTTCAGCGCCCTCTCCAGGGGCCAGAAGGAACCCCGAAGCACGAGGTCGCCCGACTGGTCCACGAGGGACAGATGGGCTGCGAAATTTTCGCTTTCCAGCCTGAACTGGCCGCCCCCCCATTGAATGTCCGGCGTGGGACCCTTGCGAAACCCGGAGTCTTCTCTGGCGATGCGGATACGAAACCTCCACTCAGGCTCCCTGGTCGTCCGGAAAGGAAGATATCTGGTTTCGTAAAAGAGTGGAACTACTCTTTTCGATGTGAACCCCAGAACCAGTCCGCCGATATCGAGTTTCGCTTCCGTATCTATGGCCCCCCATCACGAATACATTGACATTGTACCACAACCACCCCCTCATGTAAATGGGGTCAAGGGGCGGAGGTTTTGCCCTGTCCTCGAACGAACAAGGCCCTATGGGCGTTTTTTTTCGAAAGTTCAGAAAACATTTTCTTCTCCTCCTTGCCGTAGTCGGCCCCGGGATCGTCACTGCGCTTGCCGACAACGATGCAGGCGGGGTCTTGACATATTCCATAGCAGGCGCCAGATATGGGTTTCGGCTTCTGTGGGTTCTTACGCTCAGCACGATCGTTCTCCTGATCGTACAGGAGATGTGCGCTCGGATGGGGGCTGTCACGGGAAAGGGGCTCTCCGATCTGATAAGGGAGCGCTATGGGGTGAGCTGGACCCTTTTCGCCATGGCCGTCCTCCTGATCGCGAACCTTTTCACTACCATCGCAAATTTTGCGGGTATCGCCGGGAGCCTGGAAATCTTTCACATAAGCCGCACCGTCAGCATCCCTCTTGTTTCGCTCTTACTGTGGGCGGTGGTTGTTCTCGGAACATACAGGGGGCTGGAGAAGTTTCTCCTGACGATATGTTTGGGCTATCTGGGATACGTGGTTTGCGGCATTATCCTTCATCCCCCCTGGAAGGAAGTGATACGGGCATGCGTCCTGCCCACTTTCACTCCAGGCGCCGATTTCGTCAAAGTGATGATTGCTGTTGTGGGAACAACGGTCACGCCCTGGATGCAGTTTTTCCTTCAGTCCATGGTGGCGGACAAGGGGATCACGGAGAAGACGTACCGATACGAGAAACTGGATGTCTGGGTGGGCTCGATTTTGACCGGTGTGATCGCCTTTTTCATCATTCTCTGCTCCGCCCTGACTTTGTGTCAATCGGGCGGCGGACAAGATATAGTAATGCCCCAGGATGCGGCAAGGGCCCTTGAGCCATTGGCGGGGCACCACGCTGAGTGGCTCTTTGCCACAGGGTTGCTCGGGGCTTCTGTCCTTGCGGCCGTCATTGTCCCACTTTCCACCTCCTACGGAATCTGCGAGGCTTTCGGCTGGGAGTCCAGCGTGGGGAAGCGTTTGTGGGAGGCTCCGGTCTTCTTCGGGTTATATACCGCCCTCATCGTGATCGGTGCAAGCACAATTCTGTTACCCGTTTCCCTTGTGAAAGTAATGTTTTTCTCCCAATTCCTGAACGGCATTCTTTTGCCGGTGATCCTGGTTTTCATGCTCGGCCTTGTGAATGACCGGAAACTGATGGGCGCCCATGTGAACGGGCCTTTTTACAACGTAGTCTGTTGGATAACCGTTGCGGGACTGGCAGGGCTCTCTATCGCCCTCTTGTTCCTGTGAGGCACGGAGCTTGCGTCCGCTCTGCAGGAGAAGGATTGCCTTTGAAAGAATCATTACAGGCTATGGGGTCATTGGAAAAGAATGAAAAGCAACATTCGAAAAATTCAGATTGGGCTCGTGACAGGACGTATATTGAGCTTGCCCAGGCGTTGAGGGATCCGAACATCAACCCCCAGCAGGTTCTCGCAGAATTTGAAAGGCGGGAGCGGGAGTATGTATCCATCAGCGTGCAGGACTATTTCAAGCTCACCGAGGCAGCCAAGATGCTTGAGGCAATTCGTCATTTGATCCAAATCTGGATCAAGGATCGAAGCGGCGATGACGATTGTTACATGCTGGCCATATCCGAGATTCTTAACCGTACGCGTCCTCGCAGACAGGTGCGTCCGGATTGAGCGGTCACTTAAGATGAGGGAGGTAGAAAGATATGCCTACAAAAGAAGAAGTCCAAGTCGTGGAGTCCATCCTGAACACCATCGAGATGAGTCTCGAGAAGACCAATGACCACTTGAAGAAAGTGAGAAAGGCAACTCTAAGCATCCTGCAAAGGTAGTTTTCTGTCATGTTTGAAGCCCTTACGGACAAGCTCAATCAGATCTTCCGGCGCCTGCGCTCCAGGGGCAAGCTCCTGGAAGCCGACGTGGCGGAGGCGCTGAGGGAGGTCCGTATCGCCTTACTTGAGGCCGATGTGAGCCTGAAGGCGGTCAAGGATTTCGTGGCCAGGGTAAAAGAGAAGGCCATCGGCAAAGAGGTTCTGGAAAGCCTGACCCCGGGGCAGGCGGTCATCAAGATCGTTCATGATGAGCTTGTGGAGCTCCTCGGACCTTCCCACACGAAGCTGGCAGCAGCTCCCTCCCCTCCCAGCATTTATCTGCTCGTGGGCCTTCAGGGGTCGGGGAAAACGACCACGACGGGAAAGCTGGCTTTTCACCTCAAGGAACAGGGAAAGAATCCTCTCCTTGTGGCCTCTGATGTTCAGCGCCCTGCGGCCATCAAACAGCTTCAGGTTCTCGGAGACCAGTTGGGCATACCCGTGTTCTCGATGGGGGAGAAGGTGACTCCTTTGCAGATTTGTAAAGGGGCTTTGCAACATGCCCTTTCCAATGGCCGTGACTGCGTCTTGATTGACACCGCTGGCCGCCTCCACATCGCTGACGACCTGATGCAGGAACTCGCTGAGATCAAAGAGAACATAAAACCGCACGATACCCTCCTCGTTGT
>JACPDT010000125.1 GCA_016183865.1 Armatimonadota bacterium | reverse complement strand
GTTACTCCGCTTCAGCACTCCCGGTCACCCGAGGCACTGGGAGTCTGCTACACGGCTCTCTGGCAATTACCGTGACCAGACTTTCACTGGTTAGCAAACGATGACTTCGCAAGGCACACGGCCAAATTTAGCTCTCCCCCCCTGGATGGGTTTTCCCCCCCAACTGGCGCCCCGACCGCAAAAGAGGGGGGGCTCGGAAAGGGGATCGAGGTAGCACGGCCAGTTACCCGACCGCCCCCTCACGGATCCTGGCGTGCGGAACTACCGCACCAGGCTCTTCAGGAATACTCGCTTCCGCAATCAGCTTTGAGTCAAAAGTCTGGGCTCGCCTCAGATTGTCAGATGCGCTGTCTATCGGAGCCCAGGTCTCTCTGTCTGTTCCTCATTCTTTTCGATCGCGACAGATCCAGGAAGAACAACCACAGGTGCCCGGACCCCCTGCACAACCCGAGGAGCCGAGAAAATCCAGTGGGGCTTATTCTACTCAGTGCGTCTGATTCAGCAGTTTTGAGCCGACCAGGTTCTTCAGGGGGCCGGGATTATGCCCACACCTGGGAAAGCGGGATTTGGAGCTCCGGAAAGATCTGAGGACAGAAAAGAGCATCCCTCTCGTAAGTTCCGGCAATTTTGTAAGCATGATCTTCAAGGTGATACTCTTCTATAGTCTGATGATCGGCATCCACAATCCAATACCATTCAACCCCGTGTTTCGCGTAAATCTGGGTTTTGCTTATTCTGTCATAGCGGAGGCTGGAAGGAGAAAGGATCTCTATGATGAGATCGGGCGACCCCGCGATTTTCTTGTCCTTGATGAAGGATTCTCTGGCTTTTGAAACGAAAACCATGTCAGGTACAACGATATTGATATCATCGAGCACGATATCCACAGGGGCATAGAGAATTTCGCCGAGATGGCGGGCTTTCACATGGGAAAAGAGAACAAGTTCGAGATTCCGGGAGACTTTCTGGTGTCTTACGCTGGGGGATGGAGCCACGGCAAGTTCTCCTTCAAGAATTTGATAGCGATTACGGTCATCCGGAAGGGAAAGATAATCTTCATACGTCAGGATAATTCTGCGGCTTTGAGTAGGATCCGACATGCCTTACCTCTCTGTTATTTTCTTTGACAGAAATCTCTCTTATTATACCACACAGATAGGCGGAGAATCAAATGACCAGGGACAGGAAGATTGATTTTCCTCCCGCAATCCTCTCAAACCAGGCTCCTCGTCTCCAGCCCGAAAAGCTCGCCTCCTTCTATGAGGATCTGCCTCAAATGGTCCGGGCCTCTAAAGGTCTCCGCATAGAGCTTTGCGATGGGCTCTGTGCCAGAAGGCCGAGCCAGGACCCAGGCATTTTCCGTGTAGATCTTGATTCCGTCCGTATCCCTGATTCTTACGATTTCTTCTCCCACGAGAGACTGGATTCCGGAGATATCCGAAGCTTTCATGCTCTTTATTTTGGAGCGGGTTTTCTCGTCTGCAGGAACGTCTATTCTCCGATAGAAGGGCTCTCCATATCGGGAGATCAGCTCCTTGTAAATGCTTGAAAGGTCCTTTCCGCTTCTGGCCATTACCTCAGCCAGGAGCAAGACCGCCAGTATCCCGTCCTTCTCGGTGACCCATCTGTACACCGAAAGGCCCGCGCTCTCCTCACCGGCAAGAGCATATCTGTCCTCTCGCAGTCCTTGCACATAGTATTTGAAACCCACATTGACCTCATCCACAGGGCGACCGTGAGCGGCGGCAATCCTGTCCACCAGGTGAGTGGTGCCGATGGTCCTGCCGACTCCGAGGGATTCCGGCCAGGCAGGGCGGTGGTTCAGGAGATAGTGAAAAACAATGGAAAGGGCGTGATTCGGGGACAAGAGGCCTGCTTCCCTTGTTGCGACGCCAAAGCGATCTGCGTCCGGGTCGGAAGCTCCGACGAAGTCATATTTTCCTTTTTCCAGGAGATCCAAGAGGGGGCGCATGGGATAAACAGAGGACGGATCCATGCGGATCTGGCCATCATGGTCAAGGGGGATGAATCCAAAAGTGGGGTCAAGGGTGGTGTCAACAATCTCCAGATTCTCCAGGCCGAATTCCTCTCTCAGAGTCTCATAGTACCGAATGGAAGCCCCTCCCAGAGGATGTATGCCGATTCGAAGACCTGACTCCTTGATGCAAACGAGATCAACAATCCTGGAGAGACGCTCAAGATAGGGGCGGATCAGATCCCTGTGGAGCACAAGTCCCTGCGATTCCGCCGTCTTGAGGGGGATTCGTCTGATTCTTCCGGGATCGGCAAGGCATTCTTTGGCATAGGCTTCGATCAAGCCTGTGACCTCGGTTTCCGCAGGCCCTCCGTGAGATGGATTGTATTTCAGCCCCATGTCCTGCGGCGGGTTGTGTGAAGCGGTTCCGTTCAGGGATGCCACCGCCGTTCCGGCCAGGATCTCGGAGGAGAAGACAGGTGTGGGAAGAGGCCCATCGGCCAGAATTACGGAGAACCCATTGGCCGCAAGCACCTCCGCGCAGATGACCGATGTGGCCCTCGATACAAGCCTCGTATCGCCACCCACGAGAATGGGGCCCTTGATGCCCCTTTCCTCGTGCATTCTCGCCACCGCCTGAGCAATGGCTTCCGCGTGTCGTTCCGAAAAGCCGCTTCCAAGTCTCCCGCGATGGCCGGAAGTGCCGAATTTCACCCCTGCCAGGGGAAGTGGGGGAGCATGAAACTCCTGCTGAAAATAGTAAGGATTGATTACCTGAAGACCCTTTTTTCCTGCCATTGGGTGAGCCATGGAGCATCCTCCCTTGATCCGATGTGTCTGCGATGGTTTCAGACCATGTTCCTCAGGAGGGGGGGATTACCTCTTGGCCCGTAACTACCAAGGTAGACAGGATTCAGGAGTCAGAATTCAGAATAGCCTGCGAATAGGCCTCCAACAGCTTGCTCACCTCTTCATTCTGACTCCTGCATTCTGACTCCTGACTACCTGAGTAGTTACACGGTTTTTACAATTTCTGCCGTGCTGTTACCTGGCTGTGAAGGATCTGAGAGAAGGAAGTTAAGGCTGCAGGGTATGATGGCGTCAGATACGGAGAACGTGAGGAGGCAATGTAATGGGAGACCCGATCTTTCCTGTGAAACCTTATTCTTTTTCAGGTCTACACCCGGGGACGGATGTTACGCAACTGTGGAAACAGATGCTGCATTTCGGCCCATGGCCGATCCAGTTGCCCGACAATCAGTTGACTGATGATAGTTCGGACATTTTTGCGCCCAGCCCCCTTATCCAGAAAGGGGTCCCTGATGAGCAGGAGATCGAAGACAAAGTAGACACGGGAAAAGATATAGCTACTGGAACCGGGGCAGCTTCGAAAGTAGCGGCGGGTGCTTCTAAATCGGCGGGTGCTCTGGAGGAATCCGGGAAGACCCTGGGAACTGCAGGTTCTGCGTTGCGCGACGCTGGACCCGTTGTTTCAAAAGTGGGGAAAGTGGCGGGTGTAGCAGGCGCCGTGCTGACTGTGGCGGAAGGCGGACTTGATGTTTATAAAGCCCAGACAGACCCCAAGCTGACAGAAAAACAGAAGGCCGAAAAGACGGGTGAAGCCGTAGGGAAAACAGGCGGCGCCATAGCCGGCGGGCTTGCAGGGGCTAAATTAGGAGGTACGGCAGGCGCGGCCATAGGAACAGCCATTGCACCCGGAGTCGGCACAGCCATTGGCGGCGCTGCGGGCGCCATAATCGGCGGCGCTGCAGGCGCCTTCGCAGGCGGCAAAGTTGGGGAGAAAATTGGACACGAGATCGGCGGCGCTGCGAAAGACATTGGGAAAAAGGTCGGAGGCGCTGCGAAAGAAGTTGGAAAGGATGTCGGGGCCGCCGCCAAAGAGGTTGGAGGCGCTACGAAGGCGGTCGGAAAGAAGATCGGGGACGTTGGAGAGAATATCGGAAAAAAAGTCGGAGGCGTTCTTCACAAGATTTTCTAGAGTCCCTTAACCCGCGCCCGTTGCGAATCAGGTCTCAGCCTGAAGCATCTCAAGAGCGGCGGATTCCTCATGCCTTCATCAGAATCGGATTAAAGGCTTTGGAGGAGATGATCACCCTGTTGCCGACGGCCAGATCTGCCAGCTCTTCTTCTGTTGCGACTACCTTGATCACATTGTTCCCGACCAGGACGGTTATGATGTGGATGACATCGTCTCTTTCAATGGAAGCAATTTCACCGACGAATTTGAATTTGCCGCTGATTTTCTTCTCGGCAAATATGTCGGCGGGTTTTCCCGATTTGACGATCCTGCCCCCTTCGAGGATTAGAACCCTTGTGGACAGCTTGTAAATCTCCGAGAGATCGTGGCTTACCAGTATGGTTGTGACCCCATATCGCCTGTGGACATTGAGGATTTCTTCCTGGAGTCTTGCGCGCATCTCCGCATTCCTAGAAGCTCAGCGACCAGCGTCTTTTCCTTGCCGTCTTCTAAAGCATATTCCAGGTTTTCCCTTACCGTCATGTTCGGGAAGAGGGCGTAATCCTGGAAAACAAACCCCACTCTTCGCTTCTGGGGTGGGAGATGGATTTTCTTCTCGCCGTCATACCAGGTCTCGCCGCCCACCGCGACGCGCCCCTCCGAGGCGCCCGTGAGGCCCGCCAGTATCCGAAGAAGGGTCGTTTTTCCTGTTCCCGATTCGCCGAAAAGTGTGACAAATTCTCCTTCCTGGATCTCCAGGTCCACGAGAAGATCGGTCACGCCTTCCTGCATGAAAAGGGGCTTTCGTATTTTGAGCTCTATCATTTTCACTCCTTAAGCGGCTTCAGGAGTTTCTTGTTCACGAAATAGACCATAAGCAAGATGGCGAAAGTGACTGCGAAGAGGACCAGGGCGTGGAAGTTGGCTTCACCGTAGTTGAGGGCCTGCACCTCGTCATAAATGGCGATAGATGCCACACGGGTTTCGCCTGGGATGCTTCCCCCGATCATGAGCACAACTCCGAATTCACCGATCGTGTGGGCGAAGCTGAGCACGATTCCCGTGAGGATGGCTGGAATCATGTTGGGTAAGAGGACGCGAAAAAGGGTATGGATCCTGGATTTTCCGAGGACATAGGATGCCTCGACAAGGCTGTAAGGGATTCCCTGAAAGCCCGCCTGCAGGGGGTGAACCATGAAGGGGAGACTGTACAGGACAGACGCGACGACAAGGCCGGCAAAGGAAAAGACCAGCTTCAAGTCGAGGAGCTGTTCTGCCAGCCTCCCGACAGGACCGTTATGCCCCAGTACGAGCAGAAGATAAAAGCCGATAACTGTAGGTGGCAGCACAAGAGGCATGGAAACAACGGTCTCTATGACCGCCTTGAGTTTGAATCGGGTGAATGCCAGCCAGGAGGCAAGGGGGATTCCCAGGATAAGAAGAATCGCGGTGGTGGCGGAAGCAAGCCTGAAAGTCAGGAGAATCGGGCCGAAATCGTAGGACATCTACACCTCCATGAGTGAGAGCTCGCTGCTCTTGAGGAGCCACCGGACCTTGTCGCCCTTTTTCAAGTCAAGGGCAGTGACTGCACTCTTGCTCGTGATTGCTCCGACAGTCGTTCCGCGGTAATCAAGCTCGACCAGACCAAGAATCTTTCCCAGGTCAATTCTTGAGACCGTGCCTTCCATCTGGTTTCCGATGCTGATTATCCCGGTGAATTCCCTGGCAAGGGAGACTTCCGTTTCTTTGAAAAGGAGCGAGACCTCCCCTCCCTCCCGCAGGTAGCCGCAGGTGGGGGGCGTCTCCAGCACGAAGGCGGAGAAAACGTCTTCCCCCACTTTCACATCCACGGAAGACATGAGGCCTGTTGATTCTATCTTGACGATCTTTCCCCGAAGCCGGTTCATCTGGAGAGATCCTTTTCTTTGGCCGGCAGGCTCAGGCCGTAGATCTTGAAGAGCCTCCTTGCCTCCTTTGATTTTGTGAACTCTGCAAATCTATACGCTTCTTCCGTCTTCACTCCCTTCAGGATGACGAAGGACTGCTCCTGGGGCTTGTGGCTCCTTGCGGGGATGAGGAGATAAGCTCCCTCTTTTTTCATTTCAGGCGCCAGGGCCAGAGACAAGGCGATGATTCCCACCTGGGCGTTGCCTGTGTGGACAAACTGGGCTGTCTGGGAGATGTTTTCTCCCAGGACGATCTTCCCCTGGATCTTCTCCCATAAGCCATAGTACTTGAGGCTTTCCCTGGCTCTCTTGCCGTAAGGGGCGTGCCTCGGATTGGCGATGGCGATTTTCTTCACTTTCGGGTCGAGGAGGACCTTCATCCCTTTTTTGACAGAGATTCCGCTGTCCTTCCTGCTCCACAGGACGATCCTTCCCGTTGCGTAAGGCTTGGGAGAATCTGCGGTCATTCCCTCTTTCTTAAGGAGCTTCGGATAGGCGCTGTCCGCGGAAAAGAAGAGATCATAAGGGGCGCCTGCCTTGATCTGGGAAAAGAGATTCCCTGATGAGCCATAAACAACCTGGATGTCCGTCTCGGACCTTTGTCGATAGAGGGAAACAACCTCTTTCATCACAAACTGGAGGTCTGAGGCGGCTGCGATGGTGAGCTTTTCTCCGGCACAGACGGTGCCGCAGAAAAGCAAAAAGGCGATCATCATGAAAAGAAATGTTCTTATTCTTTTCCCTCCTTCATCAGACGCTCGCCCGGGCCCAATTTATGAGGCCTCCGGCGGTCACGATCTCGATCTGCCTTGGCGAGAGGTCGTGTCCGGCGGCGAATTTTGTTCCCTTTGTCGTGTTTTCAACTTCCACTCGATCCGTGTCCTTCAACTGGTGATACAGATTTGTCAGTTTCAGGACATCCCCTTCCTCGATCCGGTCATATTCCTCTTCATCCTCCAGTGTGAGTGGCAGGATCCCGAAATTGATCAGGTTTCCCCTGTGGATTCGGGCGAAGCTCTTTGCGATCACCACCCGAAGTCCGAGGTACCTTGGGGCCAGGGCTGCGTGCTCACGGCTTGAGCCCTGACCGTAATTGCTTCCTCCGAGTATGGCATGGCCGCCAGATTCCAGCACATCGTGGGTTCTCCTGTGGTACGTCTCATCCACAACGGAAAAGGCGAATTCGCTGATTTTCGGAATATTGCTTCTGTAAGGAAGCACCCTGGCCCCTGCCGGAAGAATCTCGTCCGTTGACATGTCGTCCCCCACCTTGAGGAGAACAGGAATGGCGAGATCGGAAGGCAGCTCGTCAAATGTGGGGAGTGACTCAATATTGGGGCCTTTTGTCGGCTCAACCTGCAGCGCCTCTTCATGGGAAAGGGGAGGGAGGAGCATCTCTGTATTCAGAATCGGATTCTCCGGCTCGGAGACTCTGGGATAGGGCATATCCAGTGTCCGGGGATCTGTGATGACTCCGAAAAGGGCCGAAGCGGCGGCTGTCTCCGGGCTCGCCAGACATACCTTGTCTTCACGAGTGCCCGATCTTCCAGGGAAGTTCCTTGGAACCGTCCGGATGCTGATTTTGTCCGTAGCCGGCGCCTGCCCCATGCCGATACAGCCGTTGCAGCCTGCCTGATGAATGCGGGCGCCCGAGTGGATGAGGGAAAGAAGGTGGCCGTCTCGGACCAGATTTTCAAGGATCTGCCGGGACGCGGGGTTCACGTCAAGAGAGACCCTTTCATGCACTCTTCTCCCTTTGACCATCAAGGCAGGGACAGCGAAATCCCTGTATCCGGGGTTTGCGGATGAGCCTATGTAGGCCTGGTAGATCTCCTGTCCCGCCACTTCCCTGACAGGCACGACATTTTCGGGACTTTGGGGCATGGCGATCAAGGGCTCCAGGGACGAAAGGACGATCTCCTCCTCGTCATCGTATGAAGCATCAGGGTCCGCAACAAGCTCGATCCAGTCCTTTTCCCGCCCCTGGCTTCTCAGAAAGCGCCTGGTCTCCTCATCTGAGGGGAAGACCGTTGCCGTGCAGCCAAGCTCTGCGCCCATGTTTGCAATGACATGGCGGTCCATGGCGGAAAGACATCTCAAGCCCGGGCCGTGATACTCTGTAACAAAGCCCAAACCGCCCCGCACCCCGTGGCGGCGAAGCATCTCCAGGATCACATCCTTGGCGCTGACCCAATCGGGCAACTCTCCCGTCAGTCTTACGCCCCTGATCTTCGGCATTCTCAGGTAAAAGGGCTGCCCTGCCATAGCCATGGCGGCTTCCAGCCCCCCTGTGCCGATGGCAAGCATGCCGATGGCGCCCGCTGCACAGGCATGGCTATCTGCGCCCAGAAGGGTCTTTCCCGGTTTCCCGAAGCGCTCCTGATGAACGGGGTGACTGACTCCGTTTCCTGCTCTGCTGTACCAGATGCCGAAACGAAGGCAGGCGCCGTACAGAAACAGGTGGTCATCGGGATTCCTGTGGTCTTCCTGGATCAGGTTGTGGTCTACGTACTGGACCGACAAGTCGGTCTTCACGCGATCCAGCCCCATGGCTTCCAGCTCCAGCATAACAAGTGTTCCTGTGGCATCCTGGGTCAAAGTCTGGTCAATCCGGATGCCGATCTCCTTTTCGGGGATCATCTCACCTTCCACAAGATGAGATTCGATGAGCTTTTGTGCGACATTTTTTCCCACGACGATTCACCCTCCTGTAGCCTTTAGCCGGCACCGAGCGCCATCCTTTGGAACAGCAGGGGAGATGCCTTTTGATCCCGGGAGGCGGCATTTTCCTTGAATCCTTGAGGCGGATTTTGATCATTTTTTGATCCCCCTCTGCTATGATGGGAGAAATGGAGGGGACGGTCATGGGATGGTATTGGAAGGGATAGGAAAAGCTCACGCACCCGGCCTGGCTTCGCGACTTCGGGAGAGCCGGACTTTTCCGGAAATCAGGGAAACAGTCGGCGAAACGGGTGATCGCTGGGAGCATGAGGGGAAAAAGCTCGGGGTTCTTCTCGGGGCTTCTTTCGGGACTCTTGCCCTCCCTATCGGCCTCGCCCTTCTTGTTCCACCCCTCACGGGCCTGGCCATCGGACCAATCGGTCTCCTGACCGGAATGGTGGCCTCCAGCCTGGAGGAAAGGCACATAGGAATCGGAAAACATCTGGGGGGAATTGCGGGAAGGATCGCCGGAACAGGGGCAGGTCTTGTTCAGGGGGTTCTCGGAGAGCTGCTTCACCGGGATCCATCGGGAGAAAGGGTAAAGCTCCCTTTTCGCAACCCCACAGGCGCAGATCCCAGGGAGCCTCTCCTTCCTCATTTCAGCCATTGGGTCCAGAAAAAGATTTTCGGGCGAATCCCGGAACGTACTCAGAGCGTCGAAATCGGAGAGAACATCGGCACTTTCCTTGTCAGTGTCTCGGGGGGACTGGTTGTCCCTTTCCTTGCCTCCAGCCTCATCGGGGGCCCGGTGGGTCTGGTTCTGTCCACTTCTGTGGGCGCTCTGCTCGGGATTGTGGCAGGGGGGATCGAGGAGAACGCGCTCGGGGTGGGCAGAGCGGGAGGGGAGCTTCTTGGCACGGCGGCAGGGAAGCTGTCGGAAGGACTGCCGCGTCCGGTCGGCCACGGAGATTCCTCCGCAGGCCCGGCCGTCAAAACCAGCCATTCCCATTTGGGCAAATCCGCCTGGAATCGTTTCATGGCGGTCAATCAGATCATCGCAGAGCCCATGGTGTCATTTCTCATTGATACGACGAGAATTGCAAACCGGCTCTTCTCCGAAAAACCCTACCAGTCCATACCTTTTCGTGAAAGCCCTTCACCCGCAGTCAACAGAGATCGGCTTGTCGAGAGCTTCCTTGGTCTGGCGGGAATCGCAGGGACTTCCGGAAATGAGCAGAAAATCGGCGACGAGATCTGCCGTCGTCTGGAAAACTTGAAGATCCCTTATGTTCGCAACCGGGAGGGAACGATCATAGCCACGGTTCCCGCCACCGTCCCCGATGCCCCCACCGTTCTCCTCAGCGCCCATCAGGACACTGTGGCGCCCACATCCGCCGAGGCCATCAAGATGGACAAAAGGAAGATTTTCACCGATGAGACCCACATTCTGGGTGCGGACGACAGGGCGGGAATCGCGGAGATTCTGGAGGGGGTCCAAACGGTTCTGGAGAAGGGTTTGGAACACCCTGAAATCAAGCTGGTCTTTACAGTGGGGGAAGAGGTGGGGCTCCAGGGCGCTTCTCACTTGAAGCCTGAAGACATTTCAACCCGTCCGACTCTCGGCTTTGTCGTGGATTCCACCGAAATCACGGATGTTTATCTTACGAACGATTCAGTGATTGTCAATCCCCAATCCCTAAGGTATCGCTTCAGCCAGGAAGATCCCCTGATCCAGGTGGTGTTTCGCTCCATGGCCGATGTCGGAACAAATCCCCGTCCCATACACGCACCCATCATGACCGGGGCGGGATCGGATGCAAACACAAAGGCCTTCAATTCGGGCATGATTCGAAGCCTCGCTGTGGGCGCGGGGGAGAGGGATCTGCATACCCCCCTGGAAAATGTTACGATATCGGATCTTGAGCGGGTTGCTGAACATGTCGTCGGATTCATCACCCATGCCTGTGATCTCAGGGTTCAGGGAGACCGGATCGTGCCGTCCCCCGATCCCTCCAAAAGTTAACCTCCCTTTTACCTTTCTTTCTACTTTTTCACATGGAAGTATGCTATAGTAGGATGTGATGGAAGAAAGGGGGAGGATTTTCTTGAATTCGACCGTTTCTCCGTTGCGTCCATTGCCGTCCATTATCGCAGCCGACGCTTCCAGCCGGACGGAGAGCGCCCCCTCGGAAAAGCCGGTACCTGCTCCCGAGAGAACTTACACCAGGGCTGATCGGGTTGACAGCGCCGTGAAACATTTTGGGAAAGAAGCCGCAAAAGCCGTCCAGAGTATGACCCTTGCCTGGATGGGTCTTCTCGTGGGTGCGACCGTGGGAGGCGCTTTCGTCAACGGACCCCTGGGTATCGGAATGACCATCGCCCACAAGATGCTCGGTTTCTTGATTCCGAGCATGGTCGGGGCAATCGGGGGAATCCTTGTAGAGCAGCCCAAAGGGGCGGACACTCACGGGCTCGCGCTCCTGCCTGTCGGCGCCGGTCTTGCTGCAGGGGCTCGTGCCGAGAAGACACCTCTCCAAAAAGCGGCCACAGCGGGGGAGGCCGTGCTCAAGGGGTTAAGGGCCATTCCCAGTTTCATCTATCCCACTACATCCAATTTTAGCCCTGCCGAACGAGAAGTGGTCATCAAGACACTGGACCGTTTGCCCCTTGGTGAAGTCACGACCGTCCAGAAGATCATCGGTTCCCCGAACCTCCACAAGGAGTGGGCATCGGGCCTGGCAAGGCCGCAGTTTGTGGAGCGGATCATCGAGATTGACAAGTCCTCTCTGGCCGATCCCATATATGGAGAAGGAGTCGTGATCCACGAGGTCGGTCACACCAAGGATCTTGCAACCGGAATCGGCCGTTTTTTCACCATAAGCAGCCGAAGTCCCTGGGGAAAAGGGCCCTATGTGCTTGACCCGGATACGGACGCCCCTGGAGACATTTATGCCGCCACCAACCATTACGAGGACTTCGCCCAGGGACACAAGCTCTACCACACCGATCCGGAAGCTCTGAAAACGGGAAATCCCGCCAAGTATGAGTCCATGCGGAGATCCGAGATACCCGGCCTCCTGGAGAGCTGGATGGACCGCCCTCTGGTCCGGCAAGCGGGAAAAGATGTGGCCGCCCTGACGGAGAAGGTTCCGGGATCGCGCACCTTGATGGATTTTGCAGGTTCCGTAATCGGTCCCCTCACGATTCACCATGCCGCCCACGAGCTGGAGAACGGCCTGAATGACGGAGATGCTCTCCAGGAGATTCACGGCGGCCTTGGGCTGGTTTCTGGAACCCTCTTTTCTTTCAAGCCTCTGGCCCCTGCGGGCCTGGCCTTAGAAGGAATTCGGTACATTGTGGGCAAAAAGCTGGAGTCGGGAAGGCTTTCTCCCTCCCGGGCTCGAAACGCGGCGGGGAAAGCCATGGCCATCATCTCCGGTCCAGTGGGTCTCCTTTCTTACGGTGCGGTCCGGAATCTGAAAGAGCCCGAAAAGGGAGACAGGGCGAAAGGTGAAGTGACCAGGGACCTCGCCCTGACCCGTGGAGACAAGATCTATCTTGCCAAGACGACAGGGGCGAGCATACTCGGAGGACTGGGGGGAACTGTGGCAGGAGGGCTTTTGGGAGAGCAGGCAGGGCTTGTCCTTGCCTCTGCAGCAGGCAATCCTCTCGCAGGGGCGGTTCTCTTCATCGGTTCCCGATTGGCGGGCGCCTTGGCCGGCGCCTATGGAGGTTCGAGGTTGGGGGGTGCTGTGGGGAAAGCCCTGGCATAATGGTGAAAATCTATACAAAAACGGGTGATAAGGGAGAAACCGGCCTAATCGGCGGAAAAAGAATCGGAAAAGACTCCCTCCGAATCGAAGCATACGGCAATGTGGATGAGCTGAACGCCGCCCTCGGCCTTGCCGCAAGCCTATCAGGCGACGAAGCTCTCAACTCTTCGGTCAGGGCGATTCAAGACGAGCTGTTTACCATGGGCGCCGATCTGGCGAGCCCTGACAGAAAAGAGGCAGGGGGCAAAGAGATCCCCAAAATCGGTTCTGCTCAAGTGGAAGGATTGGAGCTGATCATAGATTCCCTTTCAATGGAAATCCCGCCCCTTCGGAATTTCATTCTTCCCACAGGAAATCCAGCCGTTTGCGCCCTCCATCTCGCAAGGAGCATCGCCCGAAGAGCCGAACGGTCCGTTGTCGCTCTTTCCAGAGTGGAGCCGGTGAACCCTGAAGTCGTAAAATACCTGAACCGTCTGTCAGACATCCTTTTCGTCATGGCTCGGGTAGCCCTTTTTCGAAAAGGGATTCCAGAGGTTCCTCCCTCTTACACGTAGTGGAGGGAATCCTGATGCGGACCATCGCCACAGTCAACCAGGAACGGGGGAGTGATGGACGACAATGTCAGTTGCTTTGTAAATGAGGAGCCAGTCGGGCTCAATGTGGCTCAGGCCTGTCACGGTTTGCCAATGATTTTGAAAAATTGATCCATAAAACGAAACAGGAAAGGAACCTTGTGATTTCCTCCAGAAATCACAAGGACAGAGGAAATTGATTTTCAGTGCGCCGAGCAAAGGGCGTATCACATAGCGGGCGGGAATCCCGCAGGCGGTGAAACTGACTGAATGGACGGGAATCTGCTGCGCCGGCTGGCGGACTTGGCCCGCCGCAGTCCATGTTTTGAGGAATTCCTCAACGTCCTGTCGTCCCTGGTCAATCCCCGGGAGGCCGCGGAGCGCGTCGTGGACGAGTTTGGAGACATGCGGGGCTTCTATCTCTGGGCGACATCCTCGCCTTCCGGGCGCGCCGCCCTGGAAACCGCTGTGGAATTGCATCCCCGAGCCCGCAAACTCCGGGAGGACTGCAGCACCCTCCGCGAGGAGCTGGCAAAGCTCATTGCGGAGCTGGAGGAACTGGTTAGAACCGTTATCCCGAATCTCGAGGCGCAATATGCGGTGAAGGTCGGCGCCTTCGAGCTGGAACTGTTTACCCTGCAGTGCCACAACCTGCGCACGCGCAGGGAGATCGACATGCTTCGCGCCTCCCTCAATCGAGGAGAAAAGCCTTCCCTGGACGGGATCCGCTGTGCCATGGACGAGGAATTCGCAGAGTGGCGCCTAAAAATGGATGGTCTTCGAAGGCAGGTGGAGGACGCCCGGCGCCGCCTGGGGAGCCTCCTGAGCGCCGGGGAGAGCCTGGAGATCAAGCGGATCTACCGGTGCCTGGTCCTGAAACTCCACCCCGACCTCCATCCCGAGCATGGCGATCGTGAGCGGCTCCTCTGGCTGCGCTTGCAAGAGGCCTATGGCAGGGGAGACATCGAGGAGCTTCGGGCACTGGCCGTCCTCGTGGAGCCATTGGAAGATCACCCGTCCATCTCGGGGAAGTCGGGCTTTGAGGCGTGGGAGGAGATGCAGGCCCACCTGAGGAAACAAATCGACGGAGTCCTGGGGAAGCTCCGCGATCTTCGAACCAGCTTCCCCTGCGATCTGGCGGGCAGGCTCGACGATGACGGCTGGGTGGAGGAGCGCAACCGAGAGACGCGCAGGCTCATTGGCTCGGAGAGGGAGTTTTCGGCCACGCTTGGGGCGGCTCTCNGATACGAGGCTGCTGGCGCTCCTCCGAGGCTCCTTCGACGCGGGAGGGCTCCCCCTTCCGTACCTTCGGGAGATCTTCCTCCTGGAGTGCGACGTCGCGGGAACATCTTACGTGGACGGCATAGACGGCATCGAGAAAGGCCTGGCGCCAGCGGACTTCCTCTTGCTCCGCCGGGAACCCCAAAACCCGCACGACGGGCTCGCCATTCTCATCCTGGACCCGACGGGTCGGAAGATCGGATACATCCCCCGCGTGAAAAACGAGGTCCTGGCTCGCCTGATGGATGCGGGGAAACTCGTCTTCGGCCGTCTCGAGTCGAAGGTCTGGCTGCACGGATGGCTGAGACTGGCCATTCGCATTTACATGCGGGATCCATAGGGATTCCCGGATTCTCCGCCGGAAGACATTGCCAGTCGTTTAAGGAGGAAAGTTAAGCATGAACAGCCGAAGGGCTCCAATCTTTGACTGCTATATCGGTATAGACTATTCAGGCGCAAAAACACCCACCTCGAGCCTGAAGGGGTTGCGCGTTTATACGGCTAATCAGTCATCGCCACCCGTCGAGGAACAACCGCCGCCAAGTCCACGCAAGTACTGGACGAGGCGCGGCATCGCCGAATGGCTTGTTCATCAGCTTGCCAAGGATTCTCCGGTGCTGGTCGGCATCGACCACGGGTTTTCGTTTCCTTTTAGGTATTTCAAGACCCACAACCTGACACATGATTGGACAGCATTCCTCGACGACTTCCAACAACATTGGCCAACCAACGAGAATCATATCTACGTTGATTTCGTTCGCAGCGGTTGTGTCGGGGACGGCGCTGCCCGTTTTGGTAATTCACGCTGGAGGCGGTTGACCGAATTGCGTACCGGTACAGCCAAGTCTGTCTTTCATTTTGACGTACCGGGTTCAGTAGCGAAGTCTACCCACGCCGGTCTTCCCTGGCTACGCTATCTCCGCCGGCATGTGGGCAATCGTGTCCATTTCTGGCCCTTCGACGGATGGGAGATCCCGGTAGGACGCTCGGTGGTAGCGGAGGTCTACCCGTTTCTGTGGAACCGGAGTTTCGAGCGCGAGGAACAACGTACAAACGATCAGCAAGATGCCTATTCTATTACCGCGTGGATTCGCCGTTGCGATTTAGACGGTAACCTCTCGGAATACTTTAATCCGCCCCTGAAGTCAGCCGATAGACAGTTGGCCCAAATAGAGGGTTGGATTTTGGGGATAAAGTGAGTTCAGCAACCATAGTAGTTTGCACCATGGACTGCATCAAATGACGACAACATTTCCATTCTTGACAAGTTATGACCCACCCTGTATGAGTGAAGGCACACTGGATCCGGCCCCATTGCAGGGACTCACGAACTAGAGTGCAAAGTGCAGGGCGCCATCTGTTTGTTTGACAATTCCTTGAGATGGGTATATACTATAATATATATCAATGGGAGGAGTCGGAATGGATACGGCAAAACTGTTCAAAAACGGACGCAGCCAGGCGGTGCGTCTCCCGAAGCGGTACAATTTGCCCGGGGAGGAGGTATATGTGAAGAAGGTAGGCGAGGTGGTGATGCTCATTCCAAAAGGCCAGGACCCATGGAAACCATTTGTAGACAGCTTGGAAAAGTTCTCAGACGATTATCTCAGGTTTCCACGAGATCAGGGTACACTTGAAGGGCGCGCCCCAATCGAATGAATTATCTGCTGGATACAAACATCTGTATCTACATCATCAATAGGAAACCGCCCTCTGTAATCGAGCAGATCCGAACCAAGGAACCTGAGCAAATCGCCATTTCTACTGTAACTCTTGCAGAGCTGGAATACGGAGTCTGTAGGAGTGGCAATCCCGACCGCAACAGGGTTGCACTCCTGGAGTTCCTGGTGCCTTTTTTCATATTGGATTTCGACCAGGGAGCCTCTGCGGCCTACGGCATGATCCGATCGTCGCTGGAATCGAAGGATAAACCGATCGGACCTATGGATACGCTGTTGGCGGCACAGGCCATGTCCCGTAACTTGATTCTGGTGACCAATAATGAGAGAGAGTTCAACAGGATAAACGGGCTGCACGTCGAGAATTGGGTAACCCCTACTCTCCCACAACCACCAATGTGAACGGATTCGGGTCAAGGTACTTTCGGGATACCTCTCCCAATACTAGCCTCGTCTTCCGCACTTCTTTTTAAGGTTTGATCTCCCCTGTCCCGTATGGGACGACCCCGTCTCTTGGGGCATGCCGGTAGAGCCTTGCGATTGGCTTCGCCAGCGGGCACGGAAGGCCCTGAGACTTTTTTT
>JACPDT010000124.1 GCA_016183865.1 Armatimonadota bacterium | reverse complement strand
GCGAGAGGGCACCTCATTCAGGGTTCATCCAGCGGATCGTCAGGGAAGACGCCTGCGGCACTGGCTTTGTAAGTAGCTCGAAATCTACCGCGATGCCTCTTCAGTTGATCCTTGATTTGCTTGACGAGGCACGCCATTCCCGGCATGAGAAGGGCGAAACTCCAGCTTAATTCATGGGCATTGCCCCTAGCCCCTCCCACAGGGGGAGGGGAAGTCAGGGATGGGACAAACATGGGGACCCAGTTTGCTCCGCGCCTTAGGGCCCCCAGCCTCCGGCGTCACCCCTCAGATTTGTAGTACTAGGGTGCCTGCATGATCCATCCCTCTTTGCCCGATGCGGTTCTGACCTGGCGCCAATCACCTTCCCGTTTCAAAACGGTCAGCTTCGAGCCCTCGGGGAGAGATTCCAGGGTCCTTGATACCGTATCAGGCTTCTCATAAAGCGGGGTTTTTGCGGTTAGATGATACGAATCACTCTTGCCCTGGCTCTTCTTCCTCTCCACGACGACATTTGCGATGAATTGCTGGGCTGTGTAGGCACTTTCCACTCCGCCCGTTGAGAGTCCCTGAAGGTCTGGGGCGACAGGCGCGGCTTTTGGGGAATTAAGCCCCAGCTCACCTTTCACGTAACTTGTGGCGTCTTTCTTTTGCCTCTGGGACCGAAGCTCACTCCTTTGCAAATAGAAGTGGCTGGTGAGGTGGAATACTCTTCCGTCTCCATAATGGAAGAGGATCGCGATGGGATCTTCTCCGTACTTGCTTTTCATCTCCTTGCTGGTGATGAGTACCTTAACGCGCTTTGGATCGAGAATGCGGATCGGATAGGAAGACCCTTCGAGCCACCACAGAGGCTCCGACTTCTCGGTCATCACAAAACGGAGGAGATTGTCCTTTTCCTTCACTTCCACCCGTACAACGTCATCTGAAGTGGGATGGTTGTTGTATTGTACGATTCCCGGAAATGCCCGTTCCAGCACGTGTTTGAGAGCCCAATCCGTTGTGAAGAGAAATCCGCCCTCGGAAACAAAAGCTTTGATCCTGGCAATGCCCTTTTCGTCAATTCCATTTCCGGGGCAGTTGATCATGAGCATTTGCTTCGGATCAAGAGGGATGCGGGAGAGCTCCTCGGGTCGAACGATTGTGTGAGGGATCTGGGCCGCCTTCAGTACATCCTGGACGTGGTCATAGCTCCCTGGAACGACCAGAATGTCGGATGATTTGATTTTTTCGAGGGCCTTGAGGTCCTCGTTTGCCTTGTCCGTTCTGTCCGAGGCCTTCTCTTTAGGGGCCTGGGCCTTCTCCGTTTCCGAGTGGCCGGGCACCGAGATCACTGCCAGCCCCAAGAGTAGAATCCAGACCATGAGGTTCCGGAATATCGCTTTCATGGAAACGCCCTCCCCTTGCTATATTTTATTGATCTTGTCGAAAATCGGAGGGATTTCTTCCACCTTGAGGGAGGCGTGTACGTTAGGGGCACACCAGCCTGTAAATAAGTGGACTCAAGTGATCTCTTGTATCTCGTACTCGCAGCCTTTCCAGTTCGTGACCTATATCACGTCCTTGGATGTTCCTCGGGGAGCCAGTCCCCTGGCTTTCTAGCCTGCACCAGCAACAACCGGTACCTTCTTTGGCTGCTTTCCAAGAACTCAACCTCTTGAGTCCGTGATTATTATACTACTTTTTCCTGCAAAAGTCAAGGGGAAACCACCACCCCGGATAATCCATCCTGGCTCAGATCCTCCAGCATGATTTTGAGGGATGAAGGGAGTTCCGGCCCCTCCCTGGGGGCTGCTGACCGTTCGTTTTTCTTCGGCCTGGATGCCGGTGTGCGCTCGTCCGCCGCGCTTGCGCCGTAGCTCTTTGAGGGTTCTTCTTTGCCCATTTTGGGAGGCGCCGGCGGCAGGGTCGGGGCGCCCCGGTCCCTGCCGCCAGATTCCGCAGCAGGGGCTTTTTTCGCTTTTCCCTCCGCAGCGCACGGTGACTGTGTCTCAGGGGTCGCTCTGGAAAGACCGCCGAAAAGGGCTGTCGGTCTCGGATAAGAGAATCGGGAGGCCACCCTTTTTGCCGTGGCTACGTCATCAAGCTCTACCGTTATTTCACCCTCCGCGTATTGCATCCAGCCGGCGGGTTTGGAGTCGAGGAACAAAGCAAGCTGAAAAGGACGCTTCTGGGCATTTCTGGGAGGGGATTTCACAAGACTTCGATATCCAAGATGGGCGAACTGCTCCTGGGAGGCGTTCAGGCGGTTCGGAGAATTTTGGGTTACGGCATTTTCCTGTTGCACAAAAAGGCGCCCCTCCGGATCCCCTGTGATCTGCCGGAAGGGCCGGGTGAGGGAAAAGGCGAGTCTCTTGCGTAGTGCAGGATCGTGGGTGTCAATATAGGTCAGGGAGGTGTTCAGTTGAAAGAGCCGAGCCGCGGGTTGGTTGCTGCGCAACGGGTACAGCTCAAGGACGGAGCCGGGAGAGGTCACTTGAACGTTTCTTCCCTCAAGTATTCCCACCAGTCCCAACTTCTTTTGCAGGTCGCAGATTATGAGTCCCCAAAAAGAGGGGGACGGTGGAGAGAGAAGCTTGAGCATCTTTTTGGTGGAATTCAGATTTTCCGAAAAGAGCCTGGGAAAGGAAAGGAGCTGCTCTACCTCCTGCCTCAGTCCCGCATTTGCGATTTTCACCTGTATCGGAGGCGGGTGAAGTTGAATTTCCCCCAATGGGGACACTGAGAGGGATTGGGTCGAGAGGGAGCGGTAAAGGACGATTCTTAATGATTCAGCCTCCATGCCGGAAACAGGTGACTCCGATACCCACGCGATCCGCGGGAAAATCATCGCAAGCCCCATGGTGCACAGGATACAGACAAGTATCTTTGAAAACATCCGAGCCATCGGCGATCCATCTCCTCGCCATCTCATGCCACGAGGTCCTCTATCAACAGAAACATTTTAGGATTTTTCTTCTTGAGCAAGATGGGCCGCTCCCAAAAGGCCGCAAAACTCTCCGCGGAAAACTCCCAGACATTGGTTCTTGCGTAACCTGTCACGAATCCTGCCCCTTTGCTCACAGACTCTCTGAAAAGCTCTCTTCTTCTTGCATCGTATTTCTCATATCCGTGAGGATCTCTCGAACGGAACCATTCTTCGAAGGCGTGGCCGGCCTCATGGAGTGGAATCATGCTTCCCTCCCTGTTCCGCTCCATGCGATCCTCCTGTAGTAGAATGACGCGCTTGCGCTGATAATATTCGGCGTAGATCTTGCCTTCTCCCCAACCCACCACGCGCTGGTGGTCCAGGGATGACAGGTAATTTCCATTGCGCAAAAAAAGACCCGGTACAACCAGGAGGTACCGCTTGATCCGGATGGGGACGGAGGGATCGGGAAGGGCCCAGGGATCGAAGGATGGGGAGCGGGACTCGAGATGCTTTCTTTCCTCCGCCAGACATCTCTCCCAACGGTCTCCGTTCGCCAGGACGAATGCCGAGAAGAAGACTTCCTTTTCTCTGGAATTGCGAAATCCCCTTCTCGCCGCCTCCCCTTCCAGAGTTAAGAGAGGCGCCTGGGATTCGAGAAGCTCGAAGTAGTTGTCACTCTTTGTCCAGATTTTTTCCCGCAGGACTTCGGCACGGGGATCCCAATGGATCAGGGAGTCAGCGATCGGCGAAAAGAGCCTTGCTGCCTGCATAAAAGCGTCCGTGTCCGCCTCCCTGACGAGGCCCGCATCCAGGGGCGTCTGTCCTCTTGGGATAATGCGTATCCTGATTCCGTAAGTCTGGAGTTGCTTCAGTATTCGAAGAGGCAGATAATGGAAGGCTTCTCTTAGCTTTTGGAAGGATTTCTGGGAAGGAGCAGGGTTCCCGAGAAGCCTGCGGATCACTTCCAGCTTCTCCAATTGTTTCTCCAGGGAAGCTGCTCTCGCACTGGTTCGGTGGGGAGCGACAAAGGATGAATGGATGGGTCTTACGGGGGGCGGCTGCACATCCTGTCCATGGATCCACATAAGCATGTTCATTCTTCTCCGGTTGCCCCCGTCCTGCTGGAGGCGGCGACACTTTACACTTGAATAAAGACGCGGTATAATAAGAGTACAGGAGGCTTCATGTATCCGGTAGATCCCATGGCGGGCAAGGCTGACAGCTTGAAGATGAATCCGGTTTTCGACGGCGGTGCCGGAGGCGGAGGCGGGAGTCGCTACATGCCTTCCCAGGAAGAGGAGAGGAAGCCGGACTCCGGATCCAAGGAGACTCCACCCGCCTATGACCCCTGGGAACAGGATCAGATCTCCCTTTCGGGCACAGCCTCCAATATTCTCATTACAGATGATGAAGAGCTGGTGCTCGAATCTCTCAGAAGAGTGCTGACGCGCAAGGGGTATGATGTTACAACAGCCAGGACAGGGGATGAGGCGGTGGCACTGGCAAAAGAGAAGAAGTTTGACCTCGTCATTTGCGATGTGCGGATGCCGGGCAAAGACGGGATCGAAACTCTGAGAGAGATGAAAGAGATGGATCCCGCTCTTCGAAGCATGGTCATCACCGGATACGCCTCTCCCGAAACCCCCGATGCGGCCACAAGAATCGGCGTGAATTCTTATCTCTCCAAACCCTTTGATCTCGAAGATTTCCTTGGAGAGATAGGGAATATTCTTTCCCGTGCCAGGGGCCTGAAGGAAGAAGCAGGGACTGTCGCAGATGATCGGACTCTGGAAAGCCTGAAGCGGCTTGCCTCCTCCTTCGAGAAGCGGAACCCCTGGTTCGACGGACATACGGAAAGGCTCAGGGGGCTTGCCGTCCAGATCGGGAGAAAGCTCAAGCTCCCTCCGACTCGAATTCGCACCATTGAGCTGGCTGCCGCCTTGCACGATATCGGGCAACTGGAGATTCCCGATTCTCTTTTCCTGAAATCGGATTCCCTTTTGTCTGAGGAACACGATTTGATCAAGCAGCACGTGGTTATGGCCAAGGAGATTCTGGATGCCTACCCGGGTCTAGAAGCGGTCACCCAGGTGATCCTGAAACACCATGAGAGAATTGACGGCCACGGTTACCCACAGGGGTTGCAAGGTGACAACATTTCGCGGGAGGCCCAGGTTCTCGGGATCGCGGAGAACTTTATCGCTTTGACCAGCGATCGCCCCCACAGGGAGGCTATGGAGTGTCAGGAGGCCATCCTGATCCTTTCAAAAGATCGGGGGCACTATTTCACGGAAGTCCTGCAGGCCCTGGTGGAGGTTGTGATTCCCTAATTTCTTGTAACTATTCAGCCACAGATTCACACAGATGAGCACAGATAGGTTTTGAAGATTATGACAATAAAAGAAAAGAAATCAGCGATAATCTGCGTAGATCGGCGGCTGGGCAGTTACGATTTCTTATTAATT
>JACPDT010000014.1 GCA_016183865.1 Armatimonadota bacterium | reverse complement strand
CTTCCAACCGGCACAGTAGGAACAGGCCTGGAGCATACGGATTCCTTCTCCATTATTGCGGGCTCACAACTCCTCCGAGACTCCGAATCCTATCGGGGAAAATTTCTGCCCATTGTTGCTCACGAGTTCTTTCACGCCTGGAACGTGAAATGGATCCGTCCTAAGGAGCTTACTTCTTACGACTACTCGAGGGAACAGCACACAAAGCTGCTCTGGGCGGCGGAGGGGTTCACCACCTACTATTCAGCATTGATTCTCAAGCGTGCCGGTCTGATCAGTGAGAAAGAATTCCTGAAGTGGCTCTCAGACAGGATCGGAAGTCTGGAGCGAAGCTGGGGTCGTGCGTTCCGGTCGGCGGAAGAGGCGAGCTGGGATGCCTGGACACCCGGAGAAAACCCGGGGTCCCGACTCTCCTATTACATCAAAGGGTGTCTCCTGGGGTTGCTGTTGGATCTCAAGATCCGCCATTCCACTCTTGACCGGAAGTCTCTGGATGATGTCATCCGCCTCCTGGGGGAGCGATTCGCAAAAAGGAATGATGGATTCACCACGGAAGATCTCGAGGCCCTGGTTCTGGAAACAGGGGGAGAGTCTCTTTCAGGGTTTTTCGATGACTACGTCAGGGGAGTCAAAGAGCTGCCCCTTTCCAACGCCCTTTCCCATGCAGGGCTCCTCCTCTCAGGAAAACCGCCCAGGAAGGATTCACCCTCGCTGGATGTGAGCCTTGGGGACGCATCCGGCTTTCCAGAAGTACGGGAAATTCCCCCCGGGTCCCTCGCCCAGCAGGGAGGACTCGATTCGGGTGATGTGATCATTGCGGTCGAAGGCAGAAGAGTAACCTTGTCCACATTGCCGGAAATCCTTTCCGATTACAGGATAGGGGACCAGGTTCGGATCACTTTTTTTCGAAGAGAGGAGTTGCGGGAAACCAGGGTGACCTTGACAGCGAACCAGAGCCGCGAGTTTGAGATCAAGCCGGTAGAGAGTCCCGGGCAACTGGAAAAAAGGATCTACTGCTCCTGGCTCAGGGAGGAGCATTTCCCCGACCAAAAGGAGAAAAAGGAGGAAAGGGACTCCTTGGAGAAACCTTAGTATCTACAAGAGAAAGTATTTTCGCTGCGCGCAAAGGGGCATTTGTGGAAGGCATCATCCCCATTTTGGCTGTTTTATTGCTGGCAGCCTCCATCGGTGTTTTCTCCTTTCAGCTCAAGGCTCAGCAGCGTCTCAAGATCGAGGTCCGCAAGAAAACCGCGGAGATCGAGGAGCTGCGGCAGCGGTATGTTCAGGAGTCCACGGCATCCAGAAGATTGGACAAGACGGCTTTTCATCTTTTCATTCTTTATCAGGCCAGCAAGTTTCTGAATTCCTTTTACAAAGCCGGAGATCTCCTGAAATATGCCGTGGATATGTTCGCTGAAGTCATCGGCTCCAATGAAGCTCTCATCCTTATCCTGGATACGGAGCGGGCCGAATTCCTGGTCGGCGCCAGCAAGGGTCTGCCTCAGATAGAGAACCTCAAGCTGGAGACAGATTCTCCCTTTTTCGGCGAAGCTCCGGCCATAGAGGCCGTTCCCGTTGATCGTCTTAAGAGGGCCTTTTTCGGCGAGAGCGCTCCGGAGATGCAAAACCACCTCATGGCACTGGGAATCCAAATCACGGTTCCCCTTGTTCACAGAAACGAATTTCTCGGGTTTGTAGGGATCGGCAAGAAGATCTCCCAGGAGAACTTCAGCCATGACGATCTGGAGCTCCTTGTAGGCCTGGCCAACATGACGGCATCCGCCCTTGAAAACACACGCTTCATGCAGATGGCGGTCATAGACAATCTTACCAAGGTTTTCGTGACTCGCTTTTTCCACCAGTGCTTGAAGGAGGAGATCGTCAGAGCAACCCGCTACAAGCGGACCGTCAGCCTCCTGATCGTGGACATAGATCATTTCAAGCGTTTCAATGACACTTACGGCCACTTGACAGGCGACAAGGTGCTCCGGGAAGTGGCTCAAGGAATCAAGAACACGGTTCGGCAGGAGGTGGACACAGTTGCCCGGTATGCCGGAGACGAGTTCGTCGTGATCCTTCCCGAAACCCCTCTTGAAGGGGCCACCGTTGTGGCGGAACGAGTCAGGGAAAGTGTGGATCGCCTTGATTTTGAGCAGCATTTCAAGGTGACTCTCAGCGTGGGGGTCGCCAATTATCCCAACAATGCCGCATCTCATACGGAGCTTCTGGATCAGGCCGACAAGGCTCTCTATCGGGCCAAGGAAGCAGGGAGAAACAGGGTCTGTACGGCGGAGGAGCTTGTGCCCAGCTCCGACGGCTCCCTGGAATCGTCCGCTTACGAGCTGGCGATAACCGACTACTTGACCCGCTTTTACATCGCCCCATATTTTCGTCAGAGAATTGATGATGAGATCAAACGGGCCAAACGGTATCAACGCCCTTGCAGCCTTCTTTTTCTCTCCATAGACAAGTATGTGAACTATCAGGAGATCCTGGTCCGAAAAGAATTCGAGCGTCTGATCCGCACTCTCGCGGACTACCTCTGGCCCCTTTTTCGAAGAGGAGTGGATGTGGCAGGGAGGTACACAAAAGACAAGATCGGCTTCATCCTCCCTGAAACCCATACGGTGGGAGCTTTGCAACTTGCGGCTCGTATCCTCGATGCCCTCGAGCAGCAGGCTTTTCCCGGTTTCGAATGTCTTGGGCGCATCACCGTCAGTTGCGGTCTGGCCACATTCCCTGATGACGCCGGAGATGCGATCTCTTATTTGGATCGGGCCCTCATGGCCCTCAGGGTCGCCGAGGAGCGTGGCGGCAATGTGGTGATGGCATACAGCGCCCTGGCTGAAGAAGAAAGAGTGTGAGCATCCTTATCGAGGAGGTTCAAGAAGCGCTAAGGGAGGAGCACCTGAATGGGTGGCTTTTCTATGACCTGAACGGCCTTGACCCGATAGGGTGCCGTATTCTGGGCCTCGACCCCTCACAAATGAGAACCAGAAGATGGTTCTATCTGATCCCTCAATCCGGAGAGCCCCGGAAGCTGGTCCACCGAATCGAATCCCAGGCTCTTTTTGGACTGCCCGGAAGTGCCGTGGTCTATACAGGTTGGAGGGATCTCGAGCCCGGACTCAAGACCCTCCTCGATAAGTGCCCCGTTGTGGCCATGCAGTACTCTCCCTGGAATGCCATTCCCTATGTATCGAGGGTGGATGCCGGAACTTTGGAGATGATCCGCTCCCTGGGGGTCGAGGTCCGCACCTCGGCGGATCTGGTGCAGCGCTTCGAGGCTCGATGGTCGGCGGAACAGTTGGAGACTCATCTGTATGCGGCAAGCACACTGCGCAGCCTGGTGGACAGGGCCTTTTTCGAGATCGCCAGGCGGGTAAGAAACGGTGATGCCATCACGGAGCTCGATCTCCAGAGCTTCCTTTTGAATAGATTTAAGGAGCACAACCTCCATACAGATTCTCCTCCCATCGTGGCAGTCAATGCCCATACCGGAAACCCTCACTATGAGCCCGGTCTGGCCGAAGCCCTTACAATCAGGGAGGGTGATTTCGTCCTTCTCGATCTTTGGGCAAAGAAAAAGGAGATCGGTTCCGTTTATGCGGACATGACCAGGGTGGGTTTCGTGGGTACGAAAGTTCCCGAAAAGTATCAAAGAATCTTCCGCATTGTGCGGGAGGCCAGGGACCGGGCGGTTGCTTTTGTGGGAGAAGCGGTAAGGGCCGGACGGACGGTTCGGGGGTGGGAGGTGGACGATGTGGCCAGAAACTGGATCACGGAGCAGGGTTTCGGAGAAAACTTCTTCCACCGGACAGGCCATTCCATCGGGGAGAGCGATCACGGCTTCGGCGCTAATATGGACAATTTTGAGACTCGGGATGAAAGGAAGATTCTTCCCCAGACCTGTTTTTCCGTTGAGCCCGGGATTTACTTTCCCGAATTCGGTGTGCGAAGTGAAGTCAATGTATATGTGGGTAAAGAGGATATCCTGGTCTCAGGGGCGCCCATACAGACAGAGGTTGTCCCTCTTTTGCGCGAGCACCCCTGACCCAGGCCGCCAAATGTCCCTGACGGTTAGTAGCGCTCTTCTTTCGGCTTCATTGCACTGACGACAGCCTTGCTGGCCAGAAAGCCTGTCGCGGCAATACCGGCATTGGTAATGGATCCAAGGTTGCCTGAAAGCACGGAAATTCCTCCAAAGACAAAGGAAGCTCCAGCCAGAGCGCCAAAAACATTTGACCACGCATCGTAACCGCTGTTTCTGTAGCCATCGGACTCGCTCAACCTCACCAATTGGTGAACCCCAAAAGCGGCGCCGAAAATGACCATTCCCGTTCCAAGCGCGTTTGGGGCTACCGGGGACAAGCTCGGGTTCAGGCCGGAGGATAAGGCCGATCCCAGGGCACTCGCAGCCGCGCCCCCTGTCAAAACCAGATCAACGGCTTTTTGTTTGTCAATGGATGTCGTTTTCTCGGACAGACTTTTCGACACCCCCGCCACGGCGGGAAAACCGGATAGAGATGGAAGACCCGAAGATATGGCACTCATTTCATGACCTCCTGTCTAATTATCTGTAACTCATCGTAGCATCTCAGAGCGTGACAATCAAGTTCCCAATGGGATCCATTTGAGAAATCGCGTGAATACAGGAAGCGGGGTTCAGGAGCAGGGATCGGGAAGAATGTGCCTCTACCCGATTTCACTCCCCTTCAAAAGGCCCGCCACAATTATTTCTTGTAATAAGCGGTATTCTGGTCCTTGAAGGCGTCCCACTTTTCGGGCAGGTCTTCTTCGGCAAAAATGGCTTCAACAGGGCACTCTCCAACACAGGCGCCGCAGTCAATACATTCCTGCGGATCTATGTAAAGCATTTCCGAGTTGGCAAACTCCGGCTCATCCTTGGTGGGGTGAATGCAGTCCACAGGGCATACGGCAACACAAGCGGTGTCCTTTACCCCTATGCACGGTTCCGCGATGACATAGGCCATTCGATAAATTCCCCTTTCTATTTGTTGCGTCTCGTCGTTTTTTCGACAGCTCTCCCCAAATTCCTTTAGACAGAGCTATCCCCCGATACAGGACATGGTCCGATCAGGCCGGATGAAATCGGGCTCATTGATCCGGTGCCCTCGCTCCTTGTGAACCACACTGTCCGCGATAAACCTGAGGAGATCCTCATCTGAGGCGTTCTCTCTGAGGAGGCCCTTCAAATCATATTCGACCGCGGAGAAGAGGCAAGTGCGAAGCTTCCCATCGGCTGTGAGGCGAATTCGGTTGCAGAAGCCGCAAAAGGGCTCGGTCACGGATGAGATGATACCGATTTCTCCTTTTCCGCCTTGAAAGGTGTAACGTCGTGCAGTTTCCGAAGGGGATCGGGCGGGGAGAAGAGTCAGGGGATCACGGGAATGAATGGTTTCATAGACCTCTCTTCCCGGCACCACAAGCTCCCGTCTCCATGCCTGACCCGCATCCAGGGGCATGAACTCTATGAAGCGAACCACATGCCCTGTAGATTGAGCGAATTCAGCGAAGGAAAGAATCTCATCATCATTCATTCCACGAATCAGGACGCAATTGAACTTGACTGGAGAAACTCCGGCCTCTTCCAGCATGGTCATGATCGTGTGGACCCGGGGCAACCCGTCCCGGCCGGTCATTTTTTGAAATCTCTCCCCGTCCAGGGAATCCAGGCTTATGTTGAAGCGCCGGAGACCGGCCGAAAGGAGATCGGGCAACAGCTCCGCAAGAAGGAATCCATTCGTTGTCATGGCCAGATCCTGAAGCCCCGAAATCGCATTCAGGCGGGCCAGGAGGCCCGGAAGACCTCTTCGCAGCAAAGGCTCCCCGCCCGTTATTCGGATCTTGTTGATTCCGAGGCGGACGAAAATGTGAGCCAGTCTTTCGATCTCATCGAAATTCAACAGCTCGGAACGAGTCTTTTGAGAGAACCCTTGTTCAGGCAGACAATAGACACAGCGAAAATTGCAGCGATCCGTCACCGAGATCCGAAGATCCCGAATCACCCGCCCGTATGAATCCGCAAGATGTGATGTATGTTCATTCTTTCCGGAAGTGCTCAAAGAATCTTCCCTTCCCGCAAGAGACACGAGCCATCCAACTCCACTGTGGGGGCCATCAAGACGAGATCCCAATGAAGGCTGGCGACATTCGTTCCTCCGTACATGCGATTCTCACCCAATGCCAGGTGGATGGACCCGTATATTTTCTCGTCAGTCAAAGCATAGCCGATGGGTTCCCTGATCATGGGGTTGATGCCGATTCCGAATTCGCCGATACGATCTTTGTCTCCAGTCGCATGATCCAGGATCTCTCTCATGATCTTCTCCCCTTCTTCTTCCGCGGAGAAACTCTCCATCCTGCCGCTCTTGAAAATCAGCTCAAGATTCTCGATCCTCCTGCCCAGGTGAGTGACCAAAGAAAAGCAAGCCCTCCCCTCAACGGTCTCTTCCAGAGGCGCCACATAGACCTCTCCGCACGGCAGATTTGTCACATACCCCCCGGAGCTCAAATCATCCTCTCCGATCATGCCGTCATCGAGCCAGATGGGCCTTCCCTTCAGGCGGAAGGAGATGTCGGTCCCCGAATCGGAGGTGATTCGGACCTTCTCCCCCTCTTTCAAGGCAGACCGAAGTGCATTCCCTTTCAGGGCCGACCTGGTAATCCACAAGAAGGGCGTCCCACACGAGATCATTGAAGCGATCAAAGGGCAGGCCATAGAAGTCTGCGCTTTTCGGCGTCGGAAACGCCGCAATGAGGGTTCGAACGCGCCTGGAGTGAACCTTCTCCCTGTACTCCTTACCCGCCTTAGAGAGCAAGGCCCATCGCGATTCCGGCACATCCGCCAGGGCTTGTGGGTCATCCAACCCTCCCAGCATGAGTGTGGCGGAAATGTCGTCAGCCCATCGGATCCAATGGTTGGGGGGTTGGCGCAAGTACTCTTCGGGCACATCCAGGATCAAGCGTTTTTGAAGAGAATCGGTCGTGACGGAAAGGAGAGGAAAACCGCCGGAAGCGCGTATGGCAACAGCAACCTCCTCGGCAAGGGGAAAGGCGTGGTTGCCGAAGTGTACCAGCACGACCTCTCCAGGTTTCACCCGAAGGCTGTGGTCACTCACGATCCTGGCGAAGTCTCGAAATCTGTGTACCATCCCAGGGGGAAGGGTTCCCGACGGCATCACGTGTCCTTGGGTTTGTCCTTCGTGAAATCGCTGGGTTTTAGAGAATCCACGTATTTCTTAAACCTCTTATACTCTTCATCTTCGGAGGTCTTGTCCCTCACCGTCTCCTCCAGAACAATCCTTTCCGAAACATAGATGGGGGCATTGGCCCGAAGAGCCAGGGCGATGCTGTCGCTGGGCCTGGCATCTATCTCAATGGCGTTCCCATTCACCTCAAGGACCACCTTGGCGTAGAATGTGTTCTCCTGAAGATCGTGAATTATGATCTTGACCACTTTTGCCTTGAGAGCCCCAATGATGGATTTCATCAAATCATGAGTCAGGGGACGGGGAACCGGAGTTCCCTCCAAAGCCAGGGCAATTGCGGTTGCTTCGAAAGGACCGATCAAGATGGGAAGATAGCGCTTCCCATCCACATCTTTCAGAATCACTACAGGATCATGGGTCAGCAAATCTATCCCGAGCTTGTCCACCGACATTTTTCTCATCCAAGAGTCCCTCATTTCAAAAAAGTCTTTCAATACCCGCCAATGAGCAGCTTTACGCCAGTCTTATCATTATATCAAATCGTCCCGGAAAAATCTAGATCTAAAGAAAAAACCTGATTGCGGTTTCACCAATCTTGCCTCTTTTCCTTCTATCAAGGAAGATGGTCGGGTCAAACCGAAGTTAAGAGCTGTTGTGGAATTCCTGTGGTTACCCTTTCGTAACAGAAACAGAGCCCTCCTGACCCTCTTCGGCGTTGCAATCGGCGTTTTTGCTGCTACAATGATGGGAGCCATGGCGACTCACTTCTCTCGTCTTGCTTCCCGATTTGAGCAATCCATAAAAGGGAAAATCATCATTCGAGAACGAGTTGGGTTCCTGAGCGGGGGAATCATCGAAGAAAGTCGCATCAAGGATATCCTGGGACTTCCCGGGGTGGGAGATGCGGTCGGCGGTCTTGTGGTGCGCCTTCATCCGAAAGAGATGATTGTCCTGGGCCTTCCGGATCTGGTTGTGGGCATCCCTCCCGAAAAGATTTCACTCCTCTACCCTCATATCCCCATCCTGAAAGGAAGGACCTTGAGAAAAGGGGATCGGTTCTCCTGCGTTGTGGGCGCGGATATCCGAAATGAATTCTCCCTGCCTCTTTCCGGAATGCTCACCATAGGCGATCACCCCTTCCAAGTGGTAGGTTTCCTGGAAAGGGGAGGCGGCCAGGAGGACCGCCAGGTCTGGATTCCACTTGATTGCGCCCAGGAGATCTTCCATCGCGATGGGCTCGTGTCTCATATTGTGGTGCTCCCCAGGGAAGGGATAGATCCGGAGATACTGGCACCTGAGATCGAAAAGAAAATCAAGGGCCTGGATGCGGTGACTCCCATGAGGCTTTCGAGGCAGGTGAGGCAGAGCATCTTTCTCTGGCGGCTGATCACTCTGGGCACAGGAGTTCTGGCTGTGATCATCGGAGGGCTGTCTCTCCTGAACACCATTACCTTTACAGTCCTTGAGCAAACAGCGGAAATCGGACTCAAGAAGGCTCTCGGTGCGTCCAATGGGGACATTCTCATAGAGATCGCCTCGGACGGCCTCGTTCTTTCCTCCGCCGGGGGAACCCTGGGGATCGTTTCCGCCTCCGTTTTTGTCTTTTTCTTCAACCAGTACCTGCAGGAAAGAGGGATGTCTTTGTTCACCCTGACCTGGGGGCTGGTTTTCGGGGTGTGGATTCTTTCCGTAGTGGCGGGCGCCGGAATCGCCTTGATCCCGGCCTGGAGAGCTTCCCACATTGACCCTGCCCTGGCCATGAGGGGGAAGTAGAAGAATGGCCTTTCTGGAATGCCTTCATTTGACCAGAAATTACGGAAAAGGCGCCGTCACGGTCACGGCAGTGCAGGATGTCTCCCTGCAGGTGGAAAAAGGGGAATTCCTCTGCCTCACCGGCCGCTCGGGAAGCGGAAAGACGACCCTCCTTCACCTTCTGGGGGCGCTGGAGAGCCCTTCAACAGGGGCAGTCTACCTGGATGGCCGGGAAATCACCAGGTTTTCTCCCCGTATGAAGAGTCACCTGTTGAGAACGCGCGTCTCCTTCGTTTTTCAGAGTCTGAATCTGATCACATCCCTCACCATCCTGGAGAATACGGTTCTCCCATTGCGTTACAGCCGCGTGAAGCGGATGGAGCGGATCGAAAAGGGGAGGAAAGTCCTCCAGGAGGTGGGTTTGGGAAAGCGCCTGGGGGCGTACCCTTCCGAGCTCTCCGGAGGAGAGATGCAGCGGGTTGCAGTGGCCCGGGCTTTGGCGAAATGTTCCGATTTGCTCCTGGCCGACGAGCCGACCGGGGAGTTGGACACTGCCACAGCCCGGGAGATCACAGACCTTCTCCTGGAAGTCAATCGCGTCCACGGAACGACCGTCGTTGTCGCCTCCCACGACCCCTATGTAGTGGGCAAGGCCGCCAGAGTAGTGGAGCTTCGAGACGGAAAAATCTCGTGAAATTTGGAGCCCCCTTGGAACTTGATTGTCACAGATGAAGCTGGTATGGTATGAAAGACGAGCACGAATGAAGGGACAGACCAAAAATGGCGCTACAGATAGCAAAGAACCAGCCCTGGATGAGTGGACTCCCTGCGCTCCGCCCTGCTTCCGGCTGTGCCAGGAATACCGAATTGAAAGATCTCGACACTTCCACGATTCTCGACAAGGCAAAGGTCGCTGGCACCATTGCAGGAGAATCGCTCTACACAGGTCTTGTTATCGCATGGCCAGCCCTTGTCCCCCCGTTCTTCTCAGCGATGGTCTCTCCGGTCCATCCCGCTCTCGGCGCAACTGCGGCGCTCTTCAGCGGGCTCGTGGCAGGGCCCTTGGGAACGGTTCTGGCGGGCGACCCGAGCAGCAAGAGCATGAGAGGCCTTGCCGTGCTTTCCCTCCTTACCAGTCCCTTGTCGGCAGGCTTGACTTTCGCCGCAGGACCCTCGGCGGGCTTTGCTCTTGCCGCCGTTGCGGGCGCGATGGGCGCCGCGGCAGAGGCAGCTTATCAAATCTCTCTGAGATAGTTTGTCCCCCGCAGAGGGGAGGGGTTCGGAGAAACAGGCATTGAAATGAACTGTTCACAAATCCTTTGTTGACAGGGGCCGTTGTTTTTGCTACCATGAACACCGGCAACATGCAGCAATGAAAGGGGTCCTCACCAATGACGCAACACAGCTATGCCGATCAAATGAAGCCTTTCCCCGAAAGGGTTATCAAGACGTCCCCCGCCAGGGGCTGGGAAGTCAATCTGCCCGAGATGCCTTCCGCCGGACAGAGTTGGGAAGTCCGGTTTGACCCGGACGCCCTATGGATGGTTCGCAATGAGTACGTCCCTCCCAGACGACGCCTCACAGGGGACCTGGAACCGGGAGTTCGGTCCCTTAAATTCAAGTCTTTGAGACCTGGAACCACCACATTGAGTCTGGTCCTGTGGGATCAGACTCAGAAAAAAGTTCAGCAGGAGCGCCTTTATAGAATCATAACCATAGGCACGGCGTGAGTGAATCACGCTCTGCGGGCGATCTCGCTCATTCCGTCATAAAGGGCGGCATAGGCGATCAGGAACTCCCCTGTTTCCTTTGAGAGCTTCTCATAGCCTCCTTGCGAATGGGCGGCTTGCAAGGCATCTTCGAGCTCCAATGAAGCTTCTTTGGCGTCTCTAACGATCTTATGAGTCATTGCTTCGGACATCATCGGGCAAGGAAATGCTTGCTGCGATCCTATCTTGACACTTCCATCGCCGGCGGACTTCGCAAAATGAACAAGATTGGCCATGGATTCACAAAGCGCAGTTTCTTTCTCATCATCAGGACCCTGGGAACTGTAGAACCGCGACAAAAGATGAGAAGCGGCATCCTTCTCCAAAGCAACGAGCTCCGCCCTGACAAGTTTGGACCTTCGGAGATCCGTTCCCCCCACCGGGCCTTGATACAAGGCTTCCTGAAATCTGGTCTGAAAATCCGATCCGAAATATGTCTGCATATTTTCTCCTCCTCACTGATCCCGTTCACTTCGCATGGATATTCTATCATGAAATGAGATCAAATGTTTCTCCAATCTGTGTAGAACCATGTAAACTTTGTTGTGAGGTTTGGTAAACAGTTGCTCATTGTTGAGGTTCTGTCCGATTTTTTTTCCCGCGTCAGGTTCAGGAGGCGGCATCTGCTTGAAGCTCGCCGCTCGCATCCAGCGACTTCTAATCCGAAGGCGGACCGACGGATGGGCTCACTCCTTTGCAAAGCGCCTTAAGACCGGCGCCGTCAGGCGAGATCCGGTAAATCTGAAAGGGATCTCCGGTCAGGTAATGCAGCGCCCGGTAGCCGCTGAAAAAGATCGTCTTGCCGTCACTGCTCCATACGGGATCGAGAACAAGCATGTCCTCGGGCACTATGCGCTTTCGCTTCTTCGCCGCCCGATCGTAAAGGAAGAGGCTTGAGACAGGCTCGTGGAAGGTGTCCTCGAATTTCTTCGTCCCCTTTACGTGGAAGGTGATGGCGAGCAAATTCGGGTTTGTCGGGCACGGAGCGCAGACGTCCGAGCTCGTTGCACCGGAGGATTTGCCGTACAGCGCAGCAAGAGGCACTTTTTCCAGCGTTTTTCCATCCGAATCCATGCGCACAAAGTTCTGCATATCCTGAAAGACAAG
>JACPDT010000123.1 GCA_016183865.1 Armatimonadota bacterium | reverse complement strand
CGCAGGCGGCAGGACCCCGTAGCGCGTCATTCTGCGGTGAATTCATGCAATTTGCAATGCGCGGAAGAATAGCGATGTCAAGCGTTTGGCTCCACTCTCAGAAAATACCACGACAGACCGATGTCTTTGGCCGATGCCTGTCTGGTGAGGATGGCGGAATTGAATGAGCGTTTTTACGTGCTGACCCTCGATTCCGACTTTGCGGTATATCGCGGGCGTGGCCGCGAGCCGTTGAAACTGATTCGTCCAAAGGAACTTCACTAGAGACCCCTTATGAATTCCGGCCGCAAGAAGCCTGCCTGGAGAGCCCTGTCAATTTCTCGCAAGATACGATCCCTGTCTTTGCCGAGCGTTCCTTCCAGGCTCAGGTAGTTGGAGGCGTGATTCGTGCGAAAAATAGTCTGTCGAACATCAAGGTTCTCGATGAAGAGTTTCATCTCTTCCAGCAATCCCCCTGGATCAGGCAGCTCGAAGAGCCCTTGTTGCACCTTCTCGTAGAGGGGAGTGTTTTTGAGAATCATCAGGGTCAGAAGAGACAGGTATCGCGGATTGATTGCATTCACCAGGCGCGCAGATTCCAGGGAATGTTCCCTGGAAAGGGACTTTCCTCCAATTCCCAGCAGAATGATGGTGGAAAGCTTGAGATCGGCCTCCTTCGCCCTAATACACCCTGCCACGGCCTCATCGCGGGTACATCCCTTCCGAACCAGTGAAAGCACCGAATCGCTTCCGCTCTCAAGTCCAACATAGACAATGCCCAAACCCGCAGCCCTGAGGTCCCGCAGCTCCTCAGCCGATTTCCGCAAAATGTCGGTGGCCCTTGCGTAAATGCCGACTCTCTGCAAAGATGGAAACGCTTCTTTCAAGCATCCAAGGATTCCCAAGAGCCTTTCAGTGGGAAGGACCAGCGCGTTTCCGTCGGCGAGAAAGACGCGCCTCAAGTCGCCATAATAGGATTTGGCCATGAGAATGTCCTCCCTGACCTCCTCCAATGGCCGAATCTGAAAAGTAAGGTCTCCATAGGTCCCGCAAAAGGTACACCGATTGTGGGAACATCCCCACGCCACCTGCAAGATATAGGAACCCGCCTCACTTGGAGGACGTATGACATTGCCGCGATATCTCATTATCACCTCCGGGCGTCACCAAATAGGGAAAGAGGGGAAGCACGTTACAGTTCGAAGCCCTTGGAGACAACTGCGCCCGAGTTTCGCAGTAGCCCTGCCGAAGGGCAAGGTCGGCGAAAAAAAAGTCGCCCCCTTGTAGGAGGGCGACCCGTTTTATTGCAGTTACTGTTTCTTACCTTCGTCCGCGAAAACCGCCACCGCCGCCGCCTCTTCCTGCGGGCCTGGCTTCTCTCGGGCGAGCTTCATTGACTTTGATTTGACGTCCATCCATCTCTTTGCCGTCAAGGGCTCTGATCGCGGCTATGGCCTGCTCATGCACAGCCATCTCCACAAATCCAAATCCCTTGCTTCGGCCGCTGTCCCTGTCCATGATGACAGTGACAGACTCCATTTCGCCGAATGGGGCAAACAGCTCTTTGAGCTCTTCCTCCCCCACGGAGTAAGATAGATTACCAACGTACAGTTTCGTAGCCATTAATGGCTCCCTTCTCCAGCTTGACTGGAATGAAATTACGGTTTGAAAACCGGCGAGTTCCTCGAAACGAAGCGATTGACGTGCGCAGGAAGGGGCCAAAAACATCCACTCTAGCGAACTTCAGACTCCAGAAGAGAATCTAGCAAGAATATTATAGCACACCTTTGGAAAATTGTCACCCCCTTGCAGATTTTTTTTGTCGGGGGCATCGAAGGGATGCTTGGGAGAGGCGCTCAAGAAGCTCATCCCATCTGGTTTTGAGGGCAGTGTCCGTCTCGCCGTACAGATCTTTCGGGTCTATGAGACCCTTCCCGGGGAGGCCGGGCCTGACTCTGTCCCTCCCATATGTGGTGGGAAGATAAACCGAAAGGCCGTGGGCTCGCTCCATTCCGTTTCCCTGATATTCCTCCAGTACAATCTCCTCCGCGACCTTTTTCAGGGCAGTTGCCGCCTCTTTCACCCGGGTGCTCCGGATGTCGCTCTTTTGGAGATTATCCACGAAATCAACCATATCTCGGTAATCTCTGTATGGCTTCTTTTCCCCGCCGTCATCAAACCTTCTCGTTTTCTTGACCACTTCAAGAATGGCTTGAGCAGGGACGGAGGCGGGAAGCAAAGCTCCTGCGAGCTGATCCAGAGCGTGGAGGAGCTTCTTTTCCACGCCCCCTTTGAGAGCGGCGATCTGAAATACATGGCGATCGAGCCCTTTCTCCTCTCTGATCGCCTCATCTTCCCTTACCGCGCTGACTATTCCCCTTGCCACACTTTCAGGCGAAAGGGAAGGGTGGTCCTGGAAGATTCCCATAATCTCTCCCCACGGGAGTCCTTGAGCCGTGATCTCCTCCTCGGAAGCGACTACAAAACGGGCGTTTTTACCGATCTGGGCTACTACTTCGGCCTGGCCCATGAGACAGGCGTCAAAAAGAAGAACATCAGGGGTGACCCCTGTGCGCTCCCGAACATTTTCCAGGGTCTTCCCAAGGGAAGGGAGGGAGATGGTGCTCTTCCCCTTGTGATCCCTGGAGATACCCAGGAAACCTCCTCCATGGTTGTTGATGCAGATGAGATAGTGCTTTGCCGGAAACTTTCGGATCCCCCATTCCAGAAACTTCTGAAGAGTGGGAGAATAGCCCATATTCACAGCCCCTGAGAGCTTCTCGGCAAGCCTGAGGCGTTTTCCGGGGGCTGTAGCGTAACGAGCGACTTCCCCCTTCACTTTTCGTGGGTCGAATTCTTCGCCTGGTGCACGGATCCCGCCCTTGATAAACCCTGCCTGGACGGCGACAGCGATTCCATTTCGGGGGCTCTGTTTCTCAATGGCCCGGAGATTGGCGCGGATTTCCCTTGAGAGATCGTTCTTCCCCCCCAGATAAGCCAGAATGGTCCATTCAGACTTTGGAGGGGTTTTCCCTGAATGATGTGTTTGTATCTTCATCTTGTCCTCTCCCCTGCCTCTATTATAGCAGGGAGAAAAGAAGAATTCAAAACAGAATGGTTCCACGGGGGTTAACGGTTTGTTAAATCTCTACTCCTCATATACGACAAAATGCTGCCTCCGTGAGGACGCATTCAAGCCGACCGTCAGCCCATCGGAAAGAAGCTGGTCCCCTCTCTTCGGGTACGCTCCTCCTGAAACGAGATCCTTGAAAAGGTATGTTCTTTCCGGTTGAAAGCCCAGTAGAGAAGCGTCATAAGTGATCCATTCTTTTCCCTCGAATCCGCCATAGGAAGGGGGGCCTCCATAACTGATGGCGATCTCCAGAAGGGGTTTCCTTCCTCTGGAATCCTCCCAGAAGGTCCATTTGCCGGTCGGTCCCTGATACAGAACCGGCGCTTCCAGTACAGGCGCCGCCAGGGCGGCAAAATTGTCGTTGGGAATTCGTGGAATCAGCTCACTGGGAATTCCGAAAGGTCTTCGGCCTCTTGAGGCGACTTCCCTGATTTCGGGCAAGACCTCTTCCAGATCTTCTATGTCGGGAAGCCTTGTCTCCCAATTGCCATATTCGTTTCCCACGGAGGCAGGGGAACCCGGGAGTATGTTCACATATTGCCACAACCCTGTATTCAAATACTTCGGCAGCAGATTATACAGTGTGGGGAGCGGCACGATTACCGTCCCTGCCTCAGAGCCGGAGCTGATCCGTTTCTCGATTTCCAGGATGAACTCAGGCGTCAAGTTCGACATGTCCAGGGGCTCGCTCAGGATCGGCGCAAGAACTCCCAGCCGTCTCAGAAATCCCGATACGAACTCACCATCTATCCACTCCCTTTTCTCAAGGCCGATTTGTCCGGTCAGGAGTCCGATGAGGGCCGGCATGTCGTGGGTCAGGCAAAGAGAGTCCTCCGGACCGTATTGATTGAAAAGGATCTTTTCCCAGGGGAGGGCTCTCATCAGGGTGATTTCGTACCCACCTTTTATGGCTCGTTTGATGGCAACTTCCGCCGCTCGCCTTCTTCTTGCATCCCCGATTGTCTCGGCAGTGAGCTTCATTCCGGGGACCTGTTCCAGCAAGCTGAGAAGCACGGTTCGGGAATGCTCCAGTCGTTTCTTTTCAAGACCCCGGGGGATTTCCCACTTTCCTCCGGCCTCGGCGACCTCCGCATCTTTCGGTATTGCCGGATCCAGCGTCCTGTACCAACCTTTTTCAAGAGACTCAGGGTCAAACACCGGAAATGTAATATAGCCCCCCAGGAAGCCGCAGGCATGATCTATCCCTATTCTGTTGACTCCAAGCCCCTGTGCATTTCGAAAACATTTGGTCTTGAATTCCAGGAGCCCGGGCCCTGCTTGCTCCTCCATGAAGCCCCATAGCTGCAAAGGATATCCGTTTTCAGGCTCCGGGAAACACCCGATTTGTCTGGAAGGATTGAAGAGGTCCTTCATCAGGAAACCCTCGGCGCTCTGTCTGTCCACTCCCACGCCGATCAGCAGCTCGATCTCTTCCATTCCTCTTTCCAGGGCATATTGAAAAGCTTCCTGGACCTGGCGGTAGGTCTCCATCTGTACATACTGATGGTATTGCATCTCCGAATCGTTTCTGCTCGTGAACTCCTTTGCGATCGGGCTTTCCGGATCGGCAAAGTCAGGGTTCCATTCCTCCATGAACCTGCCCTTGTGGTCAGGCGCCTTTTCGAGGACCTTGAAATAGGCGTAAGGCTGAAGCCACCAGGCCTGCTCTTCACGGAATTCCACGAGCTCCTTTCTCCGGCTTTCGGAAGGAGAAGATCGGAACCGTTCAAAGGCGAGCTTCAGGTACTTCGGGTGCATCATTTCCACAAGGGCAAGGTTCTGCCTCGGACCGTACAGCAAAGGCTGCGCCAGAGCGAGATCCGCCTCGAGGTCAGCCAGGAGATCAGGGTCATTACGAATTTCGGGGATTTCCCTCAGATCGAGGATTCGGTGGGTGAGAGCATTGCTGCTGACTCTTCCGAAGGCGCTTGCGTTCTCGGGGCTGGTCTCCGTGATCGGCAGAAGGCAAAGACCCTTTACATTTCCCTGCACCAGAACTTCCACTGCGCGCTTGAAATCGGTCATGTTTCCTGATCCGAAATCGGCCGCATCGCTCCGAGACCTTAGCTGACCGATCGAAAACGTCGGCATGAATATCTTTTGGAATGACATGTGGGCTGCATCTCCTTGTACAATTACTTGTTCGATTTCTTCGGTCTTGATTCGTCTTCGACCGGCTCGCCCCTCCAGCACCTCCCGCTTTCTTAACAATTCTGCAAGAAAAGCCGTCAAGATTGGCCGACCTTTCGCGCAACGGCATCCCTGATTTGACCGTCCTCTGATCCTGCCATGGTATCCTGAAAATACGAGAAAGAACGAGGAGGAGAAGAGATGTCCAATTTGTCTGTTCTACCGTCATTGACAGGGCAAACCGGATCCGCTCTCAGCTCAAGGCCAACCCTTGTGGAGAAAGTGAAATCAGAGTCCAACGGCACCGCCGACATCCTTTTCTCGGCGGGGATCAGGGCCGCGGTGACCAGCATGGATGCAGTGGTGGTCGCTGACGCGGTTTCCAAACCCGGGATGAACCAGGGCGGTGGCTCCCTTGGAGCATGGATGATGGGATTCGGCCACACCGTAGTAGGGGGTTTAATGGTGGCGGATGGGCTCGCCAGGGCAGGAGTTTACGACAGTGATCCTGCTAAGATGGAAGCCTTGACCGGCGCAGGTGATGTGATGACCGGCATCGGCCTTCTGGGACAAGCGCTGGTCGGCGGAACCTCCATGGTTCCAGTGACGATGATCGGAATCGGACTCAGCGCCATCGGCACGGCCGGCTGGATTCTGACTTCACAACGGTGAGGTTGCAAGATCCCTCCATCATTTTGGTGAGCTTATTTGACCTCTTTCAAACTGAAATATACCCAGAACAAAACCGGAATCAAGAGCCCAATGAGAGTGAGCCAGGCGCCGCGTCTTGTGATCCCTCCTTTTCCTTTCAACACGAACATGCCGGTCGTGGCCACCACAATCAAGGCCAGGGCGTAAAGGTCGGCAAGCCAGGTCCAGAGCTTTTTGGGTGAATTCAAGTGAAGCTGGTTCATCTCATAGAGAACGGGACGGGGTCGCGTTGTTTCTGCAAGGACATTCCCTGTGGGAAGATCAATGGAATAGGTCTTTTTCTCGAAAAAGAGCTGCAGGGTCTCGGGGTCGGGCCGAAAAGCATTTTTCGGCTTTTCCGTGAGATTGAGCTTCGCCAGAGCCTCTGAAACAATCTCCTCCCGTGTGGCGCCTTGAATGGGGGAAATCCTGGAGATTTCTTTGACCGTCCGGTAGTTCGGGTTCCACTGGCTAATGTGATTCAGCGCGATTCCGGAGACGGCATAAATCCAGGTGAGCGCAACAATCACATAGCCGATGTCCCGGTGAAGGATGTTAGTCCATTTCCGCCACTTCAAGGGGCGCCTCGCTGAGAAAAAAGACCGGCTATTTTAAGACAGCTCCTTCTCCTTCGATGCGAACGACCGTTTTGGGGCCTTTCACTGTGGAGGGATCAAATTCCTTGCCCTCCTCTTTGGCGTGCTCTTTTCCCATTTCGATCAGCTCTTCCCGGGTATAGGTTCTGGCGGACAATACCCCTTCCGCAAGGGCGGTCTTTCCTTTTGCATCCATTGGAAAGGTGATCACGCCATCTTTCACCTTGAAAATCAATGATTCAAAATCCTTCTCCCCTGCGATCTTGATCCAACAGCCCCGTCTGGGGCACACCCCCACGACAGGACCCTCAACCAGGACCCTCTTTCCATTGAATTTCTGGGGATTGGCCAAAATATCGGAGATTTTGGTCTTTTCCTTCAAGGTGAGCGATTTTCCGTACTTCCTGCCCTCTGCAGCCAGGGTCAAAGCGCCGGCCAGGATGACAACGACCAGCGTGAGAATCAGGGATCGTTTCATGAGCATCTCCTTTCACGAGCCTTTTATCGGGATTTTGCTTCATTGTACCGAAAAAAGCGGAAGGAGTCAAGAGACAGGGAGGTCTTGCGGGGGCGACCCGAAGGTATTCCCTGACAATGTCGAACTTTAGCTAAGTGGGTCGAGACACAAATTCCATCGCCAAATCATAACGTTATTTATGTCTCGACCCACTTAGGACCAATAATTGGGAGGGGCGCGCATGAATCGAGAGACCATCAAGATGCTTTTTGAGTACAGTTTCCTGACATTGCAGCAGAACCTGGACGGAATAGACCACGAAGAAAGTATGATCGGGCCGGAAAAGGGAGGGAATTGCATTAATTGGGTTCTCGGGCACATTCTCCTCAGCAGAAATGCGGTCTTGAAACTGGTTGAGGCTGAGCCCATCTGGCCTCCCGAGGAGGGACTCCTGTATGAGAGGGGGTCCAGCCCCCTCGATGGAAGGTCCCATCCCCGTTCACTGGATCGGCTTCTGGGCGATTTGAATACCTCTCAAGAACGGTTGATGGCAGCCCTTGATCGGATGAAAGAGCATGACCTTCAAACAGGGACAGACGGCATGACCAGGGCCAGGCAAATCAGTGCGTTTCATTTCCATGAGGCCTACCACTCAGGGCAGATCGGTGTGTTAAGACGATTCATAGGGAAAACAGGAGCTATAAGGTAACCTCGCAGGCGTCATTGAATAATGCGCCCCATGATCCAGACCTGGAACCCTCTAACATGACAGGCGGGACGCCTGTCGTACAATAAATTACGCGGGTGAGGGGCGAGAAACTCTTGTGGCACTTCCATTGTTGAATTGAGTATGAGCCAAATGCACGAGGAGAACAGACAATGGAGGAAATGCACCAGGTAGTTGTGATCGGTGGGGGGTTCGGCGGCCTGAATACGGTTCGGGCTCTCAAGCAAGCGCCGGTTTCCATCACCTGGCTGGACCAGCGAAACTTTCACCTCTTTCAACCCCTTCTGTATCAGGTAGCGACAGGGGGCTTGTCCCCGGGCAACATCGCCTCTCCCCTGCGGAATATTGTAAAAAGCCAGCGGAACACAAGGGTGCTGTTGGCCAAGGTCACGGACATCGTCGCACCCAATCGCCAGGTCGTTCTGGATGAAGGTGGCAAGATTGACTATGATACCCTGGTCATTGCAACAGGGGCTCACCACCACTATTTCGGAAACGAGCACTGGGCGGAGGTTGCCCCTGGCCTCAAAACCATCGAAGATGCCATCGAGATCCGGCGACGGGTACTTTTCGCCTTTGAAGCCGCGGAGATGGAGACCGATCCGCGGGAAATTCGGGCCTGGCTGACTTTTGTCATCATTGGAGGCGGACCCACAGGCATTGAGCTGGCGGGTTCATTGGGAGAAATCGCCAATGACACGCTGGAGGGGGATTTCCGCTCCATCAACACACACGATGCGCGGATTCTCCTGATCGAAGGCATGGATCGCATTTTGGGCACTTTCCCTCCCGAGCTCTCATCCTCGGCGGTGAAGGCGCTGTCTCGCCTCGGAGTGACTGCGAGAACAGGCTGCATGGTGACTGATATCCAACCCGATTCGGTAACCATCAAGTGTGGTGATCGAACCGAGCGAATCGAGACCCACACAGTGCTCTGGGGTGCAGGGGTACAGGCATCGCCGCTGGGGCGGCGTCTGGCAGAATCCTCAGGGGCTCGATTGGATAGTGCAGGAAGGGTCATTGTGGAGCCCGATTTGACGGTTGAAGGTCATCCGGAGATTTTCGTAATCGGAGATCTGGCTCACTTCGGACATCAGACGGGAAAACCGTTGCCCGGGACGGCCTCCGTGGCAGTTCAGCAAGGCCAGTATGCGGCACGCCTCATCCGGGAAAGACTCAGGGGAAGGGCTCTGCCTCCTTTCCATTTTGTGGACAGGGGAACCATGGCCACCGTCGGAAGGGCAGCGGCTGTCGCCGATCTTCCTGGAATCCGCCTCACCGGGTATCTCGGGTGGCTTGTATGGCTCTTTGTGCATCTCATTAATCTTGTGGAATTCGAAGATCGCCTTCTTGTGCTCATCCAATGGGCATGGAACTACTTCACGCGAAACAGAGGCGCCCGATTGATCACCGGGGAAGCGCCCGCCAAAAAGAGCGAGAAGATCCCTGTGGGGGTTCGGTGAAGGAGGTTCTCCGCCGAATCTGCGAATAATTGAGCATGCCTCGACTTTTACCCTCCTACCGGAGGCTTCTTGAAAAGGGCACCCTTGCGGAACGAGCGCGTCTGATTGCGGACAGGCTGAAGAGTTGCGATCTCTGTCCGCGAAGATGTCTCGTGAACCGGCATGAGGACAGGGGAATGTACTGTTGCACAGGGGCAAAGCCTGTCGTATCCAGTTACGGCCCCCACTTCGGAGAAGAATCCCCCGTTGTGGGAACACACGGATCGGGAACCATCTTTTTCACGAATTGCAACCTGAAGTGCATTTATTGTCAGAACTTTGACATAAGCCAGGGCGGGATCGGCAGCGAAACCTCCCCTGAAAGGCTGGCGGAGATGATGCTCGATCTCCGGAAGCGAGGGTGTCATAACATCAATCTGGTGAGCCCCAGTCACGTGGCGGCACAATTCGTGGAATCCCTTCTCCTTGCCGCGGAGCAAGGGTTGAGCATCCCCATCGTTTACAATACGGGCGGTTATGATTCTGTGGAAACCCTTCGATTTCTTGATGGAATCGTGGACATCTATATGCCGGACATAAAGTATTCGGAGAGCTCCTATGGGGCGAGGTACTCGGGTGCAAGCAATTATTTTGAGATCGCCAGGGAAGCGGTCAAGGAAATGCATAGACAGGTGGGGGATCTCACCCTGGACGATTCCGGTGTGGCTCAAAGAGGGCTCCTGGTGAGGCACCTGGTGCTGCCGAACGACCTCGCAGGGACAGCCGAAATCGTGAGCTTCATCGCTCAAGAAATCTCCAAAGACACTTACCTCAATATCATGGATCAATACAGGCCCTGTCACAAGGCAAGCCGATTTCCGGAGCTGAATCGAAGAATCACCTCTACCGAGTACAGAGCCGCTGTTCTTGCCGCAAAGAGCGCCGGTTTGTGGAGAATATGAGCAGATCCTGAAGGGTGGAGATCCCGTGAGGGCGAATGCCTCACAATGATTTGGCGGCCATCAAAGGGAGATCTGTCGCTTTTCTTCAGGCAATTTGCTGCCCTCTTCAGGGCAGGGATTGCCCTGGACCGCGCTTTCGATACCATGAGCGGCCAGACCGGGCACCCCTTCCTGAAACGGATCTCGAAAGAGGGCATGGCTCAGAGCGCCGGGGGAGAATCTCTTTCCGGCATATTCTCGCGATTCCCCGACGCCTTCTCGCCTGAGATCAGAGCCCTGGTCGAGGCGGGCGAGAAGGCGGGCACCCTGGACTCCGCCCTGGAGCGGCTGGCGGGCTATCTGGAGAATGCCTATCGCACGGATATGGAGATTCGATCCCAGACATTTTACCCCAAGCTTGTAGCCGTATTGGCCTTTCTGATCCCCATGGTCCCAAGAGTGGTCCTGGAAGGGATACAGGCCGGCATCGCGTACCTGGCCGCACTTCTTGCGGGCGCTCTGATCATCATGGGGATCTATTCGCTCTTGAAGCTTCTTTGTTCCGCCCCTTCCTTCGCACAGTCGCTGGATGGGCTCAAACTGTCGCTCCCTCTCGTCGGAAAAATTGTCCGTATGACAGCCTCCGCCCGATTCGCCAGGACCCTGGCAGAGCTTTACAAGGCAGGCCTTCCCCTGGACCGCGGCTTGAAGCTGGCAGGAGAAGCAACCGGAAACGCGGCCTTTTCCCGGATGGGCGCCCAGCTCTCTGCGAGCTTCCTGGAGAAAGGTGGGCTCCGGAGAGCTTTTCAGGAACAGGGCAGAGAACTATCCCCTGCGGTCCTCAACATGATGGCAACAGCGGAAAAAACAGGGGAATTGGACAAAGTCATGGACAGCGCGGCCGGGCAACTGGAAATGGAGTCCCACTATGGAACCAAAAAACTGGTGGCCCTTCTCAATCCGCTGCTGGTCGCCCTCTCCGCACTCCTCGTCCTTCATCAATTGATGGGAATCATGGGCTCCAGATTCGAAACCCTCAACCAGATCCGGAATCTTGCGCCATAGCGGGGGAGATTGAGCGGCCAGCCTGTCCTGACAACGCTGCAATTCATCGTGGGTCCGGGGCCAGGGCTCCATCAGTTCCCCTGGTTTTTCCTCTGAAAATCCACCTTTACAACTTTGGAGCTCGACTTGGACCCATCAGCCCGCTTCTCGGGTTTGGCCTCTCCTGGAGGCGGAGGGGCTACGACAAACTGCGTCTGCAGCTCGGGGGAATAGACAACCACGATGTCCTCGACCGGGACGAAACACTTCTCAAGGGCGGTCTCAAAAACCAGGGACGCAGATATTCCGGTTTCATCCCACGTAAAATTCATGGTCTGATTGAAAACGAGGATGATCCCGTTCTTCATCTCTTCATCCGTGAACCCACGACGGCCTATGACCGCACGATCCGAGTACCTGGCCACAACGAAAACGCGGCCCGCCAGGTTCAGCAACTCATAGAAAACGGTTTTTTTCAGCTCACTAAGTCTTGGTTCCATATAGCTTTACTTAGTATAACAGAAGCGGACGAGGATTGCAAGGGAATTTCGCCCCTTTTGATCGTGTTTACCGGAATATGAGGCAGAGAATTTCTTTCTTGATAACTCCGCCCGGAAAGGACCTCAACAATGAAAAGAATCGTGCAAATCGCCATGGCCGTAATTCTGCTAAACCTCCTTCCTGCTTGCGCCCCTGAAAAGAAACCGGAGACGAAGATGCCCGAGACAGGCCTTACGGAAACACCGACCACCGAATCACGCACGACATCAAAGAAGAAATTCCCACAGGACAAAGGCCCCACCAAAATAAACATGTCGGGTTATCCGGAACAGTACAAGGAGGGCCATGAGCTGTTCATGGGAAAATGCAAGAAGTGCCACACCATCGCAAGGCCCATCTGGTCCAAGTTCCAGGGGGAGCAATGGGATGCGTATACAAGGAAGATGATGAGAAAACCGGGCTGCCCTGTGACCCCGGAGGATCAGCCGAAGATCTCCGAATTCCTGAAATATGACCACAAGGTCAGGGAAAAGGAGATCGGCGAATTCTGGAAGAAGCTGGAAGGAAAATAATTTGATGTCGGGGGGGACAAAATGCCTGTAACAAAGGGGCTATCCCAGACAATTATTGATACCATCATGGATGGAAAGAGTCTGGAAGAAGTGACCACCCGCCTGAAGGCGCGCTCCCCTTGCGAAGAGCCCCTGCCTCACGGCATCCCAAGGGAGGCTGTCTCCACCCGAGAGGCGCAGGAAAAGCGTCTTGAGGTCCTGGGCAACCAGGGAATTCATTTCGAGTACCTCACGGGAAAAAGAAATATTGAAGACCCCTCGGCCTTCCAGGGGAATGTGGAGAACTACATTGGGATCGCCCAGATTCCTGTTGGAGTAATAGGCCCCCTCCGGGTGAATGGAGTCTATGCCCACGGCGACTTCTACGTCCCTCTGGCGACCCACGAAGGGGCGCTGGTCGCCTCCCACAATCGGGGAGCGAAATTACTCAGCCTGAGCGGTGGGGTCAGGGTCATGTGCCTTACTGAACGAGTCTCCAGGGCGCCCGGGTTCATCTTTTCCGATATGACCGAGGCAGGGGTTTTCATCACATGGTGCGTGAGCCGGTTCGAGACGTTCAGGGACACGGCGAAAACCACTACGGCTCATGGCCTGCTGGAAGACATGAGGGTGACCCTGGAAGGAAACCACGTTTATCTTATCTTCGAGTACTCCACAGGTGATGCGGCAGGACAGAATATGGCGACAATAGCGACAGAGGCGATATGCCGCGAGATCGTTTCCGAATCCCCCATAAAACCCGCCCACTGGTTTGTGGAAAGCAACATGTCCGGGGACAAAAAGGCCACAGCTCTTTCTTATCTTTATGTGAGAGGCAAGAAGGTCACGGCGGAGGCGGTGATTCCAAGGACTCTGTTCTCCAGGATTCTCCACACAACCCCTGAAAAGCTGATGGAATACTGGAAGATGTCCTTTGCAGGCGGCGTGCAGAGCGGTTCCATCGGGGTCCAGGGGCACTACGCAAACGCGCTCGCAGCCCTCTTCATCGCCTGCGGCCAGGATGCGGCGTGTGTCTCAGAAGCATCGGTGGGGATCACAAGGGTGGATATAACCCAAAAGGGAGAGCTCTATATCTCCGTATCTCTACCGAACCTGATCGTGGGCACAGTGGGGGGCGGCACCGGCCTTCCCACCCAGCGAGAGTGCCTCCGGATGCTTGGCTGTGTCGGCGAGGGGACGGCCCGAAAATTTGCGGAGATCTGCGCGGCAACGGTCCTCGCCGGAGAGATCTCCATCATGGGCGCACTCGCTTCCGGAGACTTCACGAAAGCCCATATTCGTTACGGGAGAAAACGGGCGTAGCGGCCGGAAGCGTAAGGCGATCTTCGTGAAAGTTGCGGCTGAAAGCTACGGTACGTCGGGGGTCTCTTAGTGGAAAAAGGAATCGAGAAGCGTGCTCCCTTTGACCTTATTCGCTATGCCAATTGCTGGGAAGACGCGGATACTCTTCTTTCTGCCTTGAAACCGGAAGTGGGGAAAAGGTATCTTTCCATTGCATCATCCGGTGACAATACATTTGCCATTCTATCCCGGTTGCCCTCACTCGTTCTCGCAGTGGATCTCAGTCAGGCTCAGATTGCCTGCGCGGAGCTTCGAAAAGCGGCCTTCTTGAATCTGTCTTATGAGCAAGTCCTTGAGTTTCTGGGGGTTCGAGAGGGGAAGTTTTATCGGGAAAGCACTTACAGGGTACTGCGCAAGGGGCTTTCCTGGGAATCCAGGGACTTCTGGGATCATCATCCGGACCTGATCAGGAGAGGCATCATCCATGTGGGCAAATTCGAGTCCTACTTCGCACTTTTTCGAAGATGGGTTCTCCCCCTGATCCACAACGGGAAAAAGGTGAAAGAGCTTCTGAAAGACAAGACTGAGCCTGAGCGCAAGGCATTTTATGAAAAAAAATGGAACACCTGGCTCTGGCAGCTCTTTTTCAGGATATTCTTCAGCAGAACCGTGATGGGCCGTCTGGGGCGGGACCCCGAGTTCTTTAGATATGTGGAACAAGATGTGGCGGCCCGTATCCTGGAAAGGGCTCAGTATGCCCTCACAGTCCTTCCTACCTATGAGAACCCCTATCTGGAATACATTCTTACAGGCAATTTCAGGAATTCCCTTCCCTTGTATCTGCGAAGGGATCGCTTCAAGTTCATCCGGCAAAACCTGGACAAGCTGGTCCTGTTCAGGGGAGATCTCGGCAGAGCCCTTGAAACCTATGGAGATCTGAGATTCCATGGGTGCAATCTCTCGGACATCTTCGAGTATATGAGCGATCCTGAATACGAGGCCGAGCTGGAGCGAATCATCGGCGCCTGCGAACCAGGCGCCCGGCTTGTGTATTGGAACATGCTTGCCGAAAGAAGCTGCCCACCTTCTTTTGCGGATCGCATCCGATCCCTGCATGAAGAAGCAAAAGAGCTTTTCTCCGAGGATAAGGCCTTTTTCTACAAAGCCTTGATTGTGGAGGAAGTTCGATGAGCCCTGATGCGGCGCATGCCCTCATCGTGGCCGCCGTCTTCATGGGAATCTTCGCCCTCGGGGAAGGGGTCCGCAAGGCTGTCCCCCACAAACCCGAAATCGCGAGAAAAACGGTGCATTTTCTGGGAGGGCTCACGGCCCTTTCGTTCCCATATTTGATCCGATCTCATTGGACTGTGCTGGGTCTTGCCGTAACTTTCGCAGGAATCATTGTTTTGGCGGGAAAGCTGGGAATCCTGAAGGCCATTCATGGTGTTGAGCGGGAATCGAGGGGGGATCTCTATTTCCCCATTTCCATCTATCTTGTTTTTTTCCTGAGCAGAGGGAACCCTGTCCTTTACATCATCTCCATCCTGGTGATGACCGCCGCGGATGCGTTGGCCGCCCTGGTGGGCGGCAAATACGGGACCACGAGATTTGATGTGGAGGGCAACCTGAAGAGCCTTGAAGGCTCCCTGGTCTTTTTCCTCATAACCTTCCTCTGCGTCCACCTCCCTCTCCTTTTTTTGACCGATGCAGGTCGTGTGGAGACGGTGCTTATCGCGCTGATCATTGCCCTTCTTGTGACCGGGTTTGAAGCTATCTCACTTTCGGGAAGCGACAATCTTTTCGTTCCCCTCGGGACTTTCTATATCCTTGCCAAGATGACCCCTCATCCCCTATGGATAGTTGCAGACCAGCTCAAGCTCCTCGGTTTCATCGCAGGATTGACGCTTTTGACCTTTTCTCTTCCTCCCCGGTTTCTGAAGACGAGCGGTCTCATTGGAGCCATTTTGTTGAACTATGGGGCCTGGGGTCTTTGCGGCTTTGAGTGGTTTCTGCCCCTGTATCTTGCGGAGATTCTGTGCTATCTGGTCATTCGATACTTTGCGACCAGAGTGAAAGAGGATATTGTGCATTATCAGATCCGCATTCTCCTTTACACGGCCCTTGTCCCCACGCTTCTTCTCTTTGCAGCCAATTCGATCGAGGCGCGTGAGATGCTCTTTCTCCCTTACTTGACTTCAGTGGCAGGACAGATCACAGTCATTCTCTATTTCTTCTTTTTTCTTGTCCCTGAAGGAGGAGGTCCCATCCTGAACGTACTCGCAAGACACAAGAGCATAGCTGCCTTTTTCTCGGGCGCGGTTTCGACGGTTTTCATCGCAGGGCTTCCGGCTCTGTTATACCGGCATTTGCCCCTGCAGTACACAATCGCCCTTGCAGGCGCTGGAACCCTCCTCTCCACCGCCCTTTTTCATGGGTTGATCAGCCGATATCCCTGGAAGGAAGATGAAATGCTCATCCACAAGATGCGCCTGGTGAGCGTCGGAGCAGGAGTGCTCCTGGTCTCTGCTGTGGAAGTATTTACGAGCTGGAGGTGAAGAAGGATGGCCGAAGGGACTCGCTCTGCCATCGGCTTCCATGAAGGCGAGTGCAGGGAAAACAATGTGATCTCTTTTTTGGAGAGCCACAGGGAATCCTTCCCCGAAAAAATTGCCTTGAAATGGGCGCCCCCGGATGAGGTCGCCTTATGGGACGGGACCTCAGGACTGACTCACGACTCCATTACTTTCAGGCGCCTTGCGAATCAGGTCGGGAGAATCGCAAAGGGTCTGGGGGACCTCGGAATCGGCAGAGGAGATCGGGTCCTCGTTTTTGTGCCCATGTCGGTGGAGCTTTATCTCTGCATGTTCGCAGTGCAAAGAATCGGCGCCATCAGTGTATTTCTGGACTCCTGGGCAAGAAGGGAACATCTCGGAGTGTGCGCGCGAACGGCAGAGCCTGTGGCCATGATAAGCCCGGAAGGAGCCTTTCACCTGTGCGATACGATCCCTCCCCTGGATCGAATCCCCTTCAAGATCGTTGTCGGCAAACACTCCGAGCGATATGCCACAAGTCTGGATGCCCTTCTGGAAACAAGAGGGGAATCGCCCATTGAGCCGGTTGCGGAGGAAACGACGGCATTGATCACCTTTACAACAGGGAGCTCGGGTGTCCCAAAGGGGGCAAATCGAACGCACCAATTCCTTGCGGCCCAGCACAGGGCACTGGACCGGTGCATTCCCTACCTGGGTCAGGACGTAGACCTCCCTCTTTTCCCGATTTTCTCCCTGAACAACCTCGCAGGTGGAGTCACTACAGTACTGCCCGCCATTGACCTGGCTTCCCCCTCCGAAAGGGATGCGGCTCTTCTGGTGAATCAGATGCGATCTTCGGGTGTCACTTGTTCCACATTGTCCCCTTCGAATTTCAGGAAAATCGCGGCATACTGCAAGGAAAACGGCATTTCTCTGTCAGGTCTGAGACGGACGGTCACAGGAGGGGCGCCGGTAGGCAAGGAAGATGTTCGGGGATTCAAGGAGATCGCGCCGAATGCGGAGATATGGGTTCTCTACGGATCCACGGAAGTTGAGCCCATCGCCCATATCGAAGCAGCGGAGATGATGGAGGATGAGTCCGAAAATCAGGGAGTCAATGTAGGGACCATTGTAAGAGACCTGGACCACAAATTTGTAAGAATCCACCGCGATGACATCGAGTTGGGGCCGCAAAGCTGGGAAGAGTGGGAAGTTGAGAAAGGAAAAATCGGGGAGCTGGTCGTGAGCGGACCCCACGTCTGTCGTGACTATTACAGAAACCCCGGCGCCGTTAAGGCCACAAAGATCGCAGAAGCCGAAGGGAAAGTCTGGCACAGAACTGGGGATCTGGGCTATCTGGACCGCAAGAACCGATTATGGCTTGTAGGAAGGGTCCATAATGTCATTTTGAGGGGCTCTGAGCTACTTTTTCCTGTCCAGGCGGAAGTTCTACTGAAAGGGCTTGCTTTCGTGAATCAGGCCGCTTTTCTGGGTCTGCCCGATGAGGAGCTCGGAGAGCGGGCCTGTGTCGTGGTTTCATTGAGGGAAAGCCATGTCCGGGAAGCCAGGGAACCCCTACTGGAGCAAATTCGCCGAATCCTGAGCGCCGGGGGAATACCCGTTGATGAAGCAAGAATTGTGGAGGAAATCCCAATGGACCCGAGACATCACAGCAAGGTGGAGTACGGAAAACTGAAAGAGCTTTTGCTTCGGGAATCGTGAACAGAACCCCAAAATTTGCGGTCAGGTGGTGGACCTTTACTCGAGAGCGCTTCCCTCTCCTGAACCATTTGCCCGTGATCCTGTTTTTCTGGAGCGCAGGCTCTCTGGTCGCTTCCCGCTCCACAGGATTGAGCCCCGCCCTCACTCTCCAGGAATTCCTCAGCGCCGCGACCCTATTTTTTCTCTTCTTCCATTTGCGCATCTTCGATGAGATCAAGGATTGCCCAAATGACCGAATCGTTCACTCCGACCGCCCCCTGGCGAGGGGCCTGATCAGTCTGAAAGAAGCGAAAAGCGTCGCTTGGGGCCTTATCGTCCTGGAGCTCTATGGAGCCTGGCTGATCGGCCTGCCTGCCTTCGTTTCCCTTGCCTGCGCTGTTCTCTATTCCCTCCTCATGTACAAGGAGTTCCTTCTCGGCCCATGGCTCAGACCCCGGATGGAGGCCTATGCCCTGAGCCACACTCTTGTCTCCTGCTGGATGGCCCTCTTCCTCTGGAGCTCCGTCACAGGACGCCATTTCTGGCAGATCCCGAAAACATATGCCCTGTGGGTTCTTGCATGCTGGATGATCTTCAATATCTTCGAATTCGGCCGAAAGACCCTTGGGAAAGAAGAGGAGCAAGATCTTGTGGAGTCTTATTCGAAAAGGCTGGGATCCTGGGGCGCCGCGGGAAGCGTGCTGGTAATGGCCGCCATCGCTGCCGCTATCGCCTTTCGCCTGGGGCATGCCTTCAAGCTCCGCGAATTCTTTCTCCTCTTGATGGCCGCCCTGGTCGGCGTGCTTGTCCTCGCAGGGGGAGTCTATGCGGTAACAGGAACGGAAAGGCCCGCAAGAACATTCAGAACGGCCTGCTCTACTTTCATACTCTTCTACGATTTGATCGTGACCCTGGGAGCGGTCTTCTGAAGGATTCTTCCTACCCGACACGTAAACTCTGGCTCATGTCTGTCTCACCCTTGAGGGGCACCTTACTTCCCTCCCCCTGAGGGGCGTACTTCCCTCCCCTGAGGGGCGTACTTCCCTCCCCCTGAGGGGCGTACTTCCCTCCCCCTGAGGGGCGCCTTACTTCCCTCCCCCTTGAGGGGGGAGGTCAGGTGGGGGTGAGTGCTTCGGCACACAAAGGCTTGGAAAGGAGAGACTTCATGATCATCGGTCTAACAGGAAAAAATGCCGCTGGAAAGGGTGCCGCGGCCGAGTTTCTCAAGACCAAAGGTTTCGCATATCACTCTCTTTCCGACATCATCCGCGAGGAAGTCCGCAAGCGCGGCCTCGAGCCTACGCGGGACAACCTGATCGCCAAAGGCCGCGAGCTTCGCGCCCATCACGGCACCGGCTATCTTGCGGAAAGAATTATGGAACGGCTGGAGCCGGGCCAGAACACGGTGGCCGACTCGTTTCGCCACGAGGACGAGGTCGCTGTCTTCCGCCGCCTGTCCGAGTTCTATCTCATCGCCATCCAGGCCGAGCCGGAGGTGCGCTTCGAACGAGTCTGCAGCCGCGGTCGCGAGAATGATCCGCGAACCCTTGAGGAATTTCAGGAAGTGGAAAGACAGGAGGGGACGAGCCTTCGGGCGGAAGGTCAGAATCTGACGGCCACGGAAGCCCTCGCCGACCACGTCATTACCAATAACGGCACATTGGAGGAGCTGCAGAAATCCCTCGCCGATCTCCTCCCTCGCTTGATGGCGAAACTCAGGCGCCCCGGCTGGGACGACTACTTCATGAAGATGGCCCAGGTGGCGTCGCTCCGCGGAAACTGCATCAAGCGAAAGGTCGCCGCGGTAATAGTCCGAGAGCGCCGCGTGATCTCCACCGGCTACAACGGTACACCCCGAGGGACGAAAAACTGCTTTGAAGGCGGATGCCCGCGCTGCAACAGCCTGGCTGACAGCGGGACAAAACTTGACGAGTGCCTGTGCTCTCACGGAGAGGAGAACGCCATCACCCAGGCGGCTTATCATGGCGTGAGTGTCAAGGGCGGCACAATTTACACGACCTTCGCCCCCTGCCTGATGTGCACCAAGATGATCATCAATGCAGGTCTCCACGAGGTAGTCTACAACATGGATTATCCCCTCAATGAAACCTCCTTTCACCTCCTCAAGGAAGCCGGCGTCCTCTGCCGGAAGCTCAAGGTGGAGTGAAGGAGCATGGAAGACAGAGGTACTCCCCGATCTATTGCAGAACTCGCTCTGAGAGGGTGCTTGCACATCTGAAACGCAGTGCGGGGTTGTCGAATGAAAGCCGAAAACGGAACAAAACGATGCGAGTGGTGCCTGTCTGATCCGATCTATATCCGGTACCATGACGAAGAATGGGGAGTCCCTATTCATGATGACCGGAAGCTCTTTGAGTTCCTGATCCTGGAAGGCGCCCAGGCAGGGCTGAGCTGGCTGACAATTCTCAAGAGGCGTCAAGGATATCGTGAAGCCTTCTGCGATTTCGAAGTGGAAAAGGTCGCGAAACTTGGTGAACGAGATGTTCAGCGCCTCCTGAAAAACACCGCCATCATCCGCAATGAAGGGAAAATCCGTGCCGCCCTCTCCAATGCCCAGGCATTCATCAAGATCCGGGAGGAATTCGGATCCTTTGATGCGTATAGCTGGAGGTTCGTTGAAGGATCGCCGATCATAAACGGACGGCGACACATCAGCGAGCTGCCTGCGACATCCCGCGAGTCGGATGCCTTCAGCAAGGATCTGAAGCGCAGGGGATTCAAGTTCGTCGGGCCAACCATCATGTATTCCCACATGCAGGCGGTCGGGATGGTCAACGATCATCTTGTAACCTGTTTCCGACACAAGCACTTATCTCAGACCCCTCACGATTGAGCCGTCTCAGCCGGGACCAAACGGCATAGCAACCCGCGGGTCCCTTCTTCTGTGAATCTTGACAGGAACGAGGGAAAGACTGCAGAATGTTTTGATATTATAAAGAGCCCAGCTTCGAACTCATTGGCTCGACTCTTGTGAGGAAGGAGATGTCCTGTATGCTTCTGGGGCTTCGGTTGCTTGCGACAGTCTTGCTGATTGCGGTCACTCTAAGCTCGACCTGGGCCAAGGAGAATCCGCCAAACATCAAACCGGCATTCATCACAGCCGTGCGCCAATATATGGTCCGCTCACAAGGTACCGGCCTGTCCTCTAACTTCTTCTCAGTCGGGAATCCTGACTCTATGTTGCCTGCTGTCTCCTCCTATCTCCTTGGGGTAGCGGTTGATCCCGAGTATCTCGCTTCTTTCAAGTGGGGACAATACATCGGCTGGGCCCCTTCCCGAGAAGAGGGCCTTTGTCAGCCGAAGGGCCAGTGGTGGACTGCAACGGTAACTCCGCAAGAGATGCGTTACAACGGATGGGTTGTCCTGGCGAATTTCCCCACCGACCAGGGCGGGATGGTGGCTTTTCACGAAGCGATTCATGCCTACCATCTGTCCATCGGAAGCAGTGTGGATGGCGATGCCACCAATGGGCCGGAATACATCTCCAATAATTTCTATAATATTGTGATGAATCTCAGGACTAGAGTGGATCCCCTGATCCGAGAGATTCAGCAAGATGGGGCTGCGGGGCGAAATGTAGACGACAAGGTGGCCGGAGTACGCCGCACGATCGCGAATTTGCGAGGTCAGATGTCGGGCTGGAGCCCTGAGTTCTTCCAGTGCTTGCGTAACATTGGTGGAAAGGCCGATTGGGACGGGTTTGAAGATGCCTTCAACAAAGCCCCCGGCATCTCAGGAACCTGGAAATCCGATTGGGGGCCGGTAACCCTCCAGCACGGCGCGATTCAAGGCGGCCAGCCTGTGGGTGTGACAGGACATTGGGTTCAAGGTCCGGATAAACGGGGAACCTTCACCGGCGGCAGTTACAACCCGAGCACCGGTGTTGTCACACTGAATTACTATGAGCCTTGGAAGAAAATCAGCGGATCAGCCACACTGACGCTGTCAGCCGACGGGAAGACGTTATCGGGGACCTGGAAGCAGCCCGATGGCGCGGGCTCGTGGACCATGACCCGTTGAACCGGGCGGGCCTGAGTGAATACTCTCCAGCCCTGTGCGCACGGCTCGATAGCCCCGATAATCCTGGGATGTGTTTTTGGACATGGGTCGTACCATGCCCGTATAGGTCACATCGTAAGCCCGTTCCCTGTCGAGACTCGTGGATGTCCAGTAATAGATGACTTCCCTGTCGGGCGCCCATAGGGGAGCTTCCTTGTCAGGCTTCCGCACGTAAGTGGCGCTTCCATTGGCGGGGTTGAAGAGACCCCCGGCATTCCGGCCGCGGGATAAGAAGATTCGGACATATTCTTGCACCCCCGGGAGTCGCCAGCAATCCTGGATCGTGGTCGTGAGCTCAGTGCCCTCCCTGTTGATGTACCTGAACATGTTGTATCGGTCATACTCATCCTGCGTTGCCTGAGTGACGGATTGCGCGGTTCCGTTGTATGAAAGGCCGTGCCGTTTCCCTTCCACGCCGATGGGCGCCTTGCCGAAAAGGGCGATCTCGTTCCAGGAAAGCCCTGAATAGGTCTTCCCTTTGAAAACGAGGGGATCCCTGTTTGAATAAGACCAGCCCGGCCCTCTTCCCGCGAAGACAAGACGAAGACCGTTCCCCTCCACCACGGCTTGGTCATAATGCTCAAGGGGAAGACGCTGCACGTTATGGATGAGCTGAGGAACTCCCAAAACCAGGGCACAGAGGCAAGGAAGGCCCACTGCAAAGGTCTCTTTCCAACCGATTCTTGCTTTGGCCCATGCAGGATTTCCCGTTTCCAAGCGGTGCTGCAAAAAGGCGTCCCACAGAAAAAGAAACCCCGGGAGGGCCATGAGAATGCCCGTGAGCCACACCGACCCCTGGGCGGCAATGTGTCGCTCCGCCAGACTCCAGACACGCCATCCGCTGAATAACAATGCCGCAATCAGGATCGTCAATCCGCCTGCGAGGCAGTGACGAATGGAAATCAGTGTCAGAATCGCAAGAACTACGGCCGGTGCGGCATAGTAGACAACCTGGGTGTAAGGATGGAACCAGCCTTCGTGGAAGAACTCGGAAGTCCCCCAGAAGGATGCGAACAGGGTCGCAAAAAGCATGAGGAGATAGGCCAGAAAACCAGGAAGCTTCCGAAACATGTCGCAACCTCCGTGCAGGAATCCCCTGGAAAGATCTCCTTCGCCTCAATTGATCGAAATATCCGACGCCCAGGGGCGGAAGGACTTATTTCAGACCCTTCACTATGGCGCCGATCGTCCCAAGGGAGGCGAGACCCACTCCCACCATTGTGACGGGAATCGAAGCGGTCAAGAGGCCGACGCCTACAACCATGTCGCCCACGCCCTGCATGACCCGCATCCTGTCTTCCCCCTCCAGCCCTGCGATACACTCGAACAGCCCGCAAAAGCCTTGCATCATTCCAAAAAGGCCAGACGCGGCCCGTTCATTGCTTTCAAAGGGGACATTCTGGACGCCCTGGACAGCATAGTAATCCAGAATGTCTGCAGCAGCCCGAACCCCGCCATGAAAGAAAGCGGATTCCACGCCGTCGTTTCCTTCTGCCTTTACGTGGTTCCATGACGAGGACCGAGCTCCATGGACTTGATTTCCTCCAAATGACAAAGCGGCCAATTCACTCATGACGGTCCCTCCTTTGTTTTGCATGATTGCATTCTGCCATGACCTTCTGTGACAATCAAGTCCCAATCGTGTTCCAACTCTCAATCTCTTTGCGCGATGTGGTCATTCACGGTTTTCCAGTTTGTTTTCTCTATGAACATCAAGGGGTCTTCGTAGAGGAGTTCGGCCGGCTGCCACCCTTTTTCGGACAAGAAAATACTGAGCCCTTTTGCATCATTGTCGTGAAAATACCAGCCGTGGCTGGATTCTCCTACATCGCGATCCACATGCTTTTCCGCAATCACGACTTCATCCTTGGATCCGAGAAGAGCCCCGGCGGCGTGGACCCGGTCCGGAGCGGCGACAGCCAGTTTCAAATTTTGGCAACGCGCCAAACTTGCTCAACCAGGACAATGGTTGATGCGCCGCGGGCTTTCGCTTTCGAGCGGGCAGAACCACAGATCAAGAAATCCGCACTCAGCCGCAAATCATGCAACAGGGCGCGGGTGGTCTTCATCGTCAGAGTAGATGCGTTTCCACAGCTCTTCGGAATTCCACCCAGGCGTTCTCGATGGAACTAACTAAGGGTTCCAGTTCCTCCCATCGTAGAGCAATGCTGTAAGCGTGAACGAAGAAATGTCTGAAAGAAAGGTAGAGTGACAACTGCTCATAGAGGGTCGCTGGAATAATTGCCGCATCTGACGCCGATTTCAGCAAATCTCTGTGCCAGGTCGAGGTCACGGGGATCGGGACGTTCTGATACGTCATGATGCGCTTGAGCGTGTTCTCAATCCCATTGTAAAAGTTATGAAGGAACGCGGCAATTGCGGTCAGCTCAGCCGTAGAATAGCGCTTTTCCTGTGCGACGATCCCACGGAGTTCCTGCAACGTGGACTCGATATTCTCAAACTCCGCCTCACAGTGCTCCCTAAGCTGCTTTGCTGTCATAGACGAGTTTCCCATCGCGCATCACAAGATATTTGAATTTCGTCTCTTTACCTGATAAGTCGACAAGATCAACGTTCTTCGACAGCGCTCTAAGAAGCTCAGAGTAGAAATAGAAGAATCGCCCCGAAGGCAGGCCCAGTACGGCAAAGTCATAGTCGTTCGCTTGCTCCGGAGGCTCCCGCAAAGACGACCCAAAGAGATAAAGTTTTTCGACTCCGTGTTTCTTGGCGATTTCAATTACCAGCCGCAGTTCCGCTTCGGGTAGCACAAAACACCTCTCCGTGCGCCCTGGTCTTTACCAGATGGGTATTTGGCGAGTATTCCATCAGTCAAAAACAAAATCCTCTTGCGCTGCTCAATCCGTCACATCCAGCTTCAATGCGACCGATTCTCCTTCCGCAAGGCCAGGCCGGTCCAGATGGCGAGACCCGTCTCCCATGCCCCGATGAGAGCCATGATTGGGGGGGCAATGCCGAGAAGAACCAGAGCGGTGAAAAAGGGGAAAAGGGGAATTCGACCATAGACGGACCAGCGATAGAAGTTTTTTTCCTTTTCACGGACCGCCAGGTAATAATATAAGGACAATGCCCCGACTACATAGCCGAGGATCCGAACCCAGGGGGTATCGGCTTCTCTAAACCCCAGATACAGGGAAATCTGTGGATAGAAAACGAGAAAAGCGCCCACAATCCCGGTGTAGACGGAAAAGACCAGCATGCTGAGTGAGCTGCTTTGCAGTCGCTCCTCCCGGGGCTTCCCATCGAGTATTTCCAACCCTTCCCACGGCTTCTCCCTGGCTGTCTTCATCCTTCCTGCGAGATCGGATGCGTGGATTTCCAGTTTATGTCCATTTGGATCCGTAAAATAGAGCGATTCCCCTTCTGAGTGATTGTCCTGCCAGATCGCGGCCCCTGAGCTCTTGATCCTCTGAGCCAGGGTTTCGAAATCGGAAAGGGGGACTGTGAAGGCAATGTGGGAATACTCGGGGGGCGCGCCGGTGCGAACGTTCTCATCAACGTTGAGGGCGATCCAGGCTTTTTCTGCAAGGAAATAGGCCCCTTTGGGCCACCTGGCTACAGGGCGGAAACCCAGAACCTGTTTGTAGAAATCGAATGATTCCGCGATACTTTTCACAGAAAGTGTGATGTGATTGATCCCTGTAATCATTGCCCTGCCTCCTTTCACGGCCCCGAAAAGTTAACGGACTGAAAGCACCTGTTCATATTTCGGAAACCGCGTTTTTCCCCTCCTTGTGGTATCCTTGTGAGAGAATCTTGCTTATGAGGTGACGCACGATGAACATCGCAGCACTCCGTTACACTCCCATCGCTCGTGAAACCAAAGGGGGCCTTCCGGTAGAGGGCTCATCGGTCCATCCCAACATGGTGGAGAAGCTTCTCTCAGGCGGGCTTGGAGAAAATCAGATCATAAAGGACGCCGAATATCTTCGCAAGGAAAACGCAGGCCAGACTCTTCTGGACAAGGGCTTCAAGAGGGAAGGGGACCACCAGGGCAGGCGCGTG
>JACPDT010000013.1 GCA_016183865.1 Armatimonadota bacterium | reverse complement strand
CCATGAAAAAGGGCGAAAGGGCGGGGTTTTTTCACCTGTCTGCTCCGCGACCGATCAAGCCCTAAAGGGGGCGCCAATTACAATCCCTTGCGCGCCTTGATTTTCTCACGACCCGGAAGCAGAATTACGAACGGGATGGAAAGGGAGCGAAGGGTGCGCTATTCCTAGCAATTCTTACAATTCAAAACCGCAAGACATGATCTGATGCGAAACTGCGAGTTATTCAGAGGTCTCGATCCGGGGCAAATTGACTTCTTTGGATGATTCTGGTACAATAAGAGCATCTCCTGGGCCGTAATTGCGCCTCGCTGCGCGAAGAGGGGGACACGGAAAATGAGCGATCTGACCGTAACAACCGGACCTGGTTTTTCGACACTCCACAATGGACTCCAGGAATTGGCGGGCAATAATTCCTCCACAATTCAGGAGATCCCTGTTCAGAATGAGGTTTTTCAGAAGACTGAAACACCTCCTGCCGATGTCCTGAAACCGGCGCCTGTAGTTTCCGCCGATTCAGAAGAGACCAGGACTTATCGCAAACTCCTGGATGCCGCCACAGACGCCAGACTGAATGCCTATGCGCCGACTTCCCACTATCTGGTGGGGGCTGCGATTCTGACCAAAAGCGGTAAGATCTATACGGGATGCAACACCGAGCTGACCGCTTATGCCGATCATGGCGAGCAGGTTGCCATCGGAAAGGCTCAGGCGGACGGGGAAACGGAGATTGTCGCCATCGCTCTTCAATGCGGGTCTGAGGGCAAACCCCTCGGCTTCAAGCCGGAGTCCAACGCCCCTTGCGGCAATTGCCGACAGGCCCTGTTTGAGTGCAATCCTGACCTGAAAGTCATATTGCCCAACGGACCGGAGGGCATGGAGGTTCACACAGTAAGGGACCTTCTGCCGGTGGCTTATCAACGCAAGAGGGAACCCTGGAATAACCCTCAAGTGGTGGAGGAGCATTTCAGCGACCCCCTTGTTGAAGAGGCGCTTATCGCCCGGTCTAATGCCCGGGTTCCAAGGTCTCACTATCCTGTGGGAGCAGCAGTCGAAACCGCGGACGGAAGGATCTTCAGGGGCTCCAAGATCGAAGCATCCTCATTTTCGAGTCAGGCCGAGCGCCTGGCCATGGCGAATGCCATCTCTCAGGGCGCAAAGGACATAGTCAGAATCGCCATCGTTGGAGGCAATGACCCTCACAAGGGGGAAACACCCCTTAATATGACCTGGGATTCCTTCCAGGCCATCGCACAAGTCGCCCCCAATGCCGTCGTACTCTTGCCTGATGAAACCGGAGAATTCATCGCCCATTCCATGAGGGAATTCCCCTCATTCCTTGTGGTGAATACCCCGAAGCCGGGATAGCCACCGGCCGAAGTTTCAGACAACAGGTTTTTCCCTGGCGGAGTATCGCCTGGCGGCTTCATCATCTGCCGGAAAGCGGACCAGAGGAGAACTCAGCGGTCGCCGATACCCACATATTGCACTTTGAACGAAGCTTGAGGCGCGATCTTGTGGAGGAGCAGCCTTGCCGTTTCTTCCTGTTGAACAGGGGCGTCTTTCTTTTCCAGGAGTACAACCCCGCTGATCTGCTCATACTCCCTTCCCGCTCCCGCTAAGGCGACAAGGGCGCCTTGCAAAGGGGGGAGTCCGGGGTTATAGGCCGCATTTTCGAGGCAGGAGCCTGTGAAAATTTCTCCATCCCTCGTGGAGATGGCGACCGCCGAGGGGCTGTTTGTGTATGGGGCATAAGCGGCATTCACGGCAGCGAGGCCACACTTCAGAAGTTTTGCTGATATTCCTCCTGATGATTGGAGATTCTCTCCTGCCCCTCCCGCCAGGGGAGGGGAGATAAATACCAGACTGTTGTCTCGTTTTCCCAGGAGTGATCCCTCGATTCCCAGGTTCCTGGGACCGAAACTTTCCGGTAGCAGGGAGGCCAGGGGTGCAGGCTCTCTTCCGGCGATCAAGACCAGGAGCTCCCCGCCATTGCCAAGCTCGTTTAGGAACTGGCGGCAATGACCGCAGGGGGCGGCGGATACCGCCATTTCCAGAAGCTTCTCTTCTCCACCTCTGTGAGCATTGGAGATGACCGCCTGCTCTGCATGGACGGTCTGGCTCAGAGGGACGCCCGGAAACTCCAGATTGAATCCCAGATAGATCCCGCCGCTTCTTCCGATGCCTGCGGCGCCCACGTAGTAGTTTGAGATGGGGGGTCTTGCCGTCTTTCTTGCGATGGGGATGAGCCGGATCAGAAGCTCCCGGACCGTGAGATGGAGCTTCTCCGAGAGCTTCCTGGCCGTTTCGGCAGTCAGAATGAAACTCTCCTGTGGAAGAAGAGCCTCCAGGGTCAAGTCACGCCCCGTATTTGTCATGTGGCTGAGACTTCGCCCAGGAATCCAGGCCTTCCTTCAGTGCCGATCAGCCAGGCTTCTTCTTACTCTTCCTGCCGCTTTTTCGAGTTTCGAAGAGGACTCTCTCTTCCGCTGCCAGGGATCCTCTGGTTTCCCTTTTTCGGATGAGCATCTGGAGACATTCACGGAAAGACAAGATCACCTTCTCCAGCTCCCTGGCTATCTGTGCTGCTTCTCCCTTGGGTAGTTTCGCAAGCGTCTCTTCCAGGAGAGCCATGGCCCGTCCCATGTGCTCCTCTCTGTTCCAGAGAAAAAAATCGGACACTCGAACGGAGAGAACCCGCGACATTTCTTCCAACAAGGCAAGGGAGGGACCTGAGACTCCTGACTCGATTCGGCTCATGTGCTCTGAGCTCACCGAAAGGCGCTCCGCCAACTCAGCCTGAGAGAGTTTTCTTTCGAGGCGGATTTTCCGTATTTTCCTGCCCAGGAGTTTCTTAATCTCTTCCATATCCCGTTCTCCTTTCCCCTATCATAGCGAGGAAAAGACAAGATAGGAATGACCTGCAACATCAATAATAATTGATATGATTAATCAGGGGACAGCCGGCGCCTCGACCCGGGGGAGGAAGACATTCACCTCCGCAGAAACCGAAGAGTGGAGTAGGGAAAGATTGACAAGTGGAGCTTACAAAGGTGAAACCCGACTTTTCCATCGAATCTGACCCTATGCGCCGACCCTTGCTTTCCCGTGTTTGTCGGGTTCTTCTCCATTTACGGCCACGTCGGAGCGTGGCCCTCCTCGTGCTGATACTTTCTTTGGCCTTTGTCTCATGCGACCTGCGCCCCCCCAGGGATGTCCTTGCCCTCGCTCTCCTGGCCGATCCCATCACTTTGAACCCCATCCTGGCTTTTGAAGGTCCTTCTCAGACCGTGAACAGCTTCATTTTCAGCACCCTTGTTCGATTCAACGAAAAGGGGGAGATAGTAGGGGATCTGGCGAAATCGTGGGACCCTTCTCCGGATGGGAAGAGATGGACCTTTCATCTCAGGGAGGGCGCGAGCTGGCATGACGGTCACCCTTTTGCGGCCGATGATGTGGTCTTCACTTATGAAACCATGCTGCATCCGACGACGAATTGCTATAATCGCGGACTCTTGCAGGTCGCCGGAAAAGAGGTGGAATTCAGCTCCCCCGATCCTCACACGGTGACTGCCGTCCTCCAGGCGCCCTTTGCACCCTTTCTGGCGAATCTTGCCGTAATCGGCATCGTGCCGAAGCACCTCCTGGAAGGTCAGGATGTGAACAGATCGTCATTCAACGCGTCCCCCATCGGGACAGGACCTTTTCGTTTTGTGCGCTGGCGGGCATCGGACCATATTCTCCTTTCATGGAACCCCGACTATTACAATGGCGCCCCCAGGGTTAAGAGCATACTCTTCCGCATCGTCCCCGAGGGGGAGGCCCGAATGATCGCTCTGGAGACAGGACAAATTGACAGTGGCGCCATTTCTGCCAAGGATTATCCGAGACTGGCTCAAAACGGCCGGTTCCAGCTTTTTTCCTGGTTTGATTACATCTATTACTTCATGGCCTTCGATCTCTCCAATCCCCTTTTTGAGGATATCAGGGTAAGGCGCGCCATGGCCCATGCCGTTGATCGCAAACATATTGTGGAAACAGTCCTCCCAGGGATGGGGAGAGTGGCGAACGGGCCGATTCCTCCTGCTTCGGAATACCATACGGAAGATGTGGAGACATACCCCTATGATCCCACGGAAGCGTCCAGGCTCTTGTCTGAAGCGGGTTGGACCAGGAACAGGCACGGATACCTGGAGAGGGGAGGAGAGCCTTTTTCCTTTACCCTCCTTTTCTCTCAGAGCGCCGCCCCTTGTGAGAAAGCGGCTGTTTTCATCCAGAGCTATCTTCGGAACATAGGTATCCGTGTGAAACTTCGGGGAATGGATTTCAGCGTCCTTGTGAAAACGGCAAACCCGGGAGATTTCCAGGCATTGATTCTGGATTGGATCGAAGGGCCTGAGTTCGATTATTACACAGAATGGGATTCCAGCCAGATCGGCAAAGAGGGCATGAATTTCATGGCTTACCGGAACCCCAGGACTGATGCCCTCTTGCGAAAGGCCCGCACCACGTTGAGAAAAGATGTCCGTTTGGCTCTTTACCGTGATTTTCAGAGACAGGTTGCCACGGATGCCCCCTACCTGTTCCTGTGGTACCAGAAAAGCGCAGTAGCCGTGAGTCCCCGGGTTCGTGGTCTGGCGCCTCCGGGGCCGTGGGGCCTTTTTCTTTATCCCGAAAGACTGGAGCTTCGCCCTTGAATCGCTACATTATCTCCAGAATGGTCCAGTTTCTTCCGCTCCTTCTTCTCATCACGATCTTCTCCTATGCCCTGATCCGCCTGGCGCCTGGAGATCCCACGACTTTCTTCATAAGCCCAAAGGTCCGTCCTGAAGAGAGGCAGCGGATTCGGGAAAACCTGGGCCTCAACCGCCCTCTTCCGATTCAGTACGCCATCTGGCTCAAGAACCTGATTACCAGGGGAAATCTCGGGTACTCCATGATCAACGGGCGCCCCGTTTCCGAAACCATCCTGGAGAGGCTTCCCTATACAGTGGCATTGATGGGTACCGCCTACCTCCTGGCTCTGTTGATCGCCATCCCAATGGGCATCATGGGGGCTGTGAGGAGGGGAGGGGGGCTTGATTTTTCCTTCACCATCGCGGCATTCGTGGGGATCTCAATACCATCTTTCTGGCTGGGCCTTGTTGCGATCTATCTTCTGACCCTGAAATGGGGCCTTCTCCCTTCCGTCGGGATGGGTTCAGGCGTATCGGGTTCCCTTTTTTCCCAAATCGCCGATGCCGCCCACCATCTGATCGCTCCTGTTCTGGTACTCGTGATCGCGAGCTTCGGGTTCTGGTCCCGCTATGTTCGCGGGGGTCTTCGGTCATCATGCCTTCAGAAATGCCCTGCTCCCTCTTGTGAGCCTGCTGGGACTCTCTTTGCCTGACTTGTTTTCAGGGGCCTTTATTACGGAGTACATTTTCTCTTTGCCTGGAATGGGGCAATACGGCATGGAAGCCATACTCCATCGCGACTACCCGGTCTTGATGGGAATCATTCTCTTTTCGTCTCTTCTGGTCCTCTTGGGAAGTCTCCTCGCAGATGTCTGCTATGCCCTGGTGGATCCCAGAATTCGGCTGGGGGAGGCTGAGAGAGGGTGAATGGGATTCGTGACCGTATACCGCTAGGGCTCGGCGCCTGCGTTCTGGGGATGATTCTGGCGGCAGCCATCTTTGCTTCTCTTCTCTCACCCTATCCGCCCGACCGGATAGATCCCGAAGCCTTCGGTCCGGAGGCCCCTGGTTTTTCCCACCCCTTCGGGACGGATGGATATGGGAGAGACACTTTCAGCAGAGCCCTGCATGGGGCCAGGGTGTCTCTTCTGGTGGGTTTCTCCGCAGTGGCGCTGTATATCCTCATCGGGACCCTTGTGGGCCTGGTCTCAGGTTTCATGGGAGGAATCACGGATCATGCACTGATGAGGATCGTGGATTTCGTGCTCTGCCTTCCGGTGCTTTTTCTGATTCTGATTCTGCAGACCCTTTTTCAACCGGGGTTGACCAATGTGGTTCTTGTGATCGGATTGACAAGCTGGGCGCCTACTGCGCGCATTGTGAGGGCGCAGGTTCTTTCCTTGAAGGAGTCCCTTTTCGTGGAAGCCGCTCGGGCACTCGGGGGCGGGTCTTTGAGAATCATGTTCCGTCACCTTCTCCCCAATACCCTGGGGCCTGTCATTGTTACCGCCACATTGGGAATCGGGGGAGCGATTCTGACCGAGTCCCTGCTGAGCTTCCTGGGGCTGGGTGTGCAGCCGCCCCACGCAAGCTGGGGAAGCATGCTCAAGGATGCCAGGGAGTACCTCAGGGATGCTCCGTGGCTTGCTTTTTTTCCAGGGGCCCTGATCACGGCCACCGTGCTTGCGTTCAATCTGGTGGGGGACGGTTTGCGGGATTTACTTGATCCGAAAAGGAGCGCGTAGAATGTTGGATTTAGTCATAAGAGGCGCTACCATCGTGGACGGCACAGGCAAGCCGGGATATGCCGCGGATGTGGGAATCGAGGCCGGCAGAATCGCTCTCATCGGAACTGTGGAAGCGGCGGCGAAGTCCGTTTTGAGCGGTGCCGGTCTTGTTCTTGCACCTGGATTCATAGATATCCACACCCACGCGGAGATTGCCCTCCTCGTGGACCCCAGAGGGGAGAGCGCCGTCCGACAAGGGGTCACTACCTTGATCGGCGGAAACTGCGGAAGCTCCCCCGCTCCCCTTGTGGGTGAGCTTCTCGAAAAAGAGAAAAGGGACCTCAGAAAAGAATGGGATCTGGACCTTGACTGGAATGACCTCGATGGGTTCTTCTCCCGCCTCAAAGATCGGGGGCTTGGCGTCCATTTCGGGTGTCTCGTGGGTCATGGGAATCTCCGGGCATCGGTGATGGGACACGAAAGACGTCCCCCGACCACTGAGGAGATGGGACAGATGAAGGCTCTTCTCGGGGAAGCCATGAGACAAGGGGCAATGGGAATTTCCACGGGACTCATTTATCCCCCCTCCTCTTTTGCCGACACCGCCGAGATCGTGGAACTGGCCCGGGAAGCGGCGAAATTCGGCGGGTTCTATGCCTCTCACATCAGGGGGGAGGGGGAGACCGTTTTTGAGGCGGTCGAGGAGGCCCTTGAAATCGGACGGAGGGCGTTGATACCTGTCCAGATCTCCCATTTGAAGCTTGGAAGAGAAAACTGGGGCAGGGCGGACGAGCTTATCTCGAAAATCGAGAAAGCCCGAAAGGAAGGCCCTGTAGATGCGGATCAGTATCCTTATCCCGCCTCTTCCACCGGTTTGGATGCCATTCTGCCCGATTGGGTCTTTGAGGGGGGGGAAGAAGCAGCTCTTGCCCGATTGCGGGATCAGGGCACGAGATCCCGGATCCGAAAAGAGGTCGAGCCCCGCCACGAAGGCTGGTGGGACAAGATCCTCATCGCCGATGTGTGGAATCCCGAAAACCAGATCTGGTGCGGAAAGACGGTCCTGGAAATGGCGGAGTCCCTCGATCTTCCACCCATTGAAGCCGCTTTCGATTTGCTCCTGAAAGAGGATACCCATGTGGGAGCGATCTTCTTCAGCATGAAAGAGGAAGATGTGGAGCGGATCTTTTCCGTTCCCTGGATCTTCACGGCATCAGACAGCGCTCCCCGGGCCATAGAGGGGCCTCTTTCCAGAGGGAAACCTCATCCAAGGGCTTATGGAACATATCCAAGGGTCCTCTCCTCCTTTGTGAGGGAAAAGCACCTCCTCACCCTGGAGCAGGCGATTGCAAAAATGACATCCCTCCCTGCGCAGAAGCTGGGTCTCGCGGATAGGGGAGCGATCGAGGAGGGCTGCTGGGCCGATCTGGTCTTGTTCGATCCCGACATTATTCATGATGAGGCCACTTTTCTTGACCCCCACAGGTACCCTGCAGGGATAATTCACGTGTTTGTGAACGGCCAGGCCGTCATCGAGGCCGGTTGTCATACGGGAATTTTGCAGGGAACCCTTCTCTCGGGAAAGTAACTGAAGGAATGTGCCGTTAACCCTCAGAATATTATTTTCTTTCTTGCAGCAAAATACTTTTTTTGTATTGGGGTGACCCGCCGGATGGATGAGCATCTGCTTCAACTCAAGCACGATCAATACCAACGCTTGATCGGCGCCGGCGCTTTCCCCAAAACTTTCAAAGGTGTCGTCGCCCACATCATCGCCCTTTCTCAGGACCCCAATACCTCGGCCAGGGACCTGGCGGCAATCGTTTCTTCCGACCCCGCAATTTCCTCAAAAGTTCTCACCGTAGTGAATTCACCCTTTTATGGTTTGTCCTCCGAAGTTTACAGCCTTGCTCAGGCTATCACATTGCTGGGTTTCGAGGAGGCCAGAAGGATAGCCCTTTCTGTTTCCATTTTCGAAGGGTTCCGGCGAAGCGACACACAGGAGCTTCTCCGCATCTGGAAGCACTCCATCTGCACCGCCGTATTTGCCCGCATGCTGGGCGAGCAAAACCGCCGCTTCGAGGCAGAGGCGTATACGACCGGATTGCTTCACGATGTGGGGAAGATTCTTGTTTATTCCGTAAAGCCGCAAGCCGTCAGGTCCGTTCTGAATGAGTATCGCTATAGCAGAGGCAAGATGACCTATTTGGAGGTGGAAAACAAGCTTCTGGGGATTGACCACACCTGGATCGGCTACTGTGCGGCCTGCCAGTGGAATCTTCCTCTTGTCATGCGGGAAGCCGTTCTTTCACACCACGACCCGCACCTTTCTACTTCCCATGCCTCCAAGATCCTGTTGTTTGAAGTATAGATAGCGATCATCTCCGCACGGAGAGGGGACTCCAAGATGGACCAGGCTGTGCTGAAACCCATGCAACTGGACATGGCTGGTTTCCTGCGCCTGCTCAACACGATGCAGAAAACAGGCCTTGCTGAAGTCAGGAATTTCGTTTCCGGTGTCTCGAGTTTCGCCACTGTCTAGCCTTGCAGGCCTGCCTGCACAGTCTTTGGTGTCGGCAGATGACGCAGCGCTGATCAAGGCGGGCTGTCATACAGGAATCTTGCCCTGAAAGGTTTCCATCGGCGGTAGACAGAAGGATTGGTCGCCTTCTTGTCCGAATGTATTTCTTGTTGCAGCCACGGACAAGGTTTTTCTTCAGGGAGAGTTGGATGGATCAAAGCACATATCACGCAAAGTTTGCCGCTTACCAAAAACTGATCGGCGCAGGGGCTTTCCCCAAGACTTTCAAGGGGACCGTCAATCAGCTTATCGCTCTTTCGCAAAATCCTCAGGCAGGGGCGAAAGACCTCGCTTGTATCGTCTCTTCAGACCCCGCTATTTCCACCAAAGTCATCACTGTGGTGAATTCTCCTTTTTACGGTCTGAATTCCGAAGTAAGCAACCTGGCGCAGGCCATTGCCTTGCTGGGGTTTGAGGAAACGAAGAAGATCGCCCTTTCCGTATCGGTTTTCGAGGGTTTCAAGCGATCCGATGTCCTGGAGCTTCTTCGGGTTTGGAGGCACTCCATTTGTGTCGCGATTTTCTCCCGTATCGTCGCCGAGCACATCCGCCGCATGGAGGCTGAAGCCTACACTGCCGGCCTCCTTCACGACATCGGAAAGATTTTGCTTTTTTCGGTCAACCCGCAAGCGGCCAAGACCGTTCAGAATAATTATCTTTATGAAAGGGGAAGAATCACATATCTGGATGCGGAAAACCAGCTTCTCGGCATTGACCACACGTGGATCGGATACTGCGCGGCATGTCAGTGGAATCTCCCTCCGGTTATGAGGGAGGCCATTTTCGCTCATCATAATCCCAATCTCAATATCGCCCAGTCCTCCGGAATGCTGGCCCGCATCATCCATATCTCCGACAATGTCGCCATTGCGAGCGGTTACCCTTCCTATCTTTCCTCTGCCCAGGCATCGCCCAAGGATTCCCTCTTGAAGATCACCGACCAGCTCCTCGGATCTATTGGACTAAACGAGCCGGGATTCAAAGAGATCATGGATGAGATCAAGTCAACCGGCATCCCGGAAGCCAGAAATTTCATGAGCGTCGTGGAGTCCTCTGTTTCAAGGCGTTCCGCCTAGTCATACTCGCAAGCCGCAAATTACTCCCAGGGAACTCATCCCCTTGTCCCCCGCGTTATTAAATTCGAACATTTTGAAAGGGAGTGGGGTATGACGAGGTGAGCCAGTTGGATCTCGCGGTATTCAAGGCCAAGTTCGATCAGTACAGGAAGCTCATAGGACCAGGGGCGTTTCCAAAAACATTCAAAGGGATTGTGCATCAGATCATCGCCGTCTCTCAGGATCCTCACGCCTCCGCAAAGGACCTGGCGGCCATTGTGTCATCGGACCCCGCCATCGCCGTCAAGGTCCTCACCGTGGTAAACTCGCCTTACTACGGGCTCCGGAACGAAGTGGCGAGTCTCTCTCAGGCAATCGCCCTGCTGGGTTTTGAGGAAACGAAGAAGATTGCCCTTTCCGTGTCGGTTTTCGAAGGCTTCAAGCGAAAGGATGTCATCGAGCTTCTTCGGATTTGGAAACATTCCATCTGTGTCGGGGTTTTCTCACGCATCATCGCCGAGCACCTTCGACACTGGGACACGGACGCCTATACGGCAGGACTCCTGCACGATATCGGCAAGATACTTCTATATTCCGTGCATCCCGAGGCAGCCAGGATGGTGCAGAACAATTATCTTTATGAGAGAGGGAAAGTCAGCTACATTGAGATCGAGAACCGGTTCCTTCAGATTGACCATGTGTGGATCGGGTACTGCTCCGCTTGCCAGTGGAATCTCCCGATCTCCATCAGGGAGGCCATTCTTGCGCACCACAATCCTGCGCTCCCTCTCCAACCCGTTTCCTCAGCCCTTGCGCACATTGTCAGAATCGCCGATCTTCTGGCCATTTCCCTGGATTTTCCCTCTGTTCTCTCCGCCGTAGAGATTACACCTGACGTTGCCGTGAAGAGGATCAGCGAGCACTATCTGGATCCCCTTCGGATTGATCAGGAAGCCTTCAAGGAAATTCTGGACAAGGTGGCCACAACAGGCATGGCAGAAGCGGCAAACCTGATCAATGTCGTGCAATCCTCGGTTTCTTCACGATCTGCCATTAGTGTGCCCGTATAGAAGAAAATCAGGTCGGGAAGGAACTGGATTCCTTCACGGATTGTTTGAAGTATAGATAGCGATCATCTCCGCACGGAGAGGGGACTCCAAGATGGACCAGGCTGTGATTCAAAGCAAACTGGATATGTACCAACGCCTCATAGGGGCCGCAACTTTTCCCAGGATCTTCAAGGGGGCTGTGGGCCAGGTCATCGCCCTCTCCCAGAACCCCCGGGCATCGGCAAAGGACCTGGCCACAATAGTGGCTTCTGATCCGGTCATTTCCTCGAAAGTCATGACGGTTGTACACTCCAGGCACTACAGTCTCAACTCCGAGATCAGCAGTCTCGCTCAGGCCGTTGCCCTCCTGGGTTTTGAAGAAATCAGAAAAATCGCAGTTCTTGTTTCGGTTTCAGGTGCCATGAAATGTTCTGAAGCATCCGAGGTTATGAAAATCTGGAAGCATTCAATCTGTGTGGGTATCTTCTCCCGCATCATCGCGGAGCATATCAGACGGTTCGAAATTGAAGCCTATACCGCAGGGCTGCTGCACGATGTCGGAAAGATCCTCCTTTATCTCGTCAATCCTCAGGCCGCCAAGACCGTTCAGAACAACTACTTGTTCGAGCGGGGCAATGTCAGCTATCAGGCGGTGGAGAACAGGCTCCTGGGCATAGACCATGCCTGGATCGGGTATTTTGCCGCAGGCCAGGGAAATCTTACAGATTCTATTCGTGAGGCCATCCTAACCCATCATCACCCGACTGCTTCTCTTTCCTATGCTTCCGGTATCGTGGCACGCATTGTCTACATCGCCGATCTCATAGCCGTTGCAATCGGGTACCCCTCCGTCTTCACTCCCCCCTCCCTCTCTCCCCCGGATCTGTTCCTCGAGATGACCGATCAACTTCTCGGCACTCTCCAGATTGATGAAGGGGGTTTCAGGCAGATCATGGACAGGATCAACACATCAGGGTTGACAGAAGCAAGAAACTTCATGTCCGCCCTGGCCGCGCCGCCCGTTTTGATTGGAAGCGCCTCGGCCCGTTAGTTGGAAAACGCTGCAAAATTGCAGGAGGGGAAGCTGAATGAATGAGACTTTGTTCCAGGCCAAATTCGAGCAATACCGGCGTTTGATCGGAACAGGCGCTTTCCCCAAGACCTTCAAGGGGGTTGTGAGCCGGATCATCGCCATCTCCCAGGATCCCGGCACATCGGCAAAAGATCTGGCGAATATCGTCTCCGTGGATCCTGCGATTTCCACGAAGGTCATGACAGTCGTAAATTCTCCATTCTACGGCCTGTCTTCCGAAGTCTGTGATCTGGCGCAGGCCATTTCCTTGCTGGGATTTGAGGAAGCCAAGAAAATAGCCCTTTCCGTTTCCGTTTTCGAGGGGTTCAAACGAAGCGAGGTGCTGGAGCTTCTTCGGATTTGGAAACATTGCATTTGTTCCGGTATTTTTGCCCGAATCATCGCCGAGCATGTAGGCCACTTCGAGGCTGAAGCATATACAACGGGCCTGCTTCACGATGTGGGGATGATTCTTCTTTATTCAGTGAAGCCCTATGCAATCAGATCGGTGCAGAGTGAATATATGTTCGCGAGAGGCAAGGCCAGCTATCTGGAAGTTGAGAACAAGCTTCTGGGAATTGACCACACATGGATCGGCTACTGCGCTGCCTGTCAGTGGAACCTCCCTCTTTTCATGAGGGAGGCCATTTTCTCCCATCACGAGCCGGAGCTCCCCCCTTCCCATGCCTCCAAGACTCTGGCCCGCATCGTCCATCTTGCCGACCTGGTCGCCGATGCCTCCGGACACCCATCGGTTCTCGCTCCCCCTAACAGTTCGCCGGAGAACGCCCTGTCGGAGATCACGGACGATGTGCTGCGGCCCCTGCAAATGGACATGGACAGCTTCTCCCGCGTTCTGAGCACGATGGAGACAGCGGGGATGACGGAGGCCCGGAATTTCATCTCAACTGTTGAGGCATCAATTTCTCCCATCAGAGCCTATGCACTGGCCCACTAACTTCCATATATGGCTCTATGGGAGGCCGCATTGTCCATGTACGTCCTGCGAGAGTAATCACTCCCATAGGTACCCTGGGAAAGCGGATCATAGGGATACCCTGGAAAGCCCATCTCGCCGGATTGGTAACCCATATAGGAGTATGGATCGAACTGACCGTATCCGTACAATGGATCGCCCATCCCCGCGCGTCGTCCGAGCTGACCGTAAGGGTGCGGTGAAAAATAGCCGGCCCCTGTCGTGTGTGAAAGGGACAGGTATTCTCTGTCTTTACTGAGAAGGCTCTCACGGGTCCGAAGAATCATTTCCGTGCACCGTTTCTTGTGCTCCAGTTCCTCCTCATACATCTTCCTCTTGATGAGGGCGATCTTTTCCAGCATGTCCCGCGTCGCTTTCTCAGGCACCGTATCTTCGGAGACTTCCACCAAATCGGAAGATGCCCGTGAGTGTTCAGGCAGTTGCTCGTCAAGCAAGGCATTGTGCCAGTTTCGGGTCAGATTTGTTCTTCCAGGAAAAGCGAGGGAGCTTGTCAGTTCAACGGCATCCACGGCTGTCCCCTCCTCCACGACCTTCTTTGTGGTTTCATTCTAAAGCATCCAGGAGTGACATTCAAGTTCCAAGCCTGCTCCAATCCTGCCCCCCTGAAGGAAGGGGCGATTAAAAACGTAGTATGTCGGACCCGCGGCAGGGGATTTGAGTCATTCCACGTGGAAGAAGTGCTCCGTGTTCGCAGATATTCCATCAGGGCTCGGTTTCTTTTCTGTGGCTGCCCAGGATCTCCTGGATGGGGAGGAGCTTGGACGTTCCGCAGAGGAGGTCTTTCCGGCGGCCAGCCTGGTCAAGATTCCCGTTCTCACGACTCTATTCCGCGAGTATGACGCGGGGCGGCTCGATCTTTCCCTGCAATACTCTCTCGCCTCCAGTGACCAGGTGGGTGGGGCTGGAGTGCTTCAATTTCTCACCCCCGGTTTGTCCATCTCACTGAGGGATCTCGCTTTCCTCATGGTGGTCGTGAGCGACAATACGGCGACAAATGTTCTTATAGACATCCTGGGAATGGATGCTGTGAATTCGGATCTTGAGGAATGGGGCCTTTCTGAGACGCGCCTCAGAAGGAAGCTCATGACTGATCTTACGTCACAGCCGGCGAATTTTACTACACCTCGGGAGATGGTTCGGCTTCTCGCACGGATTTATGGAGATACCGGGTTCTCGAAAGAGAGCAGAGAAAGCATGCTGACCATTCTCCAGGGTCAGCAGTTCAGGGAGATCATACCGAGATGGCTTCCTCCGGATGTGCCTGTCGCTCACAAGACAGGGGAGATCACAGGGGTCCGCCATGATGCGGGAATTGTTCTTCTTCCCGAGCGTCCCTTTGCGATCTGCCTTTCCGCAAAAGATCTGACATCAGGTCCGAAGGGGGAGGAGGCACTCGCAGAAATCTCTCTGGAGGTTTTTGATTATTTTCGAACAAAGGGAGTCCGAGGGGGGAGGACGAAATAGAGCAGATTCGAGTACCGAGGTGGAGGAGGTCCTGTTATGGAGGATATCCGGGAGAAAATCAGGGGTCAGGAAGGCAAGCTGGAAGAGCTGGTCAGGAAAATTCCGGGATTTTCGGGCTACAAGGACAGAGAGTTGCGCCGGAACGCAGACAAGATACAGAGGACCTATCTGGCGGACGAGCTGAATCGTTTGCGGGTGAGGCTCAAAGATGTGGGAAAACAGTGGGTGAAATTGAAGAAGCTTTCTCTTGTAACGGATCTGGACGGCGTTCTCAAAAAAATGGAGAAAATGGAGGACAGGATTCGCTATTCCGATTATGGGTATGCAGGATTCTTCGATTCCATCAAAGTGAATGAGGCGGAACTGGACCAGGTTTATGAATTTGACGCTTCCCTGGTTTCGAACGTTTCCGTCATAGAAGAGCAGATCGCCGCTCTTTCGGCGCAAACGGACAATCCAAGCCTGTCAGGGCTGGAGCAGTCCGTGGCGGCTCTTGAAAACAGGTACACGGGCAGGGAAAAAGTGATCACAGGCGTGGGAAAAGCTGAATAGTCCTTTGTGGGAGGTGCGGGAACATGTTGCAAGCGGTGGATGTAATTGAATACGCGGATTCAACGGGAGCGGAGATGGCTCATCGCTTTCCTGAAAGCGGCCTGGCGAACATCAAGTGGGGGGCCCAGCTCATTGTGCGGGAAAGCCAGAAGGCGATCTTTTTTCGAGATGGAAAGGCCCTCGGCACATTCGGCCCGGGGAGGCACACTCTCTCAACAGCCAATCTGCCTCTTCTCCAGGACCTGGTCAAGGGCGTCACGGGCGGGAAGACCCCATTTCAGGCCGAGGTCTATTTCGTAAACCTGCAAACATATCGGGATGTCCGCTGGGGGACGCCGAAACCCATATTGTTCAAGGATGTTGACCTTGGGCTCGTGATGGTCAGGGCTTTTGGAACCTATCATGTTCGGATCGCTGATCCTCAGGTATTCATCAATACGGTAGTCGGGACCCAGCCGCGGTTCACGGTGGATGATCTCAATACACAGTTCAGAGCCATGATCCTTCGGGGCTTTCAGGAGAATATCAAGGAGATGAAGGTAAGTGTTGTAGACCTCCCTGAACAGTCCAGCGAGATCAGCGCGGCCATGAAGATGGTGGTTGCCGAGGATTTCGGCAAAGGGGGACTGGAGCTTCTCGATTTTGTCGTTGAGAGCATCAATCTTCCGGAAGAGGTAGAGAAGATGATCGCCCAGACCGGCGGAGTAATCGGCGGAGATATGAATCGCTTCATGCAGTACAAGACCGCCCAGGCAATGGAGGGAATGGCCACAAACCCCGGAGGGGGCGGCGGCGCCATGCAGATGGGCGCAGGACTTGGAATGGGCATGATGATGCCTGGAATGATCCAGCAGGCTTTTCAAGGCGCCCAGGCACAGCCCCAAGGTGCGCCGCCTCAGGCAGGCGGACCTCAGCAGCCGGCTCAGGCCGCTCCGGTTGCCCCTCAGGCGGAGGCTCAATGCCCGAACTGCAAGGCGGCTGTTCCAGCCGGGGCCAAATTCTGCATGAGCTGCGGAAATTCGATGGCCCCTGCCGTGTGTCCTCAGTGTCAGAATCAGCTTCCTCCGGGGGCGAAATTCTGCATGAATTGCGGCACAAAAATGGGAGGGTAGGATGTTCTCTTCAGGCTTCGCGCATAGGGTTGAGCACACCTAGCTTGCCCAAAGACCAGGTGTGCTTGAGGGAAAATCTTGTAAGACTTTTTTGTCTCACTTGTTTCTTCGGCAGATCCGCGGAAAAACTTAAGGCTGCCCCGCCTGTACTGTAGGTATATGAGGGTGAGGCCGCCTTCTTTCAATTTTTCCTGGCAAGAGTCCCACGTGGGCCATGGCATTAGGTTTCCCCGCACTTGGCGGGCCTGCGGGTCCTGCCGCCTGCGGCAGCCCACAGTGCTCGCAAACTCCCATCCCCCAGTGGGACCCAGTTTGCTGCGCGCTTTAGGGCCCCCAGCCACCGGCGTCACCCACAGTCCCTGGATCGCAAACAGGCACAAGGCTAACACCACCCACGTGGGACTCTTGCCGCTTTTTTTCGCAAGCTGCACCCTCACAGAATCAGCCTCAAAATACTTGAGTTTTGATTTGTTTGTGGTATAATTTGCATGATACTCCAGATCGGGAGGAATCAGAATGCTGGAAATTGAGTCCAGGAAGAGCAGCGATGAACGCCATGCTCCACATGCGACAGGATCGCCATAATGAGAAGACGGGCATACCTGGCCATCATGATGTGGCTGCTGGCAGCGGCCCCCCCCTTATTTGCATCCATTCTGGTGGAAGGCACGGTTGTGAGTGTCCATCCGGAGTCTTCTTCTCTCGTCATTCGGTCTGAAAGCGGGAAGAGCAAGACTCTTGTCCTCTTACCGGGGGCGATCGTCATCAAGGAGAAGAAAACATCCTCTCTGACGGCTTTTTCTCAGGGGGACAAGATCATTGCCGTTCCCTCCAGCAACATCCTTGGCGACACGTTGCGCGTCATAGCTATCGAAGATGCAGCGGGCTTCAAACGGCAGCTTGCCCCCCCCCAATCGCCGCCTCCTTTTCCTTCCAAAACCAGGGAGGAAGCCGCCCAGAAGCCGCCTGTCCCTCACGGGAGAGACGTGAAAGACCCCTTTGAGTTCATGGGCCTCGCAGGATACAATTGGGGGCTCTCCCACGCGGGCGCCAGGGATGCCTACAGCTCACCCTTCAAGATTGATCCGGCCCTCTATGCAGGTACAACCCCAACAGTCCCCGGTCAGACCCCAAATACTTATGGCGGCGCCCTTCCTCCACCTCCGCAGAGCGCCCCCGGCGGAACCTCCAAGCCCCCCTCTCCCGGACAGCCTCCGCCTCTATCACGGGAGAAACAGGGCGCCGATCAGGTCGTGGACTTCTATGGCAGCGTGCTTCAGGTTGATCCGGGGCAGGGCCTCCTTACATTGGAGCGAACATTGGCGCCCAAGCCGCCGGTCAGGATTCTCGTGGACCAGAAGACAACCATCTATCGTTTCGGAAGCTCTCAGCCTCTGTCCCTCTCCGACCTCGGGGCAGGATTCAGGCTCTCCGTGCATGGGCATCGCAAACCGGATGGGAGTGTCATGGCCATGACACTGATGGTGCACGAGTGAGATTCAGCCTTTTTTGCGCCCTGTTATTTGTAATACTTGCGACTCTTCCCCTTTTCGCCCTTGAGGATTTCTCCTTTGCCATCGTATCGGACACCCATGTGGGGTTTTCCAGGTCCAATCAGGCCTGGCAGAAGATGATGGAAACCCTTTCTCTCAAGAAGGAGTCTTTCCGTTTTGTCGTAAACCAGGGAGACATCACGGAAGTCGGGACCCCTGAATCGTTCGATTTCTATCGGGAGACCGGCAAGCTCCTATCCCTGCCCTTTTATTCCATTCCCGGGAATCATGATGTGTGCTGGGCGGGACCGGGGAAGGGGAGGTACAGAGATTTTCTGGGTCCGATCTACCACTCCATGGATAGTGGAGGAATTCATTTTCTTTTCCTGGATTCCACCATCACCCATCAAACCCATGGTCACATCTCCGATCGAGAGATTGCGTGGCTCAAGGAAGACCTCTCAAGAGTCCCGGGAGGGACACCCCTTCTGGTTTTCTCCCACCACCCTCTCAAGTGGACCGGTCGGAGCGTTGACAACGGCTCAACTGTGGCGCGACTTTTGGAGTCCCGCGGCGCTTGTGCTTTTTTTAACGGCCACGGGCACAATGCAGTATACCGCCGGTATAATGGAGTACCTTTTGTGCAGAGCGGAGCTGCCTTTCAAGGCTTTTATCATCAGGTGATCATCGAGGGGGGGCAGGCCAGGGTGATCCTGTCCAAACCGGACGGCGCCGAGGCACAGCTTCTGGAGTTTCCCCTTTCCGTCGCGCCGGCAGAGAAGGGCCTGGCGATTCTTTCTCCCAAAGAAGGGCGCGAAATTTCCGGCGGAGCTTCTTTTCCCATCAAACTCTCCATACTTCGGAAGGACCTCCAGGGGATCGAGTACAGGGTGGATGAAGGCAAGTGGCAGCCCTGGTCCGAGGAATCTCTCCTGGAATCTGAGGCAATGCCTGCCGGCTTTCACCGCCTTCAGGTCCGCGGCAGGGACGGAGATAGGGAAATCTGGGATGACGAGGTCCTGTTCAGCAGCCGAAGAAAGGACTCCCCCACTGTGCTCTGGCATAAGGAGATCGGCGATATCCTCGCTTCTCCCGTCATCGGAGACGGCCTGGTCTACCTTTGCGCGGAGAATGGAAGAATCGAGGCACGATCACTCGCCAAGGGAAATCTGGTGTGGGCGGGGAGCGCCGGGGGAGAGATCATCGGGACTCCGCTCTTTCACGGCGGCCGCCTTTATGTGGGGGATTCCAGCGGGAAGATTGAGTGCCTGGAGGGCAGGACAGGGAAAAGGATCTGGTCCGCGGATGCAGCATCGCCTCTCTTGTCGCATGCAGGGCAATATGATGGGATGCTCCTTGTCGGGGATGCTCTGGGGAAACTCTGGGCCAGGGACCTCGAAACAGGCGCCGCAAGGTGGAGCTTCCAGGCGGACGGATTCGTCAAATCGAGGCCCTGCGGCTCGGATGGACGGATATTTTTCGGGGCCTGGGATCGGGCGTTTCACTCCATTTCGGAGGAAGGCAGGGAGCTTTGGAAGGTCCCCATGGGAAAATCAATCTACTTCTCCCCTGCCTTGAGCAGTCCCGCGATCGCAGGAAGTCTTGTTCTGGTTTCATCCAGGGAAGGCATCGTCTACGCATTGAGCAGGGAGGATGGGAAAGGGGTATGGACGATGCCTGATAAGGCAGGGTTTTGCTCCCCCTTGCTTGTTGGAGACCGGATCTTCTGGACTGCCCAGCCAACGAAGCTCTTCTGCCTCACGGCTGAGAAGGGGGAGAGTGTCTGGGAAGAGAATCTGGGACACGGCTTCTTTGAGTCTTCCCCCGTGATGGCCGGAGGAACTCTCTGTGTTTCCAGCTATGTGGGGGAGCTGTTCGGGCTGGACCCTGAAAAGGGTCGAATCCTGTGGGAATTCTCACTCGGCCAGGGATACGTCTTCGCCACGCCGGCCGCTTCAGGGGATTTTCTTGTCACAGGATCCCTGGACGGATCGGTGACATGTTTGAAAATGAGGGAAAGAAAGCCTTGAAAGGTGATTCCAGAACTCTGCATCAAAAGGTGTCCGGCAGTCTCTCGGGCGTCTGGTACATCGTGGGGCTTCTTGTTCTGATTTATACCGTTTTCTGGTTTCTCTCCAAGGTGAAGATCGTGCTGGTCCTTGTGAGCTGTTCCGTGGTTCTGGCTTATATTCTCGAGCCCTTCATGCGCTACCTTGTACGGCGCAGAGTCAACAAGATGCTTGCCATCACCTGCGTCTATCTGGTTCTTTTTGCGGGCATTTTCGCCTTTCTCGGAATTCTGGTTCCCATTATCGGGGATCAGTTCAATCGCTTTGTGGAAGACGCCCCTCGGATCGCGAGGCAGGCCGAAAAGGCTACTGCCGATGCAAATGACTGGCTGGAAGGGCGGTTCCCTGGCGTCCGCCTTCGGTTCGCACCATTGCTTCAGAAGATGATCCGGGACCTGGAGCTCAGCGCGCCTCACCTGGTGCGCCGGGGCTTCGGTGTGCTGGCGGGTGTTCTCGCTCTGGTCGTGGCCGTGTTCCTGACGCCTATTCTCACTTTTCACCTCCTCAGGGATGCGGCGAAGTACAGGGAGGGTTTTGTGCATTTCTTTCCGGTCGCCTTGCAGGGAGACGCGAGGGAGATTCTCAACCGGCTGAACCGGACCCTTGGGGGCTTCGTCCGGGGCCAATTGATCATTTGCGCATTCATCGGCATTACTGTTACCCTTGCTCTTTTCCTGTTTCAGATCGAATACGCTCTCTTGATCGGTTTTTTCGCGGGAGTCATTGAGATCATTCCCTACCTGGGCGCCTTCGCAGGCGCCATCCCGGCCCTTCTGATCGCCCTGTTCAAGAACCCCCTACTGGCCCTGATTCTTGCAGGGGTTTTCTTCGCGATCTATGAGTTCCAGAGCAAAGTGTTCGCTCCGAGCGTTCTGGGCCACGAGGTGGGCCTCTCCCCGTTCGTGGTGATCGTTGCCATCCTCATGGGGGGGGAACTGATGGGTTTGTTCGGCATGTTTATAGCAGTGCCGGTAACCGCGATGCTGAAATCGGTGATGCTCTACTTCAGGGAAAGATATTCTTCCCAACCGGGCCTCATTTCGGAACAGTGATGGGAAAGGGGGTGCCAGGGTGCCGAAGGAAGTGATCGTCTATACCGCCCCGGGTTGACCATGGTGTGTCAGGGCGAAAGAGTTTCTTTCGCAGCGAGGTGTCTCCTACAGCGAGGTGGATGTCTCAAAGAGCAGGGAAGCCGCGGAGGATCTGACCCGGAAAACCGGCCAAATGGGAGTTCCCGTGATCCTCGTGGACGGGACCCCCATCATCGGTTTTGACAGATCCAGACTTGAGGAGAGCCTCAAGGGTTGAGGGAAATGTACAACTCCCCGCCAGGAGCGCCGGGAGTCGTATCTACGTAAACTCTCGCCTGGGTTCGGGCAGGCTCTTTATAATCGGGAATATCAATAGTAAAAAGACCTTCTTCGTATTTTGTAACTCTTGAGCTTATGGTACGATCCCCCAGGTTCTCGGAAAGGGACAATCCTGATTTCTTGAGGATTTCACCCTCCAGATCCCGTGTTTTCCCCTTAAGCTCACCGATTCTTTTGTCCAGATTTTCGTTCTTGATCCGATCCCAGTGTTTCTCATTGCGCTCCGCAACCAGTTGAAAGAGTTCCGTCAAGTTGTCGGGGAGCGATTTCTCCACCTCCGGATCGGCCAGACTTCGCCCGCGAACCTGAACTACCTTGTTCTGTACTGCCCCCGGACTCTCATTGGTCTGGCTCATTACGAAATCCAGCAAGCGTTGACCCTGGATCTGCATTCCCGATTCCTCCTCGCGATTTCAGAGTTCGGCCATTTTTCTTTGTCTAATATATCACAGCAGGAGGCGCCTGAGAATATCCAGGATGTTAAATTTCAGAGGGGTTGCCAGGCGCCTTGCCTCGGGACAGGAGTTTCCACTTAAGACTGAGAAAAGTGATTTGTCTATTAAACACTCATGAAGACTATTCTAGTTGCCCCTGATAAAAGGGCTCTCTGAACCGCGAAAAATCTTGATTTGGGAAGTGTTTTTCGGCAGGAATATGGACACGGACCTCGGATCCCTACATATGCAGCCGTTTTTCACGATCTAAACCTTCTGGCCGCCC
>JACPDT010000122.1 GCA_016183865.1 Armatimonadota bacterium | reverse complement strand
GGATGCAGGCAACATTCTGGAGGGGCACGGCGGCGTCCTGGATCGCCTCGATTCCCTTTTCTTTACCGCCTTTGTCGGGTACTATTATTTGAAAATCGCCTATTTTTGATTCTTGAATGATTCTTATCCGTAATGACTAAGAACATAGCGATATTGGGGTCAACAGGTTCCATAGGAAGGCAGACTCTCGAGGTAGTGTCCGCGCATCCTGAATCTTTTGCAGTGGCGGGTCTTGCCTGCGGCGTGAATATTCAGGAGCTTCGGGGCCAGATCCGGGAGGTTCGCCCTTCCGCGGTTTCTGTTGCCAGTGAAGCAGATGCCCATGTCCTGCAAAAGGAGTTTCCGACCGTTTCCTGTTTTTGGGGTCCTGAGGGCCTGTGCAGGATCGCATCCCTTCCTCAGGCGGATTGTGTGCTCGTGGCTGTAGTGGGATCTGCCGGGCTGCGGGCCGTTCTGGAAGCCATATCCCACGGGAAGACGGTGCTTCTTGCCAACAAGGAGACCCTGGTGGCGGGGGGAAGTGTTGTAAGGAAGCATCTCTTAATGTACCGGGGCGCTTTGATTCCGGTTGACAGCGAGCACAGCGCTATTTTTCAATGTTTGAAAGGAGAGAATCGCAGGCAGCTCAGCCCGGAGCAGTTGGACAAGGTAAGGCCCGAGGATGCACTCAAGCATCCTACGTGGCTGATGGGCGCAAAGATCACTATTGATTCGGCGACCATGATGAACAAGGGACTTGAAGTCATAGAGGCCCGGTGGCTGTTTGACCTGCCCGCAACGGCGATAGAGGTGGTGATTCATCCTCAGAGCATCATTCATTCGATGGTGGAATTCCAGGACGGAAGCGTGCTGGCCCATATGAGTCTTCCGGACATGAGACTCCCCATCCAATATGCGCTAACATACCCGGAGCGCCTTTCATCATCATGGCCTCGCATGAACCCTGCCCAACTGGGAACATTGACCTTCTTTCCCCCAGACCGGAAAAAATTTCCTTGTCTGGACCTGGCCTATGGAGCGCTCGAAAAGGGAGGAACGTGGCCTGCCGCCATGAATGCGGCAAACGAGGTTTCCGTTGAGTTGTTTCTCTCGAAAAGGATCGGCTTCTCCGCAATACCCAGCCTGATCGCAAAGGTGCTGGAGGCCCATAAAGGGATTATGGAGCCTGACATGGAAGACATTCTGGAGGCTGACCGATGGGCCAGGGAAGAAGCGTCGCACCATGCGGGAGCGTCGCACCATGCGGTAGCACGAATGATCCAGCCCTGAATTTTGGAGGTTGTTCTGTTGGCAAATGCTGCAAATATTCTGCAACTCATTGCGGCCAACTGGTACGCAGTCCTGGCCGTTCTTCTGGTTTTCGGCTTCATGATCGTTGTCCATGAATTCGGGCACTTCATTGTAGCCAAGATCGCCGGTCCTGCGATGAACTATGTGGCGGCCACTCTCCTTTTCTGCTTTCTCACGGTGTTCTTTGGAGTCCCTGAACCCAATCGGAAGCTCGTGGTCAACGATCCCAGGCCGGGCATGCCCGCCGCCCTCGCAGGGCTTCGCACTGGTGACAGGATTGTTGCTCTTGAGATCGGCGGGAAAAAGGTGGAGGGTGGACAGGAGATCATTGTTGCCATTCACAAGAGCGAGGGGCGGGAGATCACGCTTTTCCTGGAACGGGACGGGAACAGTTTTACGGAGAAGGTGAGGGCCGTAAAGAACACGGAAAAGGACAGCAAGGGAAAGGACTATTGGGTCCTGGGGTTTACTCCTGATTTCGAAATGATGTTTCGGAAGGTTCCACTTCCCCTTGCCATAAAGAAAGGGCCGGCACTCACCTGGGAAATTACCGAAAGACACGGCACCATTGTGGCGGGCATTTTTTCCCGAGCCATCCCCCTGAAAACGGTGAGTGAGACGGTTACGGGACCCATAGGAATCGTGCGCTACATATTCCGCTTTGCCAAGGAAGGACTTCCGAATCTCATTTTCCTTGGCGGATTCCTGAATATTGCCATTGCCCTCTTCAACCTGGTTCCCTTTCCAGCCCTTGACGGCGGGCGCCTGCTCTTTCTCGGAATTGCGGCCATCCGCAGGAAGTCCTTTGACCCGGAAAAGGAAGGAATGGCCCATCTTATCGGTTTTGCGATCCTGATACTCCTTGTTGTCTTGATTTCCATTAATGATGTGGGAAAACTCTTGCGAGGAAAATGGTTCTAAAAGAGGAAAAAACAAACGGCGCAGAGAATATGAGAATCATTTTCAAATCCTAACATAATAGAACCAGCGAGCCATGTGGTTGTTGTTCCAGGAGAGCAGCTTGATACGCCCCTACCGCCGAGGCATTGGTTGTCCCATTCGTTGCACTCAATCGCCGCCAAGAAGGGAACTTACTTCACGGCTTTCTGGTCCAATCTGAATGTGAGGTAAGTCATGCTGAATGCAGAGCTTCTTACGGGTGACAAGGGCAGGACGATCACTTCGGAGCTCATGGCCAAATTTTTCCGTGGTCTGGGAGACCCGAAGCGCCTGAAAATCCTTGAGCTTCTTTTGGACAGGGATCGGAATGTAAGCGAACTTGTCTCGCTTCTTGGCTGCGGTCAGGGGCGGGTATCGAATCACCTGGCATGCCTTCGCTGGTGCGGATATGTGACGGCCACAAAGCAGGGGAAATTCGTCAACTATCGCATTAAGGACGGGAGGATCAGGGAGCTGCTCTCTCTGGCCCGCTCGATCATCTCTCTGAATGCGCGCCGGATTCTCGCAGGCGAGGAAGCCTAGATCAGCCCTTTTCGTGATCGAAGAGGAGATTTCTTTGTTTCTTGGGAATATGTAATACCACAGAAATATGAGGAAGGAGGGCGACCCATGGAGGATAACCTGATTACAATATATTCCGCCACCGGTTGACACGCCTGCGCCCAGGTGAAAGAGTTTCTTTCACGTAAAGGAGTGCAGTTTTCCGAGCGTAACATTATGGAAGACCCAAAGGCCATGGAAGAGCTCCAGGGCAAGGGGTATATCAGCGTCCCTGTAACTTTCGCCAATGGCCAGACAATCGTGGGTTTCGACAAAAAAAAGCTGGAGTCTTTGGCCGCGACTGTCGGCGCAAAGTAGCTTTGTCGGGGGTCAGGGGTCGGGGGTCAGGGGCTGCGACAGCGCTTCCCGATTCCCTGCCCCGAATCCCCGACCCCTGATCTCGTTCACCGGGTGGGGAGGAGTCTCACCTTTCAGGACGGACAAGAGATTCAGGGCGGCCAGATAAGCCATCCGGCTTCTGGTTTCGAGGGTCGCGCTTGCAATATGGGGTGACAGGACGACATTAGGCAAGTCTGCAAGGCCTTCCGCAAGCCTGGGTTCATCCTCGTATACGTCCAGTGCCGCACCGCGGATCACTCCCGCGTGCAATGCTTTTGCCAGCGCCTTTTCATCAACAACCGGGCCTCTTGAGGTGTTGACCAGAATAGCGCTCGATTTCATCGCTGCAAGCTCCCCTGCGCCGATGAGATGGAATGTCTCCGGAACAAGAGGAACGTGGATTGTGATGAAATCGGACTCGCAAAGAAGTGCGCCAAGCGGAGCGAAGTGTGCCCGGTGAGCCTCTTCCGAGGCGCTGTCGAGCGGCTGTCTTGCCGTGTAGAGGATCTTCAAATCGAACCCTGAAGCCATTCTTGCCACCGCCCGGCCTACACGGCCCATCCCGACGATCCCCAGGATCTTGCCGCGGATGTCGGTGCCCAGGAAGAGGGTGGGGCTCCATCCCCTGAACTTCCCCTGACGGGTAAAGCGATCCGCTTCCGGAATTCGTCTTGCGGCAGCCATTAAGAGGGCCCACGTATGCTCGGCCGTGGTCTCGGTAAGCACTCCGGGCGTGTTCGTGACCTGAATGCCTCTGACGGTTGCCGCCTTCACATCAATGTTGTTGTAACCGACGGCGTAGTTACTGATCACTTTGAGACACGGCGCAGCATTCATGACTTCCTCATCAATCATGTCCGTCAGCAGGCAAAGGAGACCTTCTTTATCTCTGATCCCCTCGATGAGCTCCCTTTTGAGAAGGACTCTGTCAGCCATGTTCAGCTCAATTTCGCAATGCTCCCGCAACATGTCCAGACCTGGTTCGGGAATGATGCGGGTGACGAAGATTCTTGGCACGAAAGCTCTCCCATCTGATTTTCGAGTGCGGATTGTTGATTTTTGATTGCCGATCTGCAATCAGGAACCCAAAATCGTCAATTCTCTCCGTGTGGTGATTACTTGCGGTTCTATCGTTCACTATCTCCTAACTGATCTCCTTCAGGGGCGGAATGGGACTATGACGCCGGATCATTCCTGCCGATATATTCATTGAACCCGAGAGAATGCCATTACGTCTCAATAGCGAGGAATCGGAGGTCGAACACAGGGAGGGGAAAGCATGAAGAGAGGTTCATGGGGCTATCTCATACTGCGACTTGGCTTGTGTGCTTTTTTTGTTTTTGTCCCACGGGGTGAGGTCAAGCCCCAGACTGTGCCTCTGCCCGTCGAATCAGGAGAAGTTACCTTGATCTCAGCTTCGGGAAAAGTAAGGGTCCAGGCATCGGGATCTGCAGGATGGAAGGAGGTCAAGCCGCCGGCGGTCCTCCGGGTCGGAGACAAGGTAGAAACAGGCCAGGATTCCTATGCAGTTCTCTTTTTCAATGACAAGAGCACTATGAAGCTCGCCGAAAGCTCGCGGGTGGCACTTACCCGATTGGACATGAGTCAGGGGGATAAGACGATCTTTTCCAGGGTCCAGTTGGAGCTTGGAAAGATTTGGGTAAATGTTCAGAAATTCCTGAACAAGGAATCGAGCTTTGAGGTGGAATCAGGAAATGCACTGGCGGCTGTCCATGGGACGGTTTTCGAGATGGATGGCTCTGATGAGGAAGCCTCCATGAATGTTTGGGAGGGCATGGTTGACTTCCAGAGCGGCGCCGAAAAAGTCTCCGTGGGTCAGGGGAATCGGATTCGCCTCTTTCGAAAACAGGGCCGCTTCGAAAAGGGTCTTTTCGACAGGAACCGCATGAGTGAGTGGCAAAAGTGGAACAGTCAGGCGGATCAGCGAATCAGGGAGTTCAGAAACAAGATGCCCGCTCTTGTTCGCGGGAACCACAAAGAGTTGCAATCACTTCACAAGCAATTGCACCGTTTTCAATTCAAGGGACGCTTTCAAAACTTCCGGCAGGATCATCATCGCCAACTGGTTCCAGGGAATCAGAAGCCTTCCATCAAGCCCCGTCAAAAGCGCCTCAATGCGCCTCGATCCAAGAAGTTGGGATCAGGGGTCTGGGGTCAGGGGTCGGGGGACGCACGACACGGTCAGCTCCACAAGCCTGAGCGAATTCGAACAACAAAACAGAATCGCCTGCACCCACCCGGGACCGGGTGGTCCAATCATGTAAGAAGAAAACGGTAGCGTGCGTTCAGGAATCACTTCTCCGGTCGAAACCAGTCCAGGAGCTTGTCCCGCCAGGACTTATTTTCTGCGGTTCTCTTGGGACCAAAGCCGGGGGGGATCGGGATTTTGAGGCAAGTGGAGTTTCTGGAGCAGTTGCGCCTATTCCTCTCCATCGGTCAGTCGCCAAAAAAAACAGGAAATCTCTGATTTCCTGTGCTGTCTTTCGGAAGAATCCCTATTTACCCTTGGGATGTTCTCCCTTGTCTTTGCCTTTGCCTTTGTCTTTATCTTTGCCCTTATCCTTGTCTTTCCCTTTATCCTTATCTTTCCCTTTGTCCTTCGGATGTTCGGCCTTCTTGTCCTTGTCCGCCGTCTTAGGCTCTGCCTTCTTATCCTTGTCTGCAGCCTTCGGATGTTCGGCCTTCTTATCCTTGTCCGTAGCCTTCGGATGTTAGACGTGGCAAGAATCATGGAAGTTCCCGCGTGATCTTTCACCGAGCAGGCGAAGGTGGCCGAAAAGATGCCGACGACGAAGAAAAAGACCATGAGAGCTGCTAACGTACCCAGTGTTCTCTTCATGAATTCACCTCCTTTCTTTCCGAGAATTCGGTTTCTATGTGAACCTTTTTTTTTCCTGCACGGTTCCGCCATATCTGGGCATCAATATGAATTCGTCGCATTATTCTCAATAATATTCCGCTTTCGCTAGAATTTTTTGCGGTCCCTCCATTCTCGTTTCAGGCCGCTCGTGGAGGTTTTTTTTCGGGAGATTCGAATAAAGCTCTGCTATGATTCTGGCAATACGTTTGGATTATCCCAAAGGGAAAATCGTGCGCAGGGCGGTGGATATTCTCAAGGCCGGCGGAGTAATCGCCTACCCCACAGATACGGTCTACGGCATCGGCTGCAGCATTTTCGACAAGAGGGCCCTTGAGCGCATTTACCTCTGCAAGCGGATGGATCGACACAAGCCCTTGAGCTTTATTTGCGAAAGCCTGAAGGACATTTCTCAGTATGCCCTTGTTTCCAATGCCGCCTACAAGATTATGAAACGGCTCGTGCCCGGGCCTTATACGTTCATACTGAACGCCACCAGGGCGGTTCCGAGAATGATGCTGACGAAGCGGAAAACCGTGGGGATTCGCGTGCCCGACAATGAGGTCTGTCTCTCGCTTGTCAGGGAGCTGGGCCACCCGATTGTCAGCACCAGCGCATCCCTCTTCGGGGGGGACCCCTTGTCCCGTTCCGCCGAAATCGAGGAAGTCTTCAAACCTTATGTAGATCTGGTTATTGATGGTGGAACCCTCGTTTCAGAACTATCTACAGTGGTGGATCTCACCGAAGATGCTCCGAGGATCTTGCGCGAAGGGAAAGGAAAACAGATTTGACGGAAGAATCGCCCAGGTCAAGGATTCTTGTCGTGGATGACAATGTGCAAAATGTGGAGCTTCTGGAAGCTTATCTCGATGTTTCCGGCTATGAAGTGGAAAAGGCCGGAAACGGTCTGGAAGCCCTGGAACGAGTCGGCAACCGGGTTCCTGACCTGATCCTGCTCGATATCATGATGCCCGGGATTGACGGATATGAGGTGTGCAGGCGGCTGCGCCAGGAGGAGAAGACCCGCCTGATCCCGATCGTCATGCTCACCGCCCTCAAGGACCTGGATGACAAGATCAAGGGGATTGAGCTGGGGGCCGATGATTTCCTGACAAAGCCCTTCAGTAAGGCAGAGCTTCTTGCCAGGATTCGTTCCCTGCTCCGCATCAAGCGTCTCCATGATGAGCTGGCAAAGGCCAATGCTTTCAAATCACAGATGATCTCATTGGTCGCCCACGAGTTGAGAACGCCTCTGGCAACGATCAAGGGCTTTGCGGAACTGATGCAGCTTCGTATCGCCTCTCACGAGGATGGATTCGAGTACCTGCACGACATCATGTCGGCGGCAGATAACATCAACAACATGGTGACAAATCTCCTGGATCTCGCAAGAATCGAATCAGGAAAGATTGCCCTTTCTCCTCATCCTTTTGATGCAAGACAACTGGCACTGGAAATGATTCACTCCTTCCAACCGCCCCCGACGCAGCATACCTTTTCCCTGGACGGAGATTTTGGAATCGTCCACGCAGACAGGGACCGCATTGTTCAGGTTTTCGCAAATCTCTTGTCCAATGCGGTCAAATATTCTCCCCAGGGGGGACAGATTCTCGTCAAGGGAACCCCTTCCGATTCAATGGTGCTCGTAGAAGTAAGGGATGCAGGCGTGGGGATCCCTGAATCACTGATCCCGGGACTTTTCGAGAGGTTTTATCGCGCGCCCAGGCCTGAAATCGAGGGAATCCCTGGAACAGGGTTGGGACTTTCCATTATTCGATCATTGGTGGAGCTTCATGGGGGGAAGATATGGGTGGAGAGCACCCACGGCAAGGGAACCTCTTTCTTCTTCACCTTGCCCCTGGCTGACAGCGTTCGCTCATGACAGGTGCCAAGACAAATGTAACTATGAGGGGTGACGCCGGAGGGTGGGCGCCCACACGGAACTGAGCGGGGCACCCGCACGAAGCGATGAAAGGTAGTAGACCGGCCACCCAACAATAGTCCAATGATGCCTTGGCGGGGAGGAAATGAGTTGTCAATAGGCACAGGCCGACTCCCCAACAATAAAACAGCAGGCAGAATGCTGCATATTTATTCAGAGCCTCTCCGGCCAAAACCATACCCAGATTAGTACTTTATCCGATTCCACACCCGATTCTGTGTCCCAGTACCACACTCTTTTTTGGCAGAAATAGCGGTTTCCTTTCCGGTCCCGGAATTCCATCCCTATGAATTTCTCAACCCAGAGGGGATCGGAAACACCGGGAACGCGAACCAGGACGTAGCCGGCACCATGAAGAAGACTTTCGAGCGGATTGCGTTCTCCTATCACCTCATAGGATGAGTTTTCTTTGAAAGGACAAACAATCCGAGGAGGATCGTGACTTCTCAAATCAGATACATAGCAATCATACTTCATATGACTATTCATATAAACTTCCATGATTCTCTGCCGGTCCTTTGTGGGAACTTCCTCTGCGATTCGACGGGCGACATCTTCAGGCGCCGTGTGCTCAAGCTTTGTCACGATCAAGAACTTGCCGACACATGGATGCCACCAGCTCAGAAAGAGCCGAATACTGATTACCATAACAATCGCGAGTCCGACACACAGTATTAGCGCCGGCTTGACTCCTGGGCGTTCGATGAGCCGCTTCACGGACGCTTACCGCCCCGGACCCGCCAGAGAGCCCCCGAAAGACGGTGGATCTGTGATATTGAGAATACTGGTGCCTGCGGGCATATCATATAGACCGGCAGTCAGCCCTCGGTACCAGTACCAGTACCCTATTTGGTTGGGCGTCGGGGTAATGATTCTTGCTCTGTTAAGCGATGGAGTCGCGACGCCTGCGTACTCCAGAGCCCCCAGGACGGGTGAACCACAGTGGTGTCTTGTCGTCCAGTACGTAATTCCTGGATGTTTCTCCAGATATTCCCTGATCTTTTTGTCCTGGTCGGAAGTGGTGTCCAAGACAAGGATTATGACATCCTGACCTAGTTTGCGGGTTTCTCTAAACAAATAATCACTATACGAGAATTTGTCAAATACTGTCAAAGTGGGAGAAAACCCAGGGGTCATAGACCAGATGTCTCCATCAACGCCAATAGCTACGTGTCCCGTTACAGGTGGCATATTCGTGGTAAGAACCAAATAGGAGTAAAGTCCCCAAGGATCAACCCAAGCCACAGGGTTGTTTCCTGCATATCCATACAGGTTCAGTACACCAGCAAATCCTATCGGATCCTCCTGCGTAAACCTCCCCACGTTCGGGTCATACATGCGCGCCCTATAATAGTAAGCCCCCGTTTCCTCATCCCATTCCCTGCCTGTATAACTGTTCTCCGAGGGCGAGCCGGAAACACTGATTCTCCTGCCATAACTGTCATACACCAAAGACGAAACCGCATCACCGCTGTTCCAAT
>JACPDT010000116.1:5129-15327 GCA_016183865.1 Armatimonadota bacterium | reverse complement strand
CCGTGGAAATCAAGCATGCCCTGATTGTAGATTCTTTCGATAACTGCTTCAATGGGGCCACGGCTTTGCAGCCGTGGAAATGATCCCGGAGAATACCTGAAAATGCTTACGGATAACCCGCTTCAATGGGGCCACGGCTTTGCAGCCGTGGAAATAGGCATGGCTGCCAAGAAAGAAGAGGCTCTGAGCATTGCTTCAATGGGGCCACGGCTTTGCAGCCGTGGAAATTGGCACACTTGGACGGTATTTACCACACAACCTAATGCTTCAATGGGGCCACGGCTTTGCAGCCGTGGAAATGGCATAGCTCCTTTTTAGCTATCCTGTGCGCTTCCGTTGAGTAAGCTGCGAGTGCTTCCACTTGGGACCGAGTTTGATTCCGATGCTTGGCGCCCTGGGCTCTGAAGCCCTGGCATATGGCCGATTTCCTCCATCGAGTGCCTGCGGCATTTTCTGCGCCACTTGACCTCTCGCTCCCTGATGGCCGGTTATCTTCACCTGTCGCTTCAATGGGGTAACTGCTTTGCAACTTGGAAGTGTTATCTTCATTTGTCAAAGATCGAGCGTTTAGGGAAGACGTGAATTATTCAGACAACTACTGCATGCCTCTCTCGTGGAGGTTTCGAACATCCCATAACTTCGATGCAGTGGTCTCCGCGTCCTTCCGCTGGACCAATGTCTATGATTATGACCTGGTCAACGCTATGGTTGATGATCTTGCTGACCTCGGATATCATGAGGATCTTCTCAACGGTGCTTAAATCGCACTGAAATACCGAGTACTGAACCGGATCTCCGAAGCCGCGCATTTTCTTGAAGATCTCCCTCAAGCGTTTCGGATCGCTAACATCATATGCCACGATGTATCTCTGCCGCATGGGTTTATCTCGTCAAGAACAGGGGGTACTTTTCGATCTCCCCTGAAAGATATCGGCCGAGAAGTCTGGCCTGAACCTCCAGGGTTCGGCGGTAGCTTATCCTGTAAAGGAAAACGGGGTGGGTTATGAGGCAATCCATGCGACGGCAATAAGCTTGCAGAAAAGTTTTCCTCGCTCCGTCTTTGAGAGCAGCGAATCCGGCTCTCGTCACAAAATCGGATGGCCGGATTTCACCATTGTTGATCACTCCGATGACCACAGAATCCCCGATAAGGGGACGAAATTCCTCCATCATATCGAGAGCAAGGGCAGGGCGGCCGTACTTGAGGCTGTGATAGAAACCGAAATAGGGATCAAATCCTATGGATTGTAAGACGGCTATCAGATCCTTTGCCAGGATGGCATAGGCGAACGAAAGGAGAGCATTCACAGGGTCTTTCGGCGGCCTGCGATTCCTGTTCTCGAATTGGAAGCTGTAGCCGTTATCTTCGCGGTGCTTGAGCATGCCTGCAAAATGGCTGTAATATATTCGAGCTGCCATGCCCTCAATGCCCAGCAGCGATTCCTTAGCCTCGGCCTTTCTTGCCTGGGCAGCAAAGCGTGCCAGGTCTCGTAGTGCGTCCTTGGGTGGATCTACGTGGTTTCTGCGAAGAAGTGTGCGGCAGTTCAAAATCTTCGCCTGCACGAACCGGCGCGCAAGTGCAAGAGAGCGCTGGGGATCTTCTGCAGCGGCATATTGCAAGCGCCGCAACTCAACATTCTTGTGCATCAAGCCGGATACCGTGCCGTAAAACCAGCCGCCATATGAAAAGTAGGAAAGCGGGATCCCCCTTGTGCAGAGTTCTCTGAGAGCCTGGGTGGAGATCTGGACGTTTCCGAAAAGACCTACTTGAGAAATATCCATCAGTCTTGCGGTTTCGGACAACTTCCCACCTGAGACTATCTTGAGAAGATCGCCTTCCTTTCTCACCATAGCGCCCTGGTCCTGGACATAAAGCGGAAGGGCGTCATCCCTTGCTGGAAAAAGACGCCTAACTTCCGGTTTCACTTCCGCATCCTGGGCTGGCTCCTGGGCTGCCAGCATCCCCACCTCGTCTGGGAGGCATATGCCGACCAGGGAACACCGCGGGCATTTTGGGCTATCTGCCAGTGGCGCAGGGATACTGCTGGAGGCAGCCATCTCCCGCAACTCCCGCAGGAGATGCAGCGTGCGATTCACGAGTTCCTCCGTGAAAAGGATTGTGACCCTCTGCCTGGTTTCCGCGAAGTAGACGACACCGGAGTCCACATCATAACCATTCCCTCTCAGGATCAGCCCCTCTGCACAGAGCTGCACCTGCTCCGGTTCCCAGGCAGTTCCTTGCGGATTCGGAGAGCCGCGCTTGTATTGCACAGGCGAGACCCTGCGGCCTTCTCCTTCAAGCAGATCAATGCGCGCAATCATCCCGATGCCCTCCGAAGAAATCATGACCGAACGCGCGTGAATCACCTCAGGCATCCCCTCCAGCCCCGCCTCTTCCGCCTTCGGAACTTCTCCCGATTCCTTGTCTACCCTGCGGTGCCGCAAAGTACCCTCCAGGGTGTCGGCACTCTCCGACCATTCACCCTGCACCCATTCGAGGTAGAATAAACGGGGACAGTAAGCGAATTCGTTCAGCATCCTCGCAGGAACGAGATCGGGAAGCGTATCTGTAACCATTGCTGTGCACCCCCGTTGATAACCGATTCCCTGACAGAAAAAAGTCCGGTACGTTATTACCTAATTCATTACCTAATTAACTGGGTACTACCTATTTCGAACCTTTCCCGATTTTTCGCCAGACTGCCCTCTGGCCCCGGACCAGGCATTCTATGCGGCCTTCAGCCTGCAAATCTTTGAGAACCCGTCGAATCAGGTCCACACTCACATTTGGGCATTCACCCTGGAGATCAGCGATGCGAAAGCTCTCCCGTCTCATTTCGATGGCCCTGACAACCATGGCCGTCTTCTCCCCCTTCGGGCTCTTGACAAACCCAACGCGGTCGCTGAACTCTTTGTATGCCTCATTTAGGATGAAGCAGAGGTATGAAATGTAATGCCAGGGATCGTGGTCTCCCTCGTGCCATCTCTGCGAACTCAAAGCCAGGGTCTCGTAGTACCGCTCTTTGTTCTGCTCGATGAGACGCTCGATGCTGATGTACCGGCCTACCTCGATCCCCAGGTGATAACACATAAGGAGCAGAAGCAGCCGTGAGACTCTGCCGTTGCCGTCGCGGAACGGGTGGATGCTCAGGAAATCCAGATTGAATGCCGCCAGGGCTATGATCGGGTGAACCCAGCGCTCTTCCGTGCATGCGTTCCACAGCTCGACAAGCTCTTTCATGAAGGCGGGTGTTTTCTTCGCAGACACAGTTCTGAACCGGATGCGCGAAGTTCCGTCAGGATGCCTTTCGATTGTGTCGCTGTCGTTCTCCTTGTACTTCCCCGCATCCCAGGTCTCACCCCTGGCAAGCCTGTGCAGCTCAAGAATCGTCTCTTCAGTTATGGGCAGGCTCGATCCCTTTTCGTGTATAAGATTCAGTGCCTCCCGGTAGCCCCTGACCTCTTCCTCCGAGCGATCTCGCAGATGAGACTTACCGAAAACGATGGTGCCGATGCGCTTCATATCAACTTCCACACCCTCGATGCGGTTGGAGGACACAGCACTCTCAATGAGAGCATGCTCACGCAATACCTTCAGCCTCTGGGGCGACTGCCTGGTGAACAACTCCTGTTTCCCCTTTGCCTCCCCGAGGTCGGCAAGATACCATGAAACTGCGGCGGGTATTGTCTCCAACCCACCCACGAGCTGTTTAAGTGTCGTCACGTTTGAGGCTCCTCTTCACGGCGGAACAAGCCCAAGCCACAGTGCCTGCCAGCGCCTAACGCAAGTGGACCTGGAACAGGTTCCCTGAAGACGAGCCGCACATGCCAGGCAGGAAGATGCTTGAGGTACTGCGGCCGCTGATACTGGCGCGGGTGCTGCGACCCGTCCCAGAACGGCGCCTTGCGCAATGCCAGGTCCGTAACTGCTTCAAGTCGGAGCCCCGCTTGTTCAGTGGCCTGCAATAGCAGCTTCTCCGCTTTTGCCTGCTTACCGTCGTCGAACCCTGGCAGGATCACGGGCGTGACGGTGGACCAGCTTTTACTCTCAGCGACGTATCGCCTGACCATCGCCTTGGAGCTTGACCGCCACAGATCAAGGAGGACGCCTCGCTCATTTCCGCCAGTGTCGCGCAGCGCTTGGTTGCACAAGCGCTGCTGAGCCCAGCGGGCGTGTGAGCCCTTGCCGTCATAAGGCTCGGCGATCAGCAGCCGGCGGATCATGCCGTCAGCGTGCTCGTGCCCGATCGTAGGCAGAGGCAAATAGGAGAAGCGAAGCGGTGTGTCACCTTGCTTGTTGGTAATGTGTCCAGCGACATAGATCTCAGATCCGCCGGGAAATTCGTGTGTGTCCATCTTGGCGGAGTTGCAGGCCAGCGAGCGCATCATTGCAGCCACTTGGCTCGCATTCTCTTGGCGAAAGGCCACGCCGTCGGGCAATTCGAAAATGGCGTATGAGCGTGGGGGAAGCGTGACGGTGCTGATGTAGACGACGGAGGCGAACCGGCTGGGCTTGAGCGGCGGATTGTACTGCCTACCGGCGATGCGCTGGAGGAACGACTGGTGGACGCGTTCCACGTCTTCTAGAGAATCCGCAGTCGGAACACGCCACGTTGGCATTCCCGGGCGGTAAGTACTCCGTGCGCGCCAGAGCTGGCCAGGCAATGCGGCCACCTCTGAATCGGAAAGAATTTGGCCGCTCCCGACCACCTGGTCGATTCCCCACCCCAGGGCTAGCACGTGACGGGCTTCCTTACAGATGATACCCGCGTGGGAACGCGCGGAGTGACCTACCTTCTCCTGGATGGGCCAGACATAATAGATCGTCTTGCCGTCAACTAGCCGGTGGGGCCGCGCGACCTTGCTGGTAAGCCGGTCCTGGCGATCTAAAACCTTGTCGCCGTCGTTGTTTGGAACGAAATAGGTGCATGGTGATTGCAGCCGCACTGCAGGTGCGATAATGAGAGGCGGCTCTTGACGTTCCAGCCATCGGTACGCCTCCTCCTTCACGTCCGACCAGTCACGCTCACGGCAACCGGCGCGTGCTCCGGCCAGAAGCGCCTTGAAAAGGCGCATTGGGGAGGGTGGCCACTCCGGTCCATCGTCTCGTTGCCCGTGGAAGAGCGGGTCGAGGAAGGTGGCTGAGATGCAGAGGTGACGTATCATCGTTTGGCATCCACCTTGGATTCGTTCTTGCCCTTTTTCTCAAGCGCTTCGATGGCTTCCCTCGTGACCGGACCCTGCCTGAGCAGCTTCTTGCGGTCCGCTTTTTCCAGCGCCAGAACCTCTTTGGCGATACTGGAATCGAAAGAACCCGCCTCGCTCTTCGTCACGCCGAACGACGCGGCCGCAGCCGTTGCGAAGGCAATAGCCTCATCATGGGTCACGACGAGGTCCACCCGCGTGCCATCATACTTGACCAGCGTCCAATTGGCCGCTCGCTTCGGATCGGGCACCAGCTCGCATCCCTCGCGCAGGCATGGTTCCATAGGTGCGGTGAAGCTGACCAGAGCCAGTCCGAACACGTACCGGCGAAGCTTCAAGGTGTCTTCTATTATGTCTGGCGGACCTGCCAGCGTGCGAAGCGCTGAAAGGTTGAGGATCGCCTCCCGCCGGATTTCTCCCTGCACCAGAACACCACCATGGGTCTGAACGGCCGGAACGTGCGCCAGACCGAGCTCGGCATTCGGACCCTCCGCCTTGACCTCAACGTCGTCATCGGCGAGGATTTTTCCTGCGATGGTCGAGTACTGGGCAGATCGGCGCAACTCCTTGACATCATAGGCGCGGATGACGGATCGGACGATTCGCGGCAGCTTGGCTTGAGTCGATCGTGAGTCCCACGAACCGAACACGATCGACGTGGGCGCAATCTTGGCCAGCAGCAAGGCGTTGCCGTTCTCCTGGTAAGCACGAAAGGCCTCGTACAACTTCGGGCCCAAAGTCGAGAAGAGCACGATCGCATCTGCAGCGCGATGACCCGCGTCAAGTAGATGGACTTTACAGGTGCCTGCATCGATGACGACCTGTGGCACAAGGTGCTCATATTCTTTGCGCTTGAAAAGCGGTTCCATGCGGTTGGCCTGCGACCCGACGCTGTCGATCTGGCACACGCTGGTGCCATCGTCAAACCGATCGATATTGTACCCTGTCCAGTCCTCCTCTTTGACGCTTTTCGGCTTTAGATACGTCGGAGGGAAGATGACCGCATCCTTGCCCTCCATCGGCTCCAGCAACTGGCGCATCGTCAGCGCCGCGGCATCGCCGTTGTCCTCCATCCATTGATCATACTGCTTCACGCCTATCTGATCCTCGCTCATAAGTCACCTCCAATTTGTGTTGCGAAACTGAAAGCCTTGTATCGTTTTTGATCATCCCTAAAACGAAGTGAGAAGCGGTAGCCCCGCCGGCCGAGGATGGGCACCGCACCGCAAGCAACGCCCGCAGCGACGGGGGCGGAGAGGGCTTGCGACCAAGTCCAGTAATCGAAGCTCCGCCGATCGCTCGTGCTCTTCGGTCGAAAACGTTGAAGGCCGACCAGCGCGAAGAACTCGGTCGCGGGGTAGGCGGTCACGGACGCCTGCTGCACGTCCAGCGAGAAGCCCGTGTCGAGCGAATGCACGAATCGGCGGGCGTCGAGACAAAACGGTTCGACCACTTTACCCGGCGTGTCCGGGTCCTTGGCGATGAGGCCACGGTCGAGCCATTTCTCGCCAATGCCGTGGTCCATGGCCGCTGTGTGCAGCATGGCCCGACTGATCACGGTGACACGCTGTTGCCCTGCCCATGTCTTGAGCGACGAGCCCACGCCAGCCTCATCCAGCCACCAGTCCAGCCGCAGCGACAGCGGCGCGGTTGGCGGCGCCACGCTGTTGCGATCCTGAAGACGCAACGGACAGGTCTTGTCGTCAGCGACTTCGTAATCGGAGCACAGCCGCGCACTGCGCAGTCGATCGACCAGCAAGTCTAGGCAATTTTTGGCTAGCGGCGCAGCAATGGAGAAGGCATTGTCCTCGAACCACCCCTCCACGCCAGGCCAAAGCCGGTGGGCAACCTCCAGCAAGCCACAGCAAGCGAAGAACTGGCCGGGGTTAGTCACGTCAGAGGCTCGGTGTGGGTACCCTCATGTCGGGACCTCCTGTTCCTCTGCCTTGCGCATCGCACCGCCGAAAGCTACTTTCGATGCCGCGATGTCGGCACAACGTAACAATGATTCGAGCCACGCTAGGCCCCAGTGCCCGAAGCGTTGCTGGAGTCGCCCGAAGCGGCGCATCACCTCAGTGGCAGCCTCCGTGTTTTCAGTGGTCGTGCGGGTGTGGTCGAAAGCCCGAGGCTCGAAGTGCGGCCGGGCCCAGCCGTGATGCGTCGTAATCAGGTGTAGCACAAGGTCCCTTTCAGCATGCTGCTGGAGATCCGTGTCGCCCATGGCTTCCAGGAGCGACCCTAACTCGTGACGATAGCCACCCATGGCACGAGGGGACAGGTATTTTGTGGACTTTGCCAGCGGCTCTGTGCAGTCCTGGTTGCAGGCGTAGCGCTGCCAAACAGGTGAGTCCTTGCCGCGGTCGTGCCAGCGCGCGGCCGTAACTAAGGCGTCCTGGATCTGCTTCTCCAAGCCCAACCTTTTTGTTATACTTACCATGTGCTCCGCGGCAGCGTTGGTGTGTTCCACCAGGGTCTGCCGATTCCTGGCTATTTCCGGGTTCTCCAGCGCCACCTCCCGTGGCGGCATCATCAGCACCAAGTCTATCTCTTCGCCCTCTTCCTTGACACCTTCCTGGTGCTGCTTCATGCAGATTCGCTCCTTCTCGCGCAGTGCGGGAGGTAGGGTCAACGCAGATTCGTCGGTAAGAAGCCGCTTGCACCTTTCACCTTCAGCCGATCGAATGTGCAGCCACCGCTCGCGGTGGTCATTACCTGCGCTGGCTTCAGCCACATCGATACCGTCCATCGGCTTTATCACCTTGTAGTCGAGCATCCCGTCCGTATCGAGTCCACCTACTTCGAGTGGCAAAACTACAGTCCGATAACCCAAGCCAAATTCCTTTTCCACGATCTTCGACAGCGACAACTGTTTGACTATACCGCGTTCGTCGAGCAGCACAACCGGAAAGTCCACTTGGTTGTCGCTTCTGCGATGTGCTTTGAGCAAGTCCCCAAGTACTTTCTTCACGCGGTCAGAGCGATCACGCAGCCGCTCACGGGACTCGATCCGGCAGGCGTGAAACCAGTCGCGCAGATCTTCCGCACTCGCTTTCGCTTTGTGGAGTTCCATCACTTCCTTCCGCCAGACGACGTAAGTCTCAGGCGGATCGTGTGTCAACCCGTGCAGATACGCGGCGACCCCCAGCATCCCAGGCATGCTGTCGACACTCGTCAGTGACCAGGCATCGAGTAGGATGTCCGTCAGCAGCGGGATCTCTGGCTTCGGCGAAAACGCTGCCGTTCGCTCGTCATCGCTCAGTCCATCCACTAGCTTCCGCAGTTTGCGTGGGCTGGCATCAATTCTGCCTCCTGATTCCTCGGCCCAGCGTCGGAAGGTTGCGAACGTGGCTGCGCGCGCATTGTCCATGTCCGATTTGTTGTCACCGGACTCAGCCTCCTCGCGAGCCCACACCACGTCAATACGCGCGGCGCGCTCGTCTCCGCCGCTGCGGTTAACGCGCCCGAGACGTTGGATCATTGAATCCAACGTTGTCCCATCACACACCATGTGGTCGGCGTCAATATTGATCCCGACTTCACCGGCCGACGTACTCGTCAGGTAAACAGTCCGCTCGACACGCGATTCACGATCCAGCATGGCTCGAAACACAGGGGCGTTCATGCGGCGATCGCGCTCGTAGCCGCGAATCGTGCCGGTGAGCAAGGCAACGCGGTCGTAAGCGCCACGCCCCAACCTTTTCCTGAGCAGCTCGGCGACTTGGTGTGCGTCTTCGGGCGATTGCACGTAAATCAACACCTTCGAGAGCGTCTTGTCATGCTGCAGTGCAAGCTCGACCAATTTACTGGTGGCATTGCTCTTGGCGACCTCGTGAAGCCGCAGATATTTCGCCGCGTCGAGGCGATATATGACGGTCTTGACCTTCTCGTCCTCGGGTCCCAGTTGTAGAATGCCGTCGTCAGCACCGTTGCGTAGCGTGGCGGACAATTCGACCACATGCGCGGCCCTGAGTTCGCAGTCCTGTCGTTGCAAGTCCGCTACACGGCGCAGGAGGTCGCTGAACGCGGGGCTGCCGATCATGTCTATGGTGCCGATAATGATCGCGGGCCGTGTCGGATCCACCTTCCATTCTTCGTTGTCGGCCAGCTCTCCACGGAGCGTGCTGACCCCGACCAAGTGATCCTCATCACCGGTCGCTGAGATCTCCTGCAGCCCACGACGGAGTGCGCTTAGAGTCTCCTTGTGCTCGGCCCACCGATCGTCCCCTGGATTTCGCAATCGTTCACGCATTTGCTCGATGACCTCGGTTGCCTGATCCACGACGGTCCGACGATTAACGACATACACGAGGCGGCGTGGTAGCGGTCGGGTGGTGCCACAACCGCGGTACTGTGACACCAAGGCGATGAGCCAGATGGGAATTACCGAGGTCTTCCCCAAGCCCGTCGGGATATCGCAAGCCTTCGGGAATCGTTTCGCGATGAACTCCCCGAACAGCGTTCGGTGCCAAGGGAATGGTGAATTGCCGGTCAGAGATTTGAACTGAATGTCAAATTCAACATTTGAATGCACAGTTTACCATACCACCTCTTTCTCACTCCGTCGGGGCGGGGAAATCCCACGGTGCACACGTATTGTACCATGCCCGAATGACAAAGACTGTCATTTTGCTCTGCCATAACTGACATTTTCGGTCAGTGCACGTTTTCAAAGCTTTTGTATCTCATGGCTGCTTCTCCCAGCTCTTTTTCCATTTCTTCGGCCAGCCACAGTGGTTCCAGCACTTTTGCATCCTTGCCGCTTGAAAGGATCCACCGTTTCACTTCTTCGATGCCGGTTACCTTGAGATGAATGATGACGGCGCCGTCCTTCTTTTCTTCCATGCGTTGACTCTCGTGCCAGGTGCGCTCCCTGGCGAGGCGGGCTTCGAAGCCCCTGAATTCAACAGCCACATCCACAGGCTCCTCGGAACGCAAGATTCCAAAGGCGTTACGAATGAACTCCTGATAAGAAAAATCTTTCGGGATTTCGAAT
>JACPDT010000116.1:0-5045 GCA_016183865.1 Armatimonadota bacterium | reverse complement strand
GTCGAGATGATATGGGTCCACGGTCCTCTCATTAACCTCGTCCTTTCCTGCAGCATAGTATACGATCTTGATGGAGTGGCGATTTTTGAGGGCGCCGGAGACCGTGTCCAGGATGCGGGAATCCACCTTGCGGGCTGCGCCGAACCGGAATGAGAAAGTTTCCTCGACCTCACCCAGGTTGATCGCCTTGTCCTCAGGAAGAGATTCCGTAATTTTTTTGAATGCCCGGCGCAGGTGCTCATCGTATGGAACGCCTGCGTAGTGGAGAATCGCGTGTTTCGCAATCAAGAGTGCTATGAGCTCCTGCTCTGTGAGAGGCACGGCAGGGATAAACCAGGACGATTCAGTGTAACAGTAGCCCTTCCTTACACCATCAAACCTGAGCGGGGCGCCCCATTGCTCCTTTAGAAATTCCAGATCGCGATGAACTGTACGCGTGGAAACCTCCAGCTTATCCGCCAGAAATCCCACACTGGGGTAGTTGCCCTGTCTGATGTAGCTATCCATCTTATGGAGACGGTGAACAGCCGGACGACTCAAAGACTTCCACCTCTTCCTTCGGTAGCGAGAGCGTGAAAACTGACTTTTGCTGTGGTAGTATTATTAGACTTGGTGAGATTCTCCTGCGTACCCGGCCATGCTGACAGGAAACCGGATTTTGGATCCATGTGATAAAAACCCGGCACCTTTGACAAGGAGGAAATGGCGTGCGGCTGGAAGACCTCCACCGGTAATGGAGAAATTCCTCTTGCTCATCGAGCAATTTCCCTGGACAGCGGCTTTCGGTCTCCTCCCCCTGTCCCTGCTCTTCTCCTTTGCCCTTTCCGACTCCATAGCCGCCGAGCCTGCACGGGCGGTTCGGACCTGTCTTGTGGCCTATGGGTATTTCTATGACCCTTCAACTCTTGAGAAAATGGCGGGAAACTTCGATCTCATTGTATGGGGAGACCCGCCTTCCCATTTCAGGCAATGTGCGAGAATCGTCAATGAGAAGAACCCGAAAACGATCCAGCTTTTCTATCGCGATCTTCAGGCCATGCACCGGTATTACCAGGACTGGGAAAAGGTGGCGCCTAACAGGCAATGGTTCCTGAACGACCAGTCAGGGAAGGGTCTCTTGATACACAAGACCTGGAAATGGTGTGCCATGGATCTGGGCTCCCCGGGCTGGGGAGCTCATCTTGTCCAATCGGTGAAAAATGAGTTGGAAGCAAACCCCGATTGGGATGGGGTTTTTGTTGACGATGTGTGGACATATTTTCGGGACGAATTCGCTAGGGAATCGGATAACCGGCCCGCCCTGCCTGCCTCCGGATACAGGAAGGCATTTTTCGAGAAAACCAGGGCACTCCTCGCAAGACTCAAGAAAGGGGTAGGAAAACACCTTGTTATCGTGAATGAGGACTTTGAGAAAGGGGATTTTCTACCTGAATCGGATGGCGCCATGCTGGAAACATTCGTGCACACAAGGCTCACTCCCACGTTTGCCGTTGATCCCAAAGACTGGAAGGCATCCCTTGAGGCTCTTGTGAAATCAGGCCGGGAAAAGAAGCTCTTTCTGGCCAACTCTATGATCGGGGAAGGTGCAGGGGAGGCCGAAATCGAGAAAACTCACCGTTTCTGCTATGCGACCTATCTCCTGGGGATGCATCCCAGGAGTTTTTTCTCCTTTCACCTGGACTTCAATCAGGTTTTGATCTTTGATGAATGGAGGTTACCCATCGGAAAGCCCAAAGGTCCTTATTACATCAAGAACAAAGTCTATTTTCGGCAATTCGCGAAAGGCCTAGTAGTAGTGAACACGGAGAGAAAGAAAACCCGGGTGACTCTCTCTATCCCTTACAAGGTCTGGGGCAAAGAGACCACAAGAGAGCTGACCCTCGACCCGCAAAGCTGCGTTGTCCTCGTGAAATGAGCTTCTTACATAGCCCAGCGCGCCAGAGTTGCCGCTGCTCTTCCCTGCTCACTTTGAGACTGCTCTTCGGATGAAAGGCGCAGACGATTCAATTTGGGACTCCGTTGTTTCAGGGCATCCACGGCCTGGAGAGACAAGAAATCTCCCTCGGAGATCTTCTCCATGAGAAGCGGCACAACACCGGTCCCCAGGTCCACAATGTTCCGGAAAGCCCCTGTTTTGCAATAATCGGCAGGGTTCGGAGAGAAGCTCACCCGTGGATCGGCGCGGAATTCTTTCCATTTCGCGTATTGATTCTCAAATTCGCTTCTGAGCCCGGGGCTCACCCTTGCGGCCATTTCGCGCACCCTCATCTTTACAGGCTCGGGAACCTCCGGAGGAGGAGGATTCACCGGTGGAGGCGTGCTTTCATCCTTTGTATAGAACCCGTCCACTTTTCCGTAAACCTCCGATTCCAGCTCATTCAGATCGTGTTGGATCTTGAGGGATCCCCCGCACTTGCTTTCCCACCGGGGCCCATGGTCAGGGCCCGAAACGCACCCATGGGTCAATCCCTGGTCATTTCGCCACTTGGCCACTTCTCCCTGGGGCGAGGGCTTGAGCCCATAAGATGCATAGAACTTGTCAAAGGCTTCCTCTTCCGAGGATTCGGGGTACATGTAGGGAGGCCAGAACCACTGGTGGGTCTCCCCCACTGTCCAGGAAATGCAATTATATGCCATGGTCGCTTCCCCGCTCACAACGGCTTTCTCCACGTCCAGAGCAGGGAAGTATGATTTGAAGTCAGCCTTTTCCCCTTCCGTCATGGGACGAACAGGCGATTGGGGCGGTGCGGGCTCTTCCTGTTTGGAAACCGCAAGGACGGCGTTTCTGGGAATGAGAGCAAGATCATTTTTCTGTGTCAGTACAACCCGATCGGTTGTGATGAAAGGTTCTTCCTTCGAGCGGGCTTCATTCGAACGAGATCCGATGGATTGTGACTGGACGCCTATTGCAGTGACCATGATCATTTGCTCCTGTTCCTGCCGGATTATACTGAAAAACAAAGAGACATCTCTCATTATAGTCTCTTCCAGGAGAAATGAACACTAACAGGAAGTTAACAATACGAAGAAGTAGAGGACCATGATTCCCGATTACACGATCCTCAAAAGAGAGCAAGCGATGTCGGGATGGTCCTGCTGCAGCTTCTGGAGGCTTCTGGTTTCCGGATGATTCTTGAAAAAGGCGCTCCAATGTTTTCCCGCTACCCTGGCTTCTCTCAAGCCATCGAGGATTCCGAACAATGCCCATATGGACAGGGCCGCTGCAAGGGCGAATCCAAACATGCCGACAAGGTGGACGCCGGAATGGGCAACCGATGCGCCTGATCCGAAAAACCAGGCGAGTATCGTCAGTCCCGCTTTTACGATGCCCGGGTCGTTCACGAACCCTCTCTTGAATGCGGCGTACTTGATTTTCTTCAGGGCTTCAGTCTCCGTGGCAGTGAGAGGTCCTTCCGCGCTGAAGGATGCTTTTCTCTGTGGGACTGCAGCCTCTTCTCTGGTTTTCTCCGAGCCCGGGAAGGTCCCCCAGCAACCTGCATCGGGCCCCAGGGCCGCATTCAGGATTGAAAAATGTGAGAACTCCATTGGAAACTCCCTCCTCTATTTTGGTTGAGTCTATTTTCCCTTATCCCGGCGTGACAATCAAGTTCCAGAGGGGTTCCAATTCCAGGAGCTACCGTGACGGTTTCACAAGGGTTGCCTGAATGTGGAGAGTCCTGCTGCCCCGTTTAACAACGAGTTTGACCGTCTCTCCCGGTCTTCGGCGCTGAAGACCCTGTTCAGCTTCCGGCCTGATGACAGGCTCATACGCCGCTCTTGTTTATGATTCTTTGATAAATCGCTTCCTTAAATTCCTTGCAAAGGGTGTCTCAAACTACTTGACAAGTTCCGCCGTGAGCGCCTGCAGAGGATGGGGGCCTCGGCTCTGTCCGATTTGGAATTGCTGGCGATCTTACTCGGTAGCGGCACAAGAGAATCTGATGTGTTGACCCTTGCAGGCCAAATCCTGAAACTGCTGGATGCAGAAAAGGAGATACCGAGTGTTGGGAAACTGTCGGGCGTCTTCGGGATTGGACCGGCTAAAGCTTCGTTGATCGTCGCAGCCTTGGAATTCGCACACCGACGCATCCGTCCTGAGGGATTGCGCATTACCTTTCCTGCTGATGCACTACCACTTGTCACCCATTGTGCAGACCGGAAACAGGAGCATTTCCTTTGCATCTCCGTGAACGGGGCGAATGAAGTGATCGCAACTCGGGTCGTGTCAGTCGGGTTGGCGAACAAGAGTCAGGTTCATCCCAGGGAAGTTTTCGCTGATCCCATCACCGACAGGGCTGCAGGGATCATCGTTGCCCATAACCATCCATCTGCTGATCTTAGCCCGAGCAAAGAGGACATCGAAGTGACCAGGCGTCTGAAGGCCGCAGGAGCGATCATCGGAGTCAGACTCCAGGACCATATCATTTTCAACCGCAAGGGTTACCACAGTTTCTTGGAACACGGAGAACTGTGACGAAGGAAACTTTCGTACTGCAGAAGTAGAGGCGCTTATGAGAAAGAAGCGAAGTCCTGATAGAAAAGCAAAAATTTTGAGGGATGCCCGGCACCCGGCGAACCCGGACATGAAAATTACCGGTACACCTTAATTTTTTTCTTGGCCTGCTCCCAATCCGAGATAACTGCCTTGCCCGCCGCGAAGGCCTCTTGTCGATCCTTAAGGACAGCTTCATGCCACTCTGGTGATTTTAGCTTGCCTTCGTCCTGCGACAGGTCTGCCCATAGAGTCTCCATCAAATCTAACTTTTGGGCGAATGAAAGGTGGGAAAGGGGCAAATTGGCTCTCTCCATAGTATCTCCTTCCTTGGGTTAACTTTTCTCATAACACTGAAACTTCTTTCATTCTAAACGTAGATTCCATTCTTGTCAATTAGCCGACAGGTGGGCCTCTCCCGACGACCTGCCCCCATATAGTGTGTGAAATCACTGCTCCACAGTTTTGACAAGGAAGGGATTGGCGGCCTCTATGATCTTCCCCGTTCCGGCAAACCCCCTCGTTATGACGCCGAATTTCGCAAACACGTCTT
>JACPDT010000115.1 GCA_016183865.1 Armatimonadota bacterium | reverse complement strand
TTTTCCCATATCTCTCAACACGACCCTGGTCTTAGACGACGCAGCTACGCCTATCGCCATTCTGGGAATCATCAGGGACATAACCGAGCGCAAGCGCGTGGAAGAGTTGAGCATCGCCCTCAACAGGATAAACACAACCATCAATTCGACTCTTGATTTTCATAGGATCATGCAAAGGGTGGTCGTGGAAGCCAACAATGCGATGGGCTCCGAGGCGGCATGGATTACCCTCCGCGATGGCGACGGCTGGCTAATAGGGCATCACTCAGATCCATCAAGCCGGCTGATCGGGAGGAGATTTGCGGATGATGAGGCGCACATTGCCTGCCTTGTCTCCCGGACGCGGAAATCCGTCACGATAAACGATACTTGCCGTTACAAGCTCCAAAACCCTCGGGTAATCGTGGAGGAATGCGGCATAAGATCGCTTCTTGCCGTCCCTCTGAGGGCGAAGAATGATCTTGTGGGAGTTCTGATTTTCGTCCATCATGCGGCGCCTGTCCATTTTTCCGATATTTCCGCGGATTTCGCCAAGAAGCTTGGCGCATCCATTTCCCTTGCCCTTGAGAATGCCCGCCTTTACTGGGCCCAGCGCCGGATAGCTGAGACATTGCAGCAGTCTCTTATCCGCCCTACTCCTCAAGTGGCCGGGCTGGAAATCGGCGTGGCCTATTCGCCTGCTTTCGAGGCGGAGAAGGTGGGCGGAGATTTTTACGATGTCTTTGAAGTGAGGAAAAATGTCGTCGCTGTTCTTATCGGAGATGTGGCAGGAAAGGGCGTAGACGCCGCAGGACTCACCGAGACCGTAAGGAGCTCCGTCAGGGCTCTGGCTTATATCAACCATGCTCCATCCTTCGTCCTGGACAGGGCCAATCAAACCCTTCTCCGCCAGATTCCCCCTGATCAATTCGTGACGGCCGCGTTCCTGACGATTGACACCGAAACTGGGAGAACCCTCTACGCCAGCGCTGGGCACCCATCTGCTGTTCTATGCGGAAAGGAATGCGGGTTTCTGGATTCTCCCTCGGGGTTGCCATTGGGAACGCTGAACCGCTCATACTCGGAAGCGGAACTCCACGTTCAGGAAATGGAAACCCTTATCTTATACACGGACGGATTGCATTGACTGATTCCGTGCTCGAATCTGCAAGGGATTTCGCAAAAGGTTGCCTTGGGGATGACATCGCCATCGTCGCCATCCGCCGCCCGGGCAGACGCTGCTGAAAGATTGCCCGGCAGGAGATCCGGGCCGGGCGTTGAACCCCTCCGTCCAGGAGGTGAGTATCGTGAGCGAAATGGCCGGGCTGGTCTGTGATAGAGCAGACCCTTTAGCCCAGGAAAATCAGGCCCTGAAGGCCAGGATCGAAGAGCTTGAGGACAAGATATATAAGTTCAAAGTCGTCGAGGAATGTGCCAGGAGCTTCCTCACTCGCATAAACGGCGCGTTCCCAGCTCATCTATCATCCGGGTTCCTGCCCAGGGAAGCACAGCATCTGGAGCAGGCTCTGGATGGCATCAACCTTCACAATTAGCCCGGACAACCGGGCTCTTTTTTGCCCTCTCTCTCGGCAGCCCGCGATTCACTCGGAAAGCACCTGGTGCCCTGAAGGACAACCTCCGACGAAAACCGAAGAATTTTTTAGAATGACTCTTTCTTGAGGGAAGTGTGATGATGCCCGGAAAACCGGAGGTGAGAAGAGCTCTTTTCTGGGGTGTCCTGTTCACTGCGATCCTGGCCGGGCTCATTGTGGTGGGTTCCAGGAATCTTTCCCACTTTGATGCAGCCCTTGTAGGGTATACATTCGCCGTCCTCTTCGCCCTTTTCGGCATTGTTTATCGTTACGCGATATGGCTTCAAAGGCCTCCGACGGCCATGTATTGGAAGCAAGGATGGCAGGCTTTTCTGGCGCCCCGCCATCTTATTTCCAATCTAGCCCACTGGGTCGGCCGGTGTGTAACAGATATCGCCCTGAACCGCTTTATCTGGATTAGAGGGAGGCTGCGGTGGCTGGCGCACTGGACGATCATGTGGGGATGCGCCCTGGCTGTTGGGATCACCTTTCCTCTGGTATTTGGATGGCTTCACTTTGAATCTGTCCCGGGGGATTTCGATTCATACCGGATCTCCCTTTTCGGCTTTCCCACGGCCGACTTTTCGGTTCATTCCCTTTTCGGCTTTCTCTTGTTCCATGGGTTGGTCTGGTCAGCAGTATTTGTCATAGTGGGCGTCATGATCGCCATGCGGCGACGGATGCGGGACGAAGGGGCCGCTGCTGTGCAGATATTTGCGGAGGATTTTCTGCCCCTTGTTCTCCTCTTCGCCGTGAGCCTGACCGGGCTCCTCCTGACTTCAAGCTACACGTGGATGAAGGGGTACGGGTATGATTTTCTGGCCATACTCCATGCCGTTACAGTCATTTTTACCCTATTGTGGCTGCCTTTCGGGAAGTTTTTTCACATTTTCCAGCGACCTGCCCAACTGGGAGTCACTTTTTACAAGGATCTTGGGCGGAGGGGAGAATCGGCGACCTGTCGGCGCTGTGCCAAACCTTTTTCCTCCAGAATGCATGTGGAGGATTTGATCCGGGTCGAGAAAGAGCTTGGTTACAGCTTTGAAGCGGAGGATCCAATAGGCCACTATCAGTGGGTCTGCCCTCCCTGCCGCAGGGCTCTGTTCGCCCTTGCCCAGGGGCGCATGTGGCATGGCCCCGGCTCTCAAAGGGCGCCGGGCATCCCGGCGCAGGGCTCTTCCCATGTGAACCCCGGTCTGGGCGAAGGACCGCTCGGAGAAGAAGACCGTGAGAATTTTCACCCATAGAAGGAGCTTTCATTTTGGCCGCCTTGCCTGCAAAAGTTGAAGCCATTATTGAGAAATTCGGACCTCACCCGGCCAGGCCGAGTGCATTGCGACTGGACCCGGGGGTGGAGCCTGACAAGGTTGTCAGAACCCACTGCTGCTTTTGCGGTCAGCAGTGTGGAATTCAGCTTCTTGTGCATGGGAACCAGTTGATCGGGTTTGAGCCATGGATGGAGTTTCCTTTCAATCAGGGCAAGCTGTGCCCGAAGGGAGTGAAGCGATACCTTCAGGGAAGCCATCCGGACCGCCTTCTCCATGCTCTCGAGCGGGATCCCTCGTCTTCTCACGGTTTTCGTGCGGTGCAGTACGACCATGCCGTGAGCCGCACGGCGGGAGAGATCAAGCGCATCCAGTCCCAATACGGGCCGGACGCCCTTGCAGTCATCAGCGGCGCCAGTCTCACGACTGAAAAGACCTATCTTATGGGAAAATTCGCCCGACTCTGCCTCAAGACACCCTATATTGACTACAATGGCCGTTTGTGCATGGTGAGCGCAGCAGCGGGAAACAAGAAGGCTTTCGGCATTGACAGGGCGGCCAATCCCTGGGCCGACATCCTCAAGGCCCAGGTGGTCTGGATCAGCGGGGCCAATGTGGCGGAATGTGCGCCCATCACGACTGATTATGTCTGGCAAGCCAGGGAGAACGGCGCCAGAATCATCGTCGTAGATCCGAGGGTCACCCCTATTGCCAGAACATGCGACCTCTTCTTGCCCATCAAGCCTGGAAGGGATGTGGCCCTTTTTAACGGCATCCTGCACATCATGATCGAAAAGGGCTGGATTGCCCGCGATTTTGTCGAAACGTACACGGTCGGGTTCGATTCCGTGGCGCAATATGTCCGCTCCTGGAACCCGAAATACACGTCCGAAGTGACCGGTATTTCGGAAGGCGCCATCCGGCAGGCGGCGGAGCTCTGGGGGACCACAACCACGAGTTTTCTGCTTCACGCGCGAGGTATTGAGCATCACAGTCACGGGGTGCAGAATGTTCTGGGAGCAATCAACATCGTGCTGGCCTCGGGCCGAATCGGCAGAGAAGGCTGCGGCTACGCCACGATTACAGGTCAGGGAAACGGCCAGGGGGGGAGAGAGCATGGCCAGAAATGCGATCAATTGCCGGGGGCCAGGGACATCTCCGACCCTGAGCACCGCGCTCATATTGCTGCTGTCTGGGGGACAGGCCCCGGGGAGCTTCAGGGCCCGGGAGTGGATGTTTATGAGATCTTCCGGAAAATCAGCCTCGGAGAAATCAAGGGCCTCCTCTCCATTTCATTCAACCCTCTTGTTTCTTTACCAGACAACAACTTTGTGCGCGCCATGCTGGAAAAGCTGGAGTTCTATTGTGCCATAGATTTCTTCTTGAACGAAACCGCTTATCACGCGGATATCGTATTGCCCGGCTCTCTTCACGAAGAGGATGAAGGAGTCGTCACAACCGCCGAGGGACGGACGATCAAGATCAATCAGGCAGTCACGCCACCGGGAGATGCACGACAGGACTGGCTTATTATTCAGGATATCGCCGGTGCTTTGGGAAGAGAGCGGGGATTCACCTTTGCGAGTCCCCGGGAGATTTTCGAGGAATTGAGAAAGGCATCCAGGGGCGGCGTGGCAGACTACTCCGGCCTTACCTATGAGAAGATCGAGGAGAATTTCGGAGTTTTCTGGCCATGTCCTGATGAGGACCACCCGGGAACCCCCCGACTCTTTGAGCCCGGTTCCTGGAACCCTATCGCCCGGGGAGCGGGTCCATTTTACTTTCCCGACGGGAAGGCGCGTTTTTGCGTCGCTTCTTATTCGCCTCCTGCGGAAAGCACGGATGGGGAGTTCCCCTTTATCCTTACGACCGGTCGAGTTGTGAGTCATTACTTGACCGGCGCTCAGACGCGCCGCATCGGTCCCCTTGCGGATCATACCCCTGAGCCCTTTCTGGAGATACATCCTCATCCTGCAAGAGAGCTGGGAGTCAGCGATGGCGACAGGGTCATGATTGAGTCCCGGAGGGGACAAATGGTGCTGTCGGCTCGAGTTGCGGAAACCATTCGTCCTGACACGGTCTTCATCCCCTATCACTGGCCATGGGAGAAAAGCGTGAATCAGCTTACGATTTCGGCGCAAGATCCGATCTCCAGGATTCCTGAATACAAGGTATGTGCAGTGAGGATTCGAAGATATGCCGGTTCCTGAGCATCTGGAATTCTTTATTGACCCGAACCGCTGCATCGGCTGTCAGGCATGTGTCCAGGCATGCGCAGAATGCGACACCCATCGCGGATATTCCATGATCCAATTGGATTACATAGCTCGAAGCGAATCACCCCAGACCGTTCCTATTGTCTGCATGCACTGCGAATCCCCGACTTGCGCCGAGGTATGCCCCGCCGATGCCGTCAAGAGAACCGAAGACGGAGTTGTGCAGAGTGCCAGAAAGCCCAGGTGTATTGCCTGCAACAACTGCGTTCTGGCCTGCCCCTTCGGTGTTCCCAAGATGGAGACCCCCATGGAGCTTATGATGAAATGCGATATGTGTTATGACAGGACATCTGTGGGAAAAAAGCCCATGTGCGCCTCCGTATGCCCCAGTCAGGCCCTCTTTTACGGCGCGAGGGATCAGATCGAGAGGCAGCGCCCGAGATCCAGGCCTATCCATCGTTTTCTCTTTGGGCGGCAGATCATCGTTACGAAGGTGCACTTGATGGTCCCTTTCGAATCACCCGTTGCCCCGATGGACGTGATCGCCGCTTTCAGGGAGACAGTCATCGGGCATGTCTTTGGTCCGAACTTTTCGGCTGAAACGATGGTGGGAGGTGGAAAATGAGCCTGCAAATTCCCGATGATCGCACCCCCGATGGAAAGCCGGAATCGGAACAACCACAGTGGCGCCGGGATTTTCCGATAGACTGGCCGGAAGACAACTATATTTCCAGGCGCGATTTTACCCGTTTCCTGGTACTCACGAGCTTCGCTTTTGCCGTGGGGCAGACGTGGATTCTGGCAATGGGCTCGATGGGCAGGGGCGAAGATCGGCAGGGGCGGGAGCTTGTTGCCTCAGTTGACGACATTCCAGAAGGAGGGGCGAAAACCTTCACCATCAAAGGAACGAAGGAGCCTTTTCTCCTCGTCAGAATGAGTGAAAACACCTTTGTAGCTTATGGTCAAAAATGCACCCACCTTTCCTGTCCATTGATTCCGCAGCCGGAAATGGGTCGTCTTTACTGCCCTTGCCACGAGGGGGCTTTTGACCTTCAGACAGGGCATCCCATGATGGGGCCTCCCAGACGGCCCCTGCCACGGGTCAGGCTCGAAATAAGCGGGAACAAGGTCTACGCAACAGGCGTGGAGGATCATCGCCTGTGAGAAAATCCCGTTTTGCCCAAAGTCAGCGGATGACCATTGTAGACGGAATACTTTTCATTGTCTTCATCCTGGTGGTGCTTCAGCTCTGGCTCCTGATGGCCACCATGGATGCCTATCTGGGAGGTGACCGGGCCGTGCTGTTCCCCGCCTCCCTCGCCAGCGTGGTTTGCCTGGTCCCTTTGAGCGTAATCTCACAAAAAAATACAGGGCCTTGCCTCAACTCGATTTCCGGGGACTGGCCGCAGCAGCGCCCGGCTCAGAGTTCCTGCTGAGCGCCCGAATCTCGGAGCGGAATCCGCTGCTCCATCAGGATCTTGTTGCCTACGAGATAGAGCACCATTTTAAGGGGACGGGCACCAGTCGCGCCGGCAGTTGGAGCAAGACGGCCTCCAGGACTCCCGAGCTCTTCATCGAGTTGGATGGTCATGAGGCGGTTCTTTCCGGTGAATACGAATTAATCGGTGTGGGGAAAGTGATTTCAGTGAAGCCCGATGAGCGATACAGAGGTCTTTCCAGGGGAGATCTCGTAGGCATTTACGGTGTCTCCCCGCAAAAGGATGACCAGGGACGGATACGGTTTCTCGGACGCCTGGTCACGATAGGAAATGCCAGAACCCTCATAGCCGACCAGGAGCTTGGATTGCGCGTTTCAGCCATGGTCGGATATGTAGGTCTTCTCCTGGGAGCTCTCTTCATCGGGATCGCTTTGCGGAGAGCTGTCCAGAGGAAGGCGTGAGCTTACGAGGGAGAATCCGCTGGGGATCTGGAGGACGGAGGAAAAGTGAGAAAGAAGCGGCGCAAGGTGTTGTTCACGATTCTTGTAGGCACATTGCTTATCCCCCTGGTCATCACCCAGGTGGTCGTTCGTTCGGGGAGGCGGCACGTCGTGGATTTTTCGCAGGCGCCAAATTCCGATGTGGCCATTGTTCTGGGGGCCTATGTCCAGCCTGATGGTCAATTGTCGGCGATGCTGGAAGATCGAGTGCTCACCGGGGTGGAGCTTTACCGGGCGGGAAAGGTGAGGAAGCTCCTGATGACCGGGGATCACGGCTTCAAGCGCTACGATGAGGTGGGTCACATGCGCCGCTATGCCGAATCGCTCGGGGTGCCTCCGGAAGACATCTTCATGGATCATGCAGGGTTCTCCACCTATGAAAGCATGTACCGGGCCAGGGAGGTCTTTCAGGTCGAATCCGCCATCATCGTAACTCAGAGGTTCCATCTGCCCAGGGCTCTCTACACGGCAAGAGCGCTGAGAATCGAAGTGAGCGGCGTTCCGGCCGACAGGCGTCCTTACTCCTCCATACGTTACAGCGAGGCAAGGGAGATTCTGTCACAATGCAAGGCTTTTGTGGAGGTGAACATCACACACCCGAAGCCGACTTTTCTAGGCGCCATAATTCCGATTACCGGAGATGGCCGGGTGACCCATGATTGAGGCCGTGCAAATCGCTTACGCAAAGGAAGAATTCCCCACACAGTTCGCCAGGTCGCTCTTCCTCGCGGGTCCCACTCCCCGATCGGCTGATGTGCAGTCGTGGCGGCCGGAAGCTCTGAGAATCCTGATCAATCTCGGGTATGATGGAGTCGTTTTCGTGCCAGAGAGCTCTACCGGATACAAGGCTTCCTACGCGGATCAGGTGGATTGGGAGCACAAGGCCCTCGAAATGTCGGATTGCATCCTCTTCTGGATTCCCCGCAATTTGCAGGTCTTCCCGGGACTCACCACAAATGTGGAATTCGGCCTATGGGCTCATTCGGGCAAAATCGTTCTCGGCGCCCCGCCCGAAGCACCCAAGATGGACTACCTGCGGTCCCTTGCGGGAAAACTGGGGATTCCTCAGGCCGAGAATTTGGAAGATGCTTTGAAACATTCTCTGCAATTCGTGGGCGAAGGCGCCTTCCGCTCTCAGGGGGAGTGTCAGGTCCCGCTTCATATCTGGAAAACAAGATCATTCCAGGCATGGTACAAAGCCCAGGTAGAAGCGGGAAATCGTCTGGACGGCGCTCGGGTGGAGTGGGTCTTTCGTGTCGGACCCGGGAAGAGCATCGTTTACTGCTGGGCCTTGCATGTCAGTGTTTATGTGGCAGGGGAGAACCGGAACAAGACAAATGAGCTGGTCATCTCCAGGCCCGATATCTCGACCCTGGTCATGTACAAACCTGAGGCAAACCCATTGCAAACGAAGATTGTCTTGATTCGGGAGTTTCGAAGCCCTGCGGCAACTTCGGATGGGTTTATCTGGGAGGTCCCCGGGGGCTCTTCCTTCACCCTGGCAGATCCCCTGGAAATAGCGGTGGAAGAAGCGCATGAGGAAACAGGGTTGCGAATTGATGCGGCCCGCCTGAATTATGTCGGGACCCGACAGTTGGCCGGGACATTCTCGGCCCACAAAGCCCACGTGTTCTCTGTGTCCATCACCGACGAGGAGCTTGCCTGGCTGTCAGGGCAAGTCGGGATCCCCCACGGCAATCCCGCGACTCACCCGAGCGGTGAGCGAACCTATGTGGAAATTCGAACCATGGAGGAGATCCTTGCGGAAAATCTCCTCGATTGGAGCACAATAGGAATGGTCTGTCAGGCTCTCCAGCCCGCGGGGACACCGGATCGGATGTGAGGCAATCCATAGTCCTCCTTGAAAGTTTCCCCATCAGCGCTCCAGCCAGTTGCGGTTTTGGGATATTTTTCTTCTTCCTCCCGGATCCACCATCAAAAGAATTCTGTTGTTTTCTGTGGGAAAGGGGAAATTCCTCTCTCGGCTTTAGGGTCTTGGTATGGTACTTGTCTCTTTTGGAGGTATTATGAGTGAGCTCCTCAAGATGGGTGGAGAAGATCAGGCTGCGTTTCATATGTCTCCTCCGCCGGGTCCCACGTGGGACCCGCAGTCGGCTCCTCAGGGCTTCGTGCGAAGACCCGCCGCGATTGAGTATTGGGGAAAGTTCGCGGGTATCCCCATCTTCGTGTGCTGGTTGCCCTTGCAGTAGATGAGGTAGGATGGAGGATTAGTCTTCACACTGTAGGAGTCGCTGTAAGTATCCCTGCCCGCCGCCGGGCACGCGGGGATCTTCTTCAGATAGCCGGGAACGAGCTGTCCCAGCTTTTTCGGATACTGCCGACCGTTGTCCATCGCATACATTTCCAGCGCCACACCCACGTATTTGATCGACTCCTTGCAGTAGGAAAGGCTGTAGGCAGGGGGCTTGGGGGGCGCTTTCACGTTCTGCGCCAGGACGATGCCCTGTTCCGAGGTGTACTTGGGATAATCGGCAGGCACGCCGATGGCGGCGTGGTGTTTTCCCTTGCAGCAGAAAGAATAGGAAGCCTTGCCGTCGGTCGTGTAGGAGGCGCTGTACGTATCTTTTCCCGCCGCAGGACACGTGGGAAGCATCTTCAAGTACGCGGGAGTGAGATCGCTCAGGAGCGTCGGATAACGGCCCTTGTGATTGGTAGACCACATCTCCAGGGCGATGGCGATGTTCTTGCAGTTCGACTGGCAAGCCTCGTAAGGATCCTCGGGGGAGGAGGGCTTCCGGCCCTTGACGAGGAGGTCATCAATTGCCGCCTCACAGCTAAAGCTGAGACCTTCGGCAATAGAACTGCTTTTCTCGTCAAGGCGGCCTGTGGAGGAATCGAACCGCGGCACATTGGGTTTCACGCCCGCCGCCTTGTGGCTCGTACCCTTGCAGTGAAAAGTACAGGCCCTGCCGTCCGCCGAGACGATGTACGAGGGACTGTAAGTATCCTTTCCTGCGGCGGGGCATTTCGGCAGATGCTTCAAGTACCCGGAGTAGAGGCTTGAGAGGCTCCTGGGATAGAGCCCCCTGTGTTCCGCTGCATAGGACTCAAGGGCGGTGGCGATGCACCTGCAGTTGCACCAGCATCCGGCTAACCGCACGTACTGCCTTTCCATTTCCGGCGAGGGTGGGGTTGCCGACTCTTTAGGTGTCGCCGGTGAGGCCCACACCGCCTGGACGACCTGGTGTAGCTGCCGGGCCCCGGCGTGAAGCCCCATCTCCCAGATTCCACATATGACGACAATAAGGAGCACCAGCGACAGAAGAACACTTTTTATGCTCACCCAGGCACATACTCTCAAGTCCAATTCTCACTTTCTTTTACAAGCTTTTGTCTCTTATAGTCGAGTAGAGGTGAGGCCTGTCGGCCAGGACGAAACCCATAAGAAAATTTGTTTTGAAATTTCTGGAAGAAATCGGGGGACTCCTCCCTGGGTTCTGTCTTTTTTCGTTTTGTCCAGTGGTTTGGGAGAAAAAGGGAGGTGGTGGATTCAGGTTCTTGCACTTGAAGTATCCCGTATTTCCTGCTATAATGGACAGAACTTCAGTTTTGAGGTACAAGTGTTGGAGAGGAGGGCAACTCATGGGCGCAGGAAATGATATCATGACAACCACACTGTTGCTCCAAAAAAATGCGATTCACGGAAAAGGGGCGAGGTCAACCGGCGACCTGGGTCAAACGGTTTCAGTCGGGTCCGGGGATGACCTCCATCCTGAGACATTGGAGCTGCTCGGCTCGCAGAGGGCATACGAAACCAGTGAAGTCGTCTCTTCCAGACATCCCCTCTTCACCAACGGGTACAGACTGATCAAAGAAGCCTATCCTCCCGACCAGGTGGATCCGAAACAGGATTTTGTGGAACAGGTCGCACTCCAGAGGAGAGGCGAACTGGCGCCTGATGCCTATCATTTCCTAGTTGCCAGGTCCGATGAAGGAAACGCGGCGGGGGTCGTGACATTCAATTACCTGGCGGGATCAAGTGTTGCCTTCGAGAACTATTCCGTTGCCCCAAAACCCGAGATCGCCGAGACCCTGCTCTCCGCGATGGAAGAGGCGGGGATCGGAGATGCCGCCAAGGCGGGCAAGAGTCTTTTCTGCGTCGTTATTGAAGCCGATCCGAAGAATGATCTGCCCCAACGAGGCATGAAGGCTGTCCCTCTGCCGCACATGCAGAACATCACCGATCCCACCGACCATGCATGGGTGAAGGAGGGCGGGAAAGTCGTCGGGATCAGAGCCGAAAAGGTTCGAGAGATCGTCCAGGATATGTACAAATCGGTCTACGAAAAAGACCTCATTACCGGCAAGGGAACTCCGACGACTCAATATGCCGCCCGTTTCCTGAAATCTCTCGAAGGCAGGGAGACCACCCCCCTCGTCAGGGGCCCTGAGAGGCGGCGGCCCGTCAGAAGTTCATGACTTTCCTCGGATTCATGGGATTGCCGGAGGCATCTCTGACTTCGAAATGGAGATGAGGTCCGGTAGAGTTTCCCGTGCTCCCCACTTTGCCGATCGTTGAACCGGCCCCCACTTTTTGCCCTACCTGAACGTTTTGTGCGGACAGGTGCGCATATCGTGAGGTCGTCCCATCGGGATGTTTCACATCAATGTAGTTTCCGTACCCACTGGGATCATTTGCAACCCGCACTACCTCGCCGTCCCTGAAAGAACGAACCGCGGTCCCCATGGGGGCCGCAAGATCTATGCCAGAGTGCTGTTTTCCATTGCGCGGCCCGAATTCTGATGAAACTCTATAGTTTTCCAGGGGCTTCACCTGCTTGCCGTTGTACGGAATGACCTCGCCGCCCCCTGATGCCGTCGCCCCGCCTGCTTCGTTCGGGGCATTTTGAGTTCCCACGCTCCCGCCGTTCCCCGCCGATCCGATTGGAGCGCCTCCGCCGCCTCCGGACTTTTTCCCAAAGCCCGCGGCATCTGCAGTGCCTCCACCGACACCGGAACCCTCTCCCAGTTTGGCCAGCGCACTGGGGTCTGCTCCCGGGACGGCGCCGGCCGCTCCCCCCTGCTGCGCGAGCAACTGTTGCAAGAGCTGGACGAGCATCGCAAGAAGTCCCTGGATGTCCTGCGGGCCCGGAGCTCCCCCTCCCTGGATCAGGGGCGAGAGCCTGGTTTGATCCCCGAGATTCGCGGCGACTGGTTGGCCTGTGCTCCCCTGAAAGACCCCAGGTTGCACGGAAGGCAATCCGGGAAAAACGGATATGGAGCCAAAAGGGTTCATACCTGTGGGTGCCGGACGTTGGAGCGGGTCCATTTCAGTCCTCCTTTTCTACTATGTCCATCTCATAATAGCGGGTGAACGAAACGTCCGGCTCACCGGAGGGCAGCGATTATTGCGAAGGATTTGCAGAGCGGTAAATTTTGTGTTAACTCGCTGGAAAGGTTCTCATTCCTCAAAAAGAGAATCTGACGACCATGAGCCGTTGTATTGTTGTGGCCCTTATTTTGTGGCTTTTTCTTCCTTCTTTTGCCGCCTGGCCCTTGAGCCCGCGGCAACTGGATCTTTTCAGGTTGCCTTCGATTCAGAAGCAGACGTTGGATCTTGCCGAAAAAGCCCTGATCGCCTGGACAAAGACCGGAAAACCTTATGTCCCTTCCCAAAAGGAAATCGAAGGAGATGTCTTCCACGCACAATCGGGCGTTTTTGTCACATTGGAGAAAAAGGGAAAGCTCGTGGGCTGCAGGGGAACGCTTTCTCCGGCCAGACCATATCTCTATCAAGAGATCGTGGAAAGCGCCCTGGCCGCGGCGAGCAGAGACCCTCGCTTTCAGCCTCTTCGTTCTTCCGATCTTCCGGGGATCCGCATGATTGTGACGATTGTGGGAGAAGCGATGAACCTGTCCGATTTCTCCGGTCATGACCCCCTCATCTTCGGGCTTTGTGCGCGATCGGGGGACAAGGCAGGAGTGATGCTCCCCGGGGAAGCTCCCTCAACAGATAAACAGATGGCCTGGTGCAGGAAAAGGGCGGGGATCATTGCGGAGCCTGTCACCTGGATCCGTTTCACCGGTATTCGTTTTTCCCGCATCTTGAAAGAGAGGGATCTTTCGTGAATCAGACACGACTGCACTTGTTGCTTCTTGCCTTTCTCGTCCTGCTCTGGGCTCAGCCTGGGCTTGCCGCCCCAAAGAAAAAGGCGGCTCAGGTCCATCCCTCCTTTTACATGGATCAAGGGTATACTGTCCTCACCGGGCGTCCTTCCGTCGCTATCTGGGGGCAAATGATCTCCATGGCGGAATGTTCTCTTTACGAAGTTCCATACAGCGGGCCGGATGAGCCGGCAGATGCGGAGAAAATCGCGTCCCACCCGCTCCCAGTCCGCCATTGGACCCAAAGCCTGAGCCTTGGGAAGAAATATGGGCAAAAGAGGATTTACCTTCCCGTCACGAGGCAGGGTACCTATCGTCTGGTCATCCGGGCGGGCCCTTTTCGATCTCAGAAGACCTTCCGATACAGCCTGCTGGGAATGATCGTGAAACAGGCCCCTGGCCAGTTGCTTGTTTTGGTGGAGGATATGCTGAAGCAGGCGACTGCCCGGGATGCCCGGGTGGAAGTGAAGCGGGTTTACCACATGACTCGTGTTGTGAAAAAGGGGAAGAAAACGAGGACGATCCGATGGGACCGGACGGAAACCGTGTACCGCGGAAAACCGGGTCTTCTAAGCCTGGACCTATCGGGGGAATTCACCGTAGCTGCGGTACGAGGCGGCGATTTTGTGCGTTATCGGGAGGATCTGGGGGCAAAGGAGCGCTCCTTCAAGGTTTATGTGTACACGGATCGTCCCATTTATCGTCCGAAGGGGGTCGTCCATTTTCGCGGGATTCTTCGAGAATTGACCGCAGGGCGGTACACGATTCCCGTGGGATCGGTCCAGGTGGAAGTCCGGGATTCCCAGGATGGAGTTCTTTACAAGAAAACATTGACTTTGACCCCTTTCGGGAGCTTCAGCGATCACCTGGCTCTTCCCGAGGAAGTTCCTCTCGGCGATTGCAGCATTGTGACCACAATAGACAACAAGGCTCACTATCAGCCTTTTTCCGTGGGAGAGTATCGGAAGCCGGAGTTTCAGGTGGAAGTGGCCCCTGATCGGAAGCACCTTACCATGGGCGAGGATCTCGTTTTTCGGGTTCGATCCTCCTACTACTTCGGTGGGCCGGTCTCCGACGGGAAGGTGTATTACCAGATTCGGGCCTATACCCGATATTTCGATACCTGGGAACGGTCCGAGGAAGAAGCCTGGGCGGAAGAGGCGGAAGCATCCCATCGCTCCCACGGAGAGGAGTTTGTGAAAGAGGGAGAGGTACGACTTTCCGAAACAGGGGAGGCTCTTGTCACAGTGCCCTCAATGAAGCACAAATCGGAAAAGATCTATCAGATTCAAGCCACCGTGACGGATGCAAGCTCCAGAACCGCAAAGGGGAGCGCATCAGTGGATGTGACCCGAGGGGAGTTTCTGCTGGGGGCCCTTTGCGATCGCTTTGCTTATGGAAAAGGGGAGACCGTTTCGGTGAAGCTCCTGGCAAGGGATCTGGATGGAAAACCTGTTTCCACCCCTGTCAAGATCCAGGTGGATCTTGAAAAATGGGCGCCCCGGGGTTCCACATATCCCAATGTCCTGACAGGAGAAACGGTCCTGAACGACAAAGGGGAGGGAGTTTTCGCATTTCAAGCGCCCCGGTCCGGGTATTTCCGC
>JACPDT010000114.1 GCA_016183865.1 Armatimonadota bacterium | reverse complement strand
TCGCTCTTCTCCTTGAAGTACTTCTCAATGGCCAGAAGTCTCACAGCCTGCCTCTGGAGGGCGGGAGAGTCCTGGCCCTGGATGTACCCGAGGAAAGCCTTCTGGGTGAGGAATTCGTGATCGAGGAGGGCTCTGTCTTTTGAGTAGCGGAGGTATTCGGGGGTCAGGATCTGATCATAGAACTCCACATTGAGGTCCCGCAGGAGGACTTCATGCCCTTTTCCCCTGAGCGCCCCAGCCAGGCGGGGTAAGGCGAAATGAGGATTCTTGGGACTCCATTGGGGCGGGAAAAGGAGCATCGTCTTCACGCTCCTTCTCCCGCCCCTGGATGGTTTTTGCAAGGTACTGCACTCCCGATGTTTCCGGTCTACCTTCTTCTCTGACCGCCTGCATCTGTGCTGACATAGCCGGTCAAATCGCTCAGAATCGGCAGAACCGTGTCATTTCTGAGTCCGTCAATTTCTCCCATAAGGGCATCATACTGACCGAGCCTGTTTTCCAGAACGTCTTTCGTGTTTCCCTGAATCTGGAGATTCAACAGACTTGCCTTGATCTCCCGCTCCCGATCGAGCGCCGCTTCGAACTTTGCGATCTGTGGGAATACCCTGTCTCCATCACCCCGCTCACGGGCCTGGTTCGCGGATTGGAGGAGCACATACTTGACGAAGGGGTCATCGTAGGCCCTCAGGGCGTCGCCTTTCCCGAGGTTCCCCACATCGGTCTTCATGGCTTTCATGGCCTGGAGCTGGGCGACCTTGCCTGCGATATCCGGGCTCATTCTTCCATTGTTCCCGCCGAACATGTTGGCCAATTCGGCCGCTTGATTGACCCCTAACTTGCCCTCCACTGCCTTCTTGGCGTCCTTGAAGCCGAAGTCTTTCTTGTTGAGGGACCCGTCACCATCTATGTCGTAGATGTATTTTCCATCCCCGAACTTGATGGCTTTCTTCCCCTTTACTTCTGAGAGCTCGGCCTGGATGCCGTCAGCCTTGAGCTGCTTCACGGCATCCTCATATTTGGCGCCCTTTTTGAGGAACTTCTGCAAGGCAGGACCCAGTTTGGGATCATTGAGAAGAGCGGTGTTCTGATTCGCCTTGAACCCACCGGGGGTCGCCTTCCCTTCACCCACAGGGGCAGCCGCTTCCGCTCCCTGAGCCTGGTTGGTTGCCGCATCGGCCTGGTTCTCTACAGGTTTCCCGATTCCCATCATTTGCTTGAGAATCGCCTCCGCCTTCTCTTCATCCCCTGCCTTCAAAGCGGCGTCAAAGTCCTGATCGAGAGCGGCGAGCTGCTGCCCCGCAGGTCCCAGCTTGTCATAGTTCTCCCCTGTCTCGAAAGCCCGCAGGAGGGGAGAAGTGTCCAAGGCGTCTCCCGGCGTCTCCCGGGTTCCCTCGAAGGACCCGAAGGGATTCTTTGCGAAACCGTACAAAGGTGCGCCGGATAGAGCTTCCAGTGCTTTCAGACATTCGATCCCTGCCATTTTCCATTCACTCCTTCTTTTTTCTTGACCTCATCTGCGCCCATGGTACCAGTAGCGGCTCTTCGGGGCGCCATCGGACAATCCACAAAGACTCCGCAGGGGTCTGAAATTGTTACATCAAAGTTAAAAAAAAGTAAAAAAAAAGAACCGCACTTTCGTGCGGTTGCAACTATTGGAGAGGTGTAAGGGAGACTTAACGCTTTTGCGATTGCTGACTGTGAATTTGCTGATACTTTCCAGGAGCCGACGTCTGCAGACTTCCAGGGTTCGTGTAGTACCTGGCATAACTTTCGGCGAAATCTTCCTTGGGGTTGGTGCGGGCGTATCCGCTGATGAAAGGACCCTGCCCCCACTGGCCGCCTCGGGCCGTGTAGCCGTTCTTGTAATCCACCGCGTGGCCCACCTCGTGGATCAGCACATAGGAGCCCATGCGGCTCCAATTGGCCCTGTCCAGTGAGACGACCCCGCCTGCGCCTACAGGCTGAGCGAGTCCTGCGAGGTTTCCCGGGAGATCCCCGACTCGAATTTCCTTTACTGCAGCTCGATCTTCCGCGGGAAGCTGGGACAGGGTCTGACGAATCCGGGCCGCTTCTTCAGGGGTGGCGCCGACGATCTTGGGGAATCCATTCACCTGGTCCGCTTCTTCTACATTGTTGTTTTCAACCTGAGCCGCCTCCTGCGCCTGGGGCGCAGCGGCTTCGGCCGGGGCGGCATCCGCGGGGGCTGCCGCTTCTTCCTTCGCGGCTTCCTGCTGCTGCTTGTCTTGCCCGAGAAGTGCGAGGAGCTGCATAATGAGTTGAAGAGCTTTCTGGATATCTCCCTGCTGGATCGCCTGCATGATCTGCTGCATAATCTGTCCCACGGGATTATTCGGGTCCTGGGCAAGGACTGCAAGAGGATTCTGTCCCGGGGCATTTTGACCCAGGCCAGGCAGCCCTTGTCCCAGAAGTGCCGTGAGAGGAGAAAGAGCCGCACCGTCGCCGCCGAATGGCGAAAGCCCTGTCATGCCAGGGAGACCATTCAGACCGAGAGCGTTGCCCTGGAGGGATGTTTGGGGCAATGCTCCTCCACCGAAAGCTCCCAGTGCACCGATTTGGGGAATTCCGCAACCCTGTGCCATCTCTATTCTCCTTTCACGATACGATGGCAAAAGTGGGGAAGCTCGGTTCCATGGTCTCTGTAAGAAGAGCCAGGCAACCGTCGCGGTCCACTTCCGACATCAGATAAAGTACCTCGGTAAGTCCCGAGAGAGTGACTTCGGGAAGGCGGGCGATGCATTCCGAGAAGAGCTTTACGGAGAGATTCCGGTCCGACCTGCCCATCGCACACCTCCATCTTGCTGATGTTCCCATTTTAAGGGGTCACACTCCGGGGGGAAGCAAAAACCCCTCCGCAAAGGGTCTGCAGAGGGTCTTTTTTGTTAACAAAAGGGGCAGGAATTGTAAAGATTTTGGGTTACTTGATCACCTCGATGCCTTCCACCGTCACAAGAGTCTGGTTTCCTTCGACTGTTCTTTCCGAATGGCCTGATACACGTACATGTTTTCCCAGATAGTTCTCCAACTGTATCCCGGGATCTCCGCTCTTCAGGAGGCACTTGATTTTCCCTTTCGGGTCGGTCAGTACATGGGTGCCTTGCATATAAATGCTCACACCGATGGGCTTCAATGTGCCGGTCCAGGTCCTCCTGGCCCCCTCCCTGCCGAATACCGATACAGGATCAATAATCAAGAGTTTCTCAAAGGTTCCGCAGCATTTCCCCTCAACTCGAACCCATTTTCCGAGCCACTTTTCAAGACCGGCGCCCTTGCGAAGGTAGCAGTGGGGGTTGCCCTTTTTGTCAACAATCTTGAAAGCCACGTCCGGACTCGCCATGCCCGAGGCATCCAGCAGGGTTCCTTTGCAGAAGCAGGGGTTCTCCTTCCCGAAGGAAGGCAAAAAAAAGACCGTTGTGACCAGAAATGCCAGCAATACGCCATGATGTATCTTCATTCTAGACCGCCTCCAGAGAATGCTGTTTCGTATAATTCAGGAGCCCGCCTGCCAGAAGAACCTCCCCTTCCCTTTCCGAAAGTTCAACCTTTGCAGAGAACTCATTGCCCCGGGTCGTGTTTCGGACCTGGACCGCGGCCTTTCGAACAGCATCCCTGACAGAAGTGATCTCCAGGACATCCCCCTGTTCAAGGTTCTCATAATCCTTGAGATCTGCGAAGAGAAGAGGGAGAATCCCGAAATTGATCAGATTGGTCCGATGGATCCTGGCAAAGGATCTTGCAAGAACCCATTTGATCCCAAGGTACATGGGCGCAAGGGCCGCATGCTCCCTGGATGAGCCCTGTCCGTAATTATCGCCGCCCACGACAACCCCTCCCCCCTTTTCCCTGGCCCTTCTCGAGAAACCGGGGTCCACCCGCTCATAGACATATTCAGAAATGGCGGGGATATTTGATCGAAGAGGCAGAACCTTCGACCCTGCAGGCATGATGTGATCTGTGGTGATATTGTCCCCCACCTTGAGGAGGACCTCCCCTGTGAGGCGATCTTCAATGGCCCCCCGGGTGGGAAGAGGCTTGATATTGGGGCCTCGAAGGACCTCGATTCCCGAGGAATCCGCCGGCGGATGGACGAGAAGATCATCCCTCACAAGATAGGCGGCGGGTGTGGAGATCCGGATCCATTCAATCCCTACGTCCCTGGGATCCGCTATCTCCCCCTTCAGCGCGCACGCAACGCACACTTCGGGGCTCGCCAGATACACTTTCGCATCCAGGGTCCCGCTTCTACCTTCAAAGTTCCGGTTGAAGCTGCGGATGGTGACACCGCCGGAGGGAGGGGCCTGTCCCATGCCGATACAGGGACCGCAGCCCGATTCCAGTATCCGACATCCGGATGCGATCAAGTCAGCCAGGGCGCCTTCCCGGGCGATCATCTCATAGACCTGTTTGGAGCCAGGGGTCACGGTCATGGAGAGCCTGGGATGAACGACTTTCCCCTTGAGCATGGCGGCTGCCGTCATCAAGTCCTCATAGGATGAGTTTGTGCAGCTCCCGATGCAGACCTGGTCCACATGCGTTCCTGCGATTTCCCTCACCTTTCGCACACTATCAGGACTGTGGGGACAGGCGATCAAGGGCTCCAGATTGGAAAGGTCCAACTCCAGGATCTCATCATAGGAAGCACCCTCATCGGGGGAAAGGTCCCTGAAATCCCCGCTCCTCCCCTGAGCTGCCAGATAACCGCGGGTTTCCTCATCACTGGGGAAGATGGAGGTAGTGGCGCCCAGCTCAGCCCCCATATTAGTGATGGTGAAACGCTCGGCGCAGCGCAGGGTTCGGAGCCCATCGCCGAAGTACTCGAGGATCTTCCCCACGCCCCCTTTCACAGTCAGCCGGCGGAGAAGCTCAAGAATGACGTCCTTGCCGCTCACCCAGGGCCGGAGAGCCCCTGTGAGCCTGACTCCGACTACCCTGGGCAGGCGAAGATAGTACGGCCCTCCTCCCATCGCGACGGCCACATCCAGCCCTCCGACCCCGATGGCCAGCATTCCAAGAGCGCCGGCAGTTGGTGTATGAGAATCCGATCCAAGCAGAGTCTGACCGGGGACGGCGAAGCGCTCCCGGTGGACCTGGTGGCAGATTCCGTTGCCCGGCCTTGAGAAAACGATCCCATATTTTGCGGCAACCGTTTGCAGGTAGCGGTGATCATCGGCATTCTCAAAGCCTGTCTGAAGCATGTTATGATCCACATAGCTCACCGATCGCTTTGTGCGAACCCTGGGAATTCCCATGGCCTCAAACTGAAGGTACGCCATAGTGCCTGTGGCATCCTGAGTAAGGGTCTGGTCTATCTTTATCCCGATCTCTTCCCCTGGGACAATTTTTCCGGATACCAGATGTTCTTCAATGATCTTTGCAGTGAGGGTTTTCTTCACAGAATCGTCTCCTTCCATGCCGTTCCTCGATTACTTTCACCCGGATCTGGACAAATCCTCCCAAATGTGACAGCGAAAGGGTCCGCTCCCACATGGGATGTATGGCAAACTGTATTCTTGACTTCTTCCTGCGGAAGGAGTATTATGGAGACATCTGGTGGTGAAGGCAGGTGTTTCTGATGCCGGAAGCGGTGGGCTACGCACAGAGTAAATACAAACAAGTATTGGAGCAGGCAGCGCGCGCCGAAAACCCTGAAAGGGTGCGCCAGGGGAATGACCAGGCAGAGCAGGCGGAACGGGTGGAGGAGCAAAGACAAGTCAGAGAGCAGCCCGAGAATCAGGAAATCCGAAACCAGGATGATCGTCGGCGGGGCATGGGGAACCTCGTGGATGCGCTCACATAGCTTTGTATGAAATCATCGAGCCAACAAGGGGCCTTCCTTGTCACTGTGATCCTCCTGATCACCGTTCTTACCATGATGGCTCTGGCTTTTGCCGCATTGGCGACACGGGATTCGGGTTTCGTGCGGCTTCAAGAGGAGCAGGCGATTGCGGAGGAGACGGCCCGCTATGGAATCGAATTT
>JACPDT010000121.1 GCA_016183865.1 Armatimonadota bacterium | reverse complement strand
GGACCCAGTTTGCTGCGCGCTTTAGGGCTCCCAGCCTCCGGCGTCACCCCTCCGCGCTGACATTACTGCAATTTGCAATGCGCGGAAGAATAAGCGGAAATAAGAAATATTTTGAGCAAAAAGAAAAAGATCCCGGGAGGGTCCGGGATCAGGTATGAAAGGAGGCACGAAAAGAAAGCGGCGACTCTACTTTCCTTCTAAATGCTTAGCCCTATTGAATTCTATAAGGTTTCCGAAAATCCTTCCAGGGAGATTATCTTCGTGTACCTCTTTTTATTTCTGACTTCCACTGGAGGCCGAAGCCCATTTCACGCGAACTGATTCGTAATTTCTCCATCATCGCCCATATTGATCACGGCAAATCCACCCTTGCCGACCGCCTTCTGGAATACACCGGGACTCTTGCGCCCAGACAGTTGCGGGAACAGGTCCTGGATACCATGGATCTGGAGCGGGAGCGGGGAATCACAATCAAGGCCCATCCCATAAGAATGGAGTACAGGGCACTGGACGGGGGAAGGTATTACCTGAATCTTATTGATACACCGGGTCATGTAGATTTCTCGTATGAGGTTTTCCGACCCCTGGCGGCCAGCGAAGGAGTCCTTCTGGTAGTGGATGCGTCCCAGGGGGTGGAAGCGCAGACTGTCGCCAATTTTCATCTGGCCAACGACAGGGGACTCAAGATAATCCCCGTCCTGAACAAGATTGATTTGCCGGCGGCAGATCCGGGACGGGTCCTCACGGAAATTGAGGAAACGTTCATGATCCCCCGTGAAGAGGCATTGCTTGTCAGCGCCAAGGAAGGAATCGGAATCGAAGAAGTTCTTGAAGCAATCGTGACCCGCATTCCGAGTCCGGGGGGGATGGAGCAAAAACCGCTAAGGGCTCTCATCTTCGATTCTTATTATGACCAATATCGGGGAGTAATCATTTATGTGCGCGTGGTGGATGGAGCGATAAGACCCGGGATGCGCATCAAGCCCGTGTCTTCCGACAAGATCTATACGGTGGATGAGGTGGGAATTCTGACTCTGGACAGGATCCCTCTGCCTGAGCTCGCCGCGGGGACTGTCGGCTATCTCATCGCCCAGATCAAGAGCATTTCCGACATCACCGTAGGGGACACGGTGACCTGTCCTGATGCTCCTGCCCTGGAGTCGTTGCCGGGTTTCAGACAGATTACTCCGATGGTCTACTGCGGTCTTTACCCCATAGAGACTTTGGATTACAACAATCTTCGGGAAGCTCTCGAAAAGCTGAAGCTTAATGATGCTTCTCTGACCTATGAGCCGGAGACTTCCGCCGCCCTGGGAATGGGATTTCGGTGCGGTTTCCTGGGTCTGCTCCATGCCGAGATCGTTCAGGAGCGGCTTGAGCGCGAATACAGGCTGAATCTGATCGCAACGGCGCCCAGCGTGGAGTTTCGGGTCACAACGACAAGGGGAGATCGCCTGAAAATAGATAATCCCTCTGATCTTCCTCCTCCCACCGTAATCGCCGTCATCGAGGAGCCTGTCGCCAGGGTCACCCTTCTGACTCCCGAGGAGTACGTAGGCTCCGTGATGGACCTGGCCCAGGGGAGAAGAGGAAACTACCTGGATATGGAGTATATTTCCGGAGGAAGAGTAATGCTTACCTATGAGATTCCTCTGGGTGAGATTATATCGAATTTTTTCGATCAACTGAAATCACGGACTCGCGGATACGCCTCCATGGACTACCTGGTGGACAAATATCAGGAGGCGGATCTGGTGAAACTGGACATCCTTGTACAGGGAGTATCGGTGGATGCGCTATCCACCATCGTTCACCAGGACAGGGCGCATGCCTTAGGCCACCTGATGGTGGAGAGATTGAAGGAAACCATCCCCCGCCAGTTGTACGAGGTTCCCATCCAGGCGGCCGTCGGCGGGCGCGTGGTCGCCAGGGAGACCGTCAAGGCGCTCAGGAAGAATGTTCTGGCGAAGTGTTACGGAGGAGACATAACCCGAAAAAGAAAGCTTCTGGAGAAGCAAAAAGCCGGAAAAAAACGGATGAAACAAATTGGTTCTGTGGAGATTCCTCAGGAGGCTTTTCTGAGCGTCCTGAGGCTGGAGGAGCTCTGAATGTCAGGCAAGATCCTGGTCGTTGACGACGAGCAGAACATGAGGTACCTCCTTCGGATCACCCTTCGATCCGAGGGTTTCAAAGTGACCACAGTGGCCGGAGGGGCTGAGGCCCTTGTGGGTGTCAGGGCCGAAATGCCGGACCTGGTCATTCTGGATATTCTCATGCCTGACATGGATGGATGGCAGGTCTGCGAAGAGCTCAGGAAAATGGCTCCCGAAAAAGAGCTTCCCATCATTGTTCTCTCTGCAGTGGCCCCCGGTGAGCAGGAGCTCGAGAATATTCACAAATACGCAATTTCCGACTATGTTGTCAAGCCCTTTGAGCCAATGCTTCTTTGCGGAAAGATCAAGCAGGTTCTGGGCCTGGCGGCCTTCCCTGCCAGGGATCTCCCTCCCCTTCGAAAAACGGAGCACAAGGAATCCCGCCAGGCGGGATACGTGCTGGCGCCTCCTCGGAAAACGCCGATACTTGGCGCGTGGGATCTCGTCGTGGCCGGCGGGGGACCCGCGGGAGTCGCCGCGGCAACGGCGGGGGCCAGAAACGGCGCCAAGACTCTCCTCGTGGAGCGATACGGCCTTCCGGGAGGCATGGCCACAATGGGTCTGGGGAGTCCGATGGTTCCTTTCCACCATGATGGGAAGCCCCTTTGTGGAGGGATTTTCCTTGAGCTTCTGGATCGGCTCGTCACTTTCGGGGGCGCCCTTTACCCATCCCCTGAAACGGATTTTCTGACCTCCTTCGATCCCGAGCTTCTTTCCGAAACGGCATTGGAGATGCTTGAAGAGGCGGGAGTGGAGCTCTTGTTCCATTCCTACGTTTTCGATGTCCACACGGAAGGGCACAAGATCAAGCACCTCCTGGTCTGCGGGAAATCGGGGCGATTCGCCCTGGGTGCTCAGGTTTTTGTTGATGCAACCGGTGACGGCAACGTATCCGGCCTGGCCGGGGCCCCCTGTTTGCCTGATGACCGGAGCTGTGAAGAGAAGCTGCCCGTGTTGCATCACATACGAGTCGGAGGAGTGGATCATCGGGAGGCGGGCAAGCTGACTTTGGCGGACCTGAAGGCCGCTACCGAGCTGGCTTTGGAAGACAAGGCATTATCGGCGATTGGGATTCGCTTTCACCCCCTGCCGAGGGCGGGTGAGTATGTGGTTGTCTCAGGCGCCGCACCCGGGCACGGGCTCAGTGTCGGGAACCTCACCCGGGGTGAAGTCCTGGGCCGCCATGCCGCAGGGGAAATGATTCATTTTCTGCGCAAGTATGTTCCCGGCTTTGATCAGGCCTACCTGGTCCGTAATCCCATACAAACACAGGTAAGGGAAACAAGGCACGTGTCCGGGGCGGGGACGGTTTCGGAAGCGGACATCCCCGGCGAAGACGGGGTCCTGTGGGCCCTTCTGCCGCAAAGCGAAGAACCTCCTTCCATCACCGCGGACCACACAGGGGGATGGCTGTCACATAACGGGAAGCCCTCAACTCTCCACCCTATCGTGATACCCTATTTGTCACTGGTCCCGAATATCCTCGAGAACCTCCTCGTGGCGGGACGCTGCATTTCTGCCTCCCGGGGGGCCTCTCCCGCACTCCTTTCCCTGGGAGTATGCATGGGCATTGGACAGGTGGCTGGAACGGCTGCAGCCCTTTCCCGCTCCTCCAGGATCGCCCCGAGAAACCTGCCCATCGGTCTCCTGCAAAGGGTCCTCAGGAATCAGGGAATGTTGGTTCCTCAACAGGGCGTGTCTGCTTTGCCCTGATGTCGCCCCCTGACCGGTCGGCCGCAACAATTTCACGCCGGACTCACTATGTCCAGATCATTGACAGGCATCAAGCAATTTCGAAAATATTGACCTTTGCCCCCATTTCATGGTATACTTTTGTGGTGCATACTTTTGGAGGTGTCGAGTGGAGCAGGGAATTTCTCAGGATTTCTCAAACGCCAACAAGGCTGCTGAGGCGTCGCATGAGGCGGCCCAAGCCGCCAATCCTCTTTGGGAGCGGTTCAAGGACGCCACGATGGAACGGCTGGAAACCGTTGAGCGGGCGGTCCGCAGCCTTCTTGAAGCGAATCTGGATGAGGAGACCAGGCGCGAAGCCGAACGGGAAGCCCACAAGCTGGCAGGGTCGGCGGCTGTTTTCGGGTTCGCGAAAAGCTCGTCAATCGCCCGTGAGATTGAGCTCACATTGCGATCCATGTCGCCCGCGGGACCGGAGCAGGCCAGGCGCATATCGGAGATGGCCTCCGCCCTGCGTCGCGAGCTTGAAGGTCCGCCTTTGGCTCCACCCCCTCCTGCGGCCGCCCTTACCGATGATTCACCCCTTCTCCTGATCGTGGATGACGATCCTGAGCTTGCCCAGCGACTGACAATGGAGGCGGCGGCCAAGGGCATCCGCGCAGTCGGGGCCCATGCCCTCGCTGATGCCCGATCTTTTCTTTCCCGTGAGCGGCCCGATGTGGTCCTCCTGGATCTCTCCTTTCCCGAGGACCAGGGCAGCGGTTTCACCTTCCTGAAAGAGCTGGTCCGGGGAGAAACGCCTCTCCCTGTGATGGTGTTGACGGCCAGCGACACGTTTCTGGACAGGGTTGAGGTTGCCCGCCTGGGGGGACGAAGCTTTCTGCCCAAGTCGCTTCCTGCCGCGCAAATCCTGGATCATGTATGCTTTTTCCTGGCCCAGAGGCAACTTTCGGAAGCCCGCATCCTGGCTGTTGACGATGATCCTGCAATTCTGGCGGCATTGCAGGGACTGTTGGATTCCAAGGGATACCTGATCACGACACTGGAGGATCCCCTTCGCTTTTGGGAGACTCTCGAGGAGGCGGCCCCTGATTTGTTGATTCTTGATATGGACATGCCTCATATCAGCGGGGTCGAGCTGTGCCGTACTGTGCGCAACGATGCGCGCTGGTGCATGCTCCCGGTTCTTTTTCTTACGGCAAACACCGATGCAGCCGCCGTCCAGCGCGTATTCGCCGCAGGGGCCGACGATTTTGTGGGCAAGCCCATGATCGGCCCCGAGCTCATGGCCAGAGTCGCGAATCGCCTGGAACGGATGCAGTTGTACAGGAGCAGGGCCGACACGGACGATTTGACAGGCATTGCAAATCGGCGAAAATCCTCCGAGGTCTTGAACAACTACCTGAGACTGGCTCGCCGCCATGGCCAGCCGCTGAGCCTGGCTTTGATAGACCTGGACTACTTCAAACAGGTGAACGATCGCCACGGTCATGCCGCCGGTGATGTCGTTTTGCGCAGGGTCGGCCAGGTTCTGAAACAGTCTTTCCGAAGCGAGGACATAGTGACAAGGTGGGGTGGCGAGGAGTTCGTTGTGGGGATGTACACGATGAGAAGAAATGACGGAGTGCAACGCCTTGCCGATGTCTTGGAAACGTTTCGGACCGAGGAATTCAAGGATTCAGAAGGCCGTCCCTTCCATATCACATTCAGTTCCGGTGTCGCCCAGTACCCGGACGACGGAGCGGACCTCCACAGTCTCTACCTCGCAGCGGACAAGGCCCTGTACTCTGCAAAGAGATTCGGCCGAAATCGGGTCATCCCCTCGGGTTGGAATCCTGCGGGCGATGAGGCTGGAATTGTGGATGTGGTTCTTGTGGATGATGACAACACGGCGAGCGACCAGATCCTGCAGGCCCTTGAGACGAGAGGATACAGGGCGGAAAGGTTTCAGGACGGGCAGGAGGCTTTGAGAAAGCTGGGCGGCTCGGATCCCTATCTCCAGACACGAGTATTGCTCCTTGACGGAGACTTCTCCGGAGCGGCCGGGCTTGCTGACCTTTTCGCCAGGAATTCCAGGCCGATGAGGACCCGGGTCATCCTGTACAATTCCCCATCGGAAAGAAGAGAAGGACCTGTTCCAGTGGAAGCCGGAGTTTTTGATTACCTGACCAAGCCCGTCAGTGTGCCGGTATTGTTGCAGCGGATAAGGCGCGCTTTTGACGCATGAACCAACCATTTACGCATTTTCGTCCTTGAAAATCGTGAGGATCCTGTCCTTTGAGGAAAGAAGGGCGGCCACCACCAATGGATCGAATTGCTTCCCCACGGATTTCTCTATCTCCTCGAATGCCTTGTCCGGGTCAAAGCCCTTTCTGTAGGGTCTGTCGGAGGTCATGGCGTCAAAGGTATCCGCAATCGCTATGATTTGCGCCTCCAAAGGAATCTCGTTCCCTTTGAGCCCTTTTGTGTACCCTTTTCCATCGAATTTCTCGTGATGACTTTCCACGATCTCCCTGTGCCTTTCCAGGAAATCCACGGATGCAAGAATCTCGGCCCCTCTGGAGACATGGCTTTTCATGGTCTGCCATTCACTCTCCGTGAGCTCCCCCGGCTTTGACAGGATTGCATCAGGTATGCCTATTTTTCCCAGATCGTGAAGGAGAGAGGCATATTTTACGGTTTCTTTCCTCTCATCAGGCATCTCCAGGGCGGAGGCCAGAACGGCCGAATACTTGCTCACCCTTTCGGAATGGCCTCTTGTGTACTTGTCTTTGGCATCAATCGCGGCTGCCAGAGCTGTGATCGTGTCGAGATAGCTTTTCTTGAGATCCCTGTACAGCGTGATTTGCTGTTTGAAAACTCGATAGAAAAAGAGAAAACAGAATAGGAAGAAACCGTAATGGGTAAGAAGGATGGATCGCCAGAAATTCAGGACAGACGCGAAATCGCTCAAACCCAGGAGAGCCACCACCACAGTTCCCATGATGAAATACCTGAGAGACACCACGTGGTAATCCGATTCCTTGAGTCCCTTCAAAGCCTCCAATCCCTTGTATATTGCAAAAAATACGATTCCATAGAGAACCGCGAAAAAAAGGAAATACAGGGGACCCGGTTGGACCAGGTAATCCACATCCAGGCCCTTTCTTGCCGTCCCTTCGTTCAATGTGACGAAAAGATTCGTGGGAACCGCCGCCAGGAGAGCCAGGGATACGGCGAAAATGAGATGCCTCATCATTTTCCGCGGGCCTGTCTCAAGATAGGATTCGATGAGAAGATACAAAGGCATGATAAGTGGAACCATGCCCCCGTAGCGAAGCCTCGACCAGAACAGGATATCCTGCCCCTCCGCCAGGATCATCATGCCTGTGGCAAAACAGAACCAGGAGATGCAGAAACAGATGAAGGAGAAATAGAGGGTTGACCTTCTTTCCACCTTGTTTATGCAGAGCAGGAGGGAAAGAACCCCGAGATGAAGGCAGGAAAAGGATGCGATGAGAGCCGGAATCACGAAATAGAGCTTATGCATCGAGCTTTTTCCCCCTCAAAATCGTCTTATAGGCTTCTTTTTTCGTCAAACCGGTCCTCCCTGCCAGCTCTCTGGCCGCATCTCTTGTAAAAAGGGAAAGGGGACCGGTTGCCTCTTCGGAAGATAGGCGACCTGCGTTCCTTCGTTCCTTGCTTCCTTCAGGGGGACTCAGGACCAGGGTAATCTCGCCTTTCAACAGGGTATTTCCGAGGATCTCCGAAAGCTCGGAGAGTTTTCCTCTTCTCGTTTCCTCGAAAACCTTCGTGAGCTCCCGGGCGAGGCAGGCCTGGCGGTCTCCCAGGAGAGGGATCAGCCCAGCCAATGTCTTTCGGATTCGATGGGGCCCCTCGAACAGGACCAGTGTGCAAGGGAGCTCTCCAAAAGTACGAAGGAGGATCTCTTTTTCCGATTTTTTCGAGGGGAGAAATCCCAGAAAGGCGAAGGGTTCGGTGGGGAAACCGGAGAGAACGAGTGCAGTTGGAACCGCCGATGCGCCCGGGAGAACGGTGACAGGGAGGTCCTCGCGAATGCAGCTCCGAACCAGGGTCATCCCTGGATCGGAAATTCCCGGTAATCCGGCATCGGAAACCAGGGCGATATGTGCGCCTTTTCTCAGACGATCGAGAATTTCAGGGCTTTTCTCCCTTTCATTGTGCTCATGGAAGGCGATAAGAGGCGTATGGATATCGAAGTGGGACAGAAGTTTCCTCGTGCGCCGCGTATCTTCCGCAAGAATCAAGGAAACATCCCGCAGGCACTTGAGAGTCCGAAGCGTGATGTCCTCCAGATTCCCGATGGGTGTGGCGCAGACGTGGAGGGCGCCCGGGCCCGCCTCACTCTCCGGCATACACCCAGCTTTCCTCCGGTTTCTCATAAGAAAGGACCTCATCTTCGGTGAAGAAGATGGGGATCTCTCGTTGCGCCGATTCCCAGGAATCGGACCCATGGACCAGGTTGTTCTGGATGGAAAGGCCGTAATCCCCCCTTATGGTGCCTGGGGCGGCTTCGCGGCAGTCGGTAGCGCCCATCATGTGGCGGATCTGTCGGATCGCATCCTCTCCACCGACAACGACAGACACGAGAGGCCCTGATGTAATGAAATGCACCAGGCGCTCAAAAAACGCCTTGTTCTTGTGAGGCTCGTACAGATGCTCCGCCCTCTGGCGCGACAGAAGTTGCATCCGGAGTCCCAGGATTTTCAATCCCTTTTCCTCGATGCGGCAGAGGATTCTGCCCATGAGGCCCCGCTGAACGGCATCAGGCTTGATAATGAGTAGTGTTGTCTCCACAAGTAGCTCCTTTCCTAAGGGATCGCGATATGATTCTTGTTCGCCAGATAGAAAAGTTTGGCCCTCATCTCCTCGATCACGGCTTCCCAGAGATACGACTCTGCGGAGATCCTTCCCTGCTCCCGGATGCTTCGGCCCATCTCGGGATGCTGATAAAGATATGCCATGTAGGAGGCGATCTCTTGAGGGTCGCCGGTCTGGACCACCATGGAATTCTGGAAAGATCGGGCATAGTCTTCGCCGGTGGCGCCTGTAAAAACAATCCCTCCGCAGGCCATGACCTCCAGTCCCACGATTCCGAAGGGTTCGTGGCCGCTGTTGGCCAGGACCGCGTCAGATGCGTAATAGAGGATTCTCAGGAACTCCTCCGGCACGAAGAAATTCAGCTCGATCACATCCGCGTCCCTCACCTGGGCCAGAGCGGAGTAGATCTCGTCAATGGAAGGCTTCCCCAGGGAGAGCTGCTTCACGGTGAGACCGATTTCCACCGCCCGTCCCAGAACCTGCGCCCTGTGCGGCTCCAATCCGCCGCGCATGATCAGGGTGGGCCTCCCGCCCATTTGCTTCAGGTGCCACACCGCATCAATGGCCATGAGCCATCTCTTGGCAGGGTCGTACCTTCCTATCTTCGCCAGAAGCATGGGAGTTTCCAGGACCTGCCGGAGATACCGGGCCCCATCGGGGTGGACCGGCTCCAGGAAGCGCCTGGGAATTCCGTTTGGGATGACGAGAGGCTCGTCGAGGCCCATGTCCGTCATGGTAAATTTCATGTAACGGCTCACTGTGGTCAAATCGGAGACAAACTGGAGCCTGGGCCAGTCAATTCTATGAAAAGAGAACACATTATTGGCATTCCATGTGAAAAGGCAGCGGTCTCTCATTCCGTTCAAGTGCAGCATGTCGCTCAAGTGGATGAGTGTCTGGGCGGCATGCCAGTCTTCCCCGATCACTGCCGTCAGTTTCCCGTCATGATAAGCAGGCGGGACTATGACGTTCGCCACATAGTCCGCCAGGGACCCGTGGAAATCGGGAAGCTTCATTTCTTCTCCCTGGTAACATCCCTTCGGATAGTAATGGCTGATCCATTGGCACCAGCGGTGAAGAATCAGCCTCCCACCCACTCGATGCTCTTCCCCGTGGCGATAGGGGTCTCCCACGAAGAAAACATGGGTGAAATATCCCTGTTCCGCCAGCGCCTGCGACAGCTCCGCGACCCGGACACCGAGTCCCCCTGCCTGGGAATACTGGTCCGGCCCTTCAAAGGAGATCAGTACAAATATTGTGTTTCCCGGGTGGATTTCATTCACGGAAGCTCTCCCTTCAAGTAAGCGTTCGGCAGCTCATTGTGACCCTTCACCGGGACGGCGGGAATCTCCTCCACAAGGGGTGCAGGGTGCAGGGATCGAAGAAGCTGCCTGCAATGAAACGAAAAATGAAACGATATGTCCTTGCCCAGATTCGGGATTTCAGGATTCTGGTCTGGGAGTTCAAGTGGTCAATCGTGGCCTTTGTCCTGGTCAACCTCTTTGGCGCGTTTCTCTTCTCCCGTTATTACACTAAAGAGCCCCTTTCTTTCAGCAAGGCTTTTTATGCCACTTTTAACATGATTTTCTTTCAAGCTACCCTGGAATACCCGACCCAGTGGTATGTTCAGATCTTTTTTTACCTGATCCCCCTCCTTGGCCTCGGCCTGGTAGTGGAGGGTTTTGTTCGCTTCGGGGCTTTGATATTCAACAAGAGGATGAGAGGGGAGGCGTGGCAGACTGTGGTAGCATCCACTTTTCACGATCACACGGTCCTGTGCGGATTGGGCACCGTGGGCTTTCGCATCGCGGAGGAGCTCCTGAGACTGGACCACGAGTTCGTGGTCATTGAGCAGAAGGAGCAGAAATTCGTTGAGGAGATACGGAGCAAGGGCATTCCCGTCCTCATCGGTGATGCCAAAAGCGAAGCCCTCCTCCAATCGGCCAATGTCGAATCGGCCAAAGCCATTATTGTGGCCACAGACAACGATCTGGCCAACCTCGAGACAGCCCTCAATGCCAAGGAGCTGAACCCTGAAATCCGCATCGTTATGCGGATGTTCGATGCCACATTAGCAAGGAAGGTCCAGAAGGCCTTCGGAATCCACATGGCCTTCAGCACTTCCAGTCTTTCCGCCCCTCATGTCGTGACAGCCTGCCTGGAGGAAAGCGTCATTCATTCCTTCTACGTAGGAGAGCACCTTTTGAGCGTCGCGGAACACTCCATCTCCCCCCAATCCCCCCATGTGGGAGAAACCATTGCAAGCTTTGAGAAGGAGCTGAACTTGAGCGTCATCGGTCACCGCAGGAATGGTCAGGTGAACCTGTATCCCGATCCTGATGTGGTCCTCGGGGCAGGGGAGTCCCTTGTCGTCGTTTCTTCACTCTCGGAGCTTAAGCACCTGAGATGAGGGGCGCAGGGGGGTCACCCTGCGAATCCAAACCGGTCCGTTCTCCTGGAAAGAAGCATCTCCTGCACCGCGGCTACCTTTGAAGTGGAGCGGATTTCCCGGGGGGCTTCGGCCATCTAGCTCGAAATAAGGAACTCGCCTTGAGGGAGGCTTTCCGCTTTCTCCAGGAGCTCCACGGTCATGTCGGTCTTGGCGGAAACCTGGGATCTGGGCGAAAGAACCGTTAATGCCTCTGAGATGATCTTGGAGGAGATCAGCTTTCCCTCTTTGTGCGCGAAAAAAGTGTGGCCCGTGATTTTCATTTTTTGCCGGCCCCCATCAGGGATCGGGATGACCAGCTCCGAGCTGTTCATTCGGATCAGGGCGCAATCATAGCCCAGTTTTTTTTCGAGGCCGTCAAAAACGTAGGAGTTTACGATTTTTGCCGGAGGAAGGCCGTCTCCCATTTGAACGGGATTTTCACTTTGCCATTTGGACCCGGGAGCAATGGGCTCTTCAGGGAATGAAGGAGGGGTGCCTCCGGAGGATTGGGGGAGAACACCGGCGATTTCCAGGATTTGCCCCGATGTGCGCATTTGAATCACGGCAGACTGTGTAATGGGGGGCATCACGATCTCCTCGCCGTCCTTCGTCAGCCGGGCGTCCTGCACGGTCACTTTCAGGACCGATACATCGTCTTTCTGAATGTCCGTCACCTCTTGTGCGGTCAGCATGGTCATGACCGTAGAGACAGTCTCACTTGAAGCATCTTCCCGAATCTCCACCTGGGATTCAATCGTCGTCTTATACTTGAGGGCATCCCCTTTTTTGAACTTGTACACAAGTTTGATTGCTTGCTCTGCCATTTCGACCTCCCTTTTCCCCTTGCCCTATTGGACAAACCTTGCTTTTTACCTCCCGAGGGGTGAATTCCGAGACATTTTTACAAAGGGTTTACAATTTCCGCCCAAAAGTTTGCTCTTGCCCCTTTCTTTTATGATATACTGGAACCGAGATTGTGAACGGGATGGAGTTGGAGGATGGATCGAATCGGAAAAATCATGACCCCGGGAGCGGCGGCCTCGATTTATTCACCTTCGCCGGCTCGCATACCCGTCCAAATGGACCTTTTTGAGACGACTCTCATTCAAGGGGAGTCCAATACGATCCCCCGCAGCTCGCTCCATAACCCGATAGCGGACGAAGAGTATGTAATGCCTTCCCCCGCCAAGCTATTTGATGCGCTGAGAGGCGGAAACCCCAGAGGGAACACGACCGTGGACAACCTGTACGATTCGGTGGCTCTCCCCGCCGGAGCCGGAAGTCCCAGGAAATGGACGATTCTATTCTATCTGGATGGAAACAATTCTCTGGAGCCGGCGCAAGTCAAGAGCCTGCTGGACCTTGAGAAAGTGGGGAGCACCAAGGACATCAACGTGGTGGCTCAATTGTTTCGGGCGCCCCAGTCCCTGATCGAAGATGAATGGAAAAAGGCCGGATTCACCTATACGCCGGAGAACATAGACGGCGACTGGAACGGCGCCAGACTCTACTATGTCACCCGATCTCCCGACTCAAGGACCATACGCTCCAGGGTTCTCGCGGATTTCGGCACTCTCAATGCAGCAGATCCCTCTCATCTGAGCCAGTTCCTGACCTGGGGGATCAAGAATTTTCCCGCCCAGCATTACATGGTGATTCTCGCAAATCATGGCGGCGGTTTCATGGGGGCCCTTCACGACGATCAGCACAAGGAGGTCATGAAACCCCCTGAGCTGAAAAAAGCTCTTGAGGACGTCCGCCGAGATACAGGCGCCGACATTGACATCCTGGGTTTTGATGCCTGCCTGATGGCCCAGGCGGAAGTAGCTCATCAGATGAAAGATCAGGCAAAAATCATGTTGGCATCAGAGGACCAGGAAGGATACACCTATGTCCACTGGCCACTCAGTGAAACCCTCGAGGAGCTGGCCGGCAGGAGCGGCAACATGGGACCTTATGAGCTGGCCACACGCTTTGTGGAGGGTTCCAAGAGCCGGCCTCTTCTGACGCCGAGTCTAAGCGCCTTCGATCTCTCAAAATTCGACGGCCTTCCGAGAGCACTGGACGGGTTCTCGAAAGCCCTTCTTGAGACCGACACGGATCCTTCCGTGATCAGGGAGAACATAGGGGCCACTCAGGGTTTTGTCCTGCAGGGAGACCGAACTCCTCCTTTCACCGATTTTCGGGACCTCTTCGATTTTGCAAGCCACATAAAAAATGATCCCAGAGTCTCCGATTCCCAATTGAAGTCCAGAGCCGACATCTTGATCAGGCAGATCAAGAATTGCATCATCGCCGAGCAGCACATCGGATACGGTCTGGACAATGCCCACGGCCTTTCCATCTACATGCCCACCGACAGGGAATCCCTGGAGAGCAAGAAGTTCAAATACGATCAGACCCTGTTGGCCAAAGACACTCTGTGGAATGAGGCCCTGAAGAAGTTTGCCTCTTAGCGCCTCGCCGCTGACGTCCTCATTCTGACTCCTGCATTCTGACTTCTGACTACCTGAGTAGTTACGCTATACCTTGAAAAGGGCCCTGGCGTTGGCTGTAGTTTCCCGGGCCACCTGTTCCAGGCTTGCGGATTTTATTTCAGCGATTTTCCTCGCCACTTCAATTACCTGGGAGGGCTCATTCCGTTTTCCACGACGTGGGACAGGGGCCAGGTAGGGGCTGTCGGTTTCGATCAGGATCCTGGAGACAGGCGTCTTCCGGACAATGGCGCGCAAGGGTTCTGCCGTTCGAAATGTGATGATCCCCGTGAAACCCAGGAAAAAACCCATCTGAAGGCATTGTTCCGCGAAATCCTCGCTTCCTGTGAAGCAATGGATGACCCCCCCAAGCTCCTGCGCCTTCTCCTGGACGAGGATTTCCAGCGTGTCTTGATCTGCTTCCCTGCAATGGATGATCAGGGGCAGCCCAAGGGATCGGGCCAGGCGAATCTGGGCGCGAAAGGCATGCTTCTGGGTCGGGATGGGGGAAAACCTGTAGTGATAGTCCAGACCGATTTCCCCCAGGGCTACCGCCTTTTTCTGCGTAAGCAGGTTCCTCAGGGTCTCCGCAATTGGGGAGCTCCACAGGGAGGCGTCGTGGGGATGGAGTCCCAGGGCGATGGAAACAAGATCCCTGGTTTCTGAAAGGGCGGCCGTTTTCTCCCAGGATTCGGGGGAGGTCCCTATCGTAACAAGCCTGACAACGCAGTGGGCCAGTGCGCGCTCGATCACCGGCGCCAGGTCCTTTTCAAAGGAGGGGTCGTCAAGATGAAGGTGGCTGTCAATGAGCTCCATGGGGCTTATGCGCCGGGGCTTGAGACCTGTTCAGAAACAGGGGCCGCCTCGATTCGGGGAAAGAGAGGATCTCCCGTGTGGACAATCGTTCTGGGCGGCAGCAGACCCCAGGAGATGGAGTCCTTGTGCTGGGTCTCTATCCGCTCCCTCATTCCAAGCTGTTGCCACATTTTTCGGCACGCCTCAGGGAGAAACGGACTCATATAGAGGATTGAGATGCGGATTGACTCGGCAATGTTATAAAGGACAGTGTGGAGCCGGCTCTCCTTTCCTTCCCGGGCGAGTGCCCAGGGAGCGGTTTCATCAATATACTTGTTTGCCCTGCTCACCAGCTTCCAGATAGCGATCAATGCTTCCCTGAACTGAAGGTTCAGCATGGCCTGATCCACTTCGGCATAGAGATCCCGCACCACGATTCGCAGGTCCTCATCAACCGCCGCGGTCTCCCCGGGGGGCTCCACTACCGAGTCGGTGTACTTCTGGATCATGGGAAGAGTCCGGTTCAAGAGATTTCCCAGGTCATTGGCGAGGTCGTTGTTGATTCGGCCGATGAGGGCTTCCTCGGAGAAGTGGAGGTCCAGGCCGAAACTGGCCTCCCTGAGCAGGAAATATCGAATCGCATCATCGCCGTAAGCGGCAATGAGCTCGTGAATATTTCGGCTTCCACCTTTCGATTTGGAGATTTTTCCGCTTTCCGTGACCAGCCACCCGTGGACAAAGAGGCACTTCGGAAGCGGAAGATCCAGCGCCAGGAGCATGGCGGGCCAGATGACCGCATGGAAGCGAAGGATGTCCTTCCCGATAAGCTGCACATCAGCCGGCCACAGGGACCGGAATTTCTCCTCATCGCCCAGGTAGCCGATGGCGGAGATGTAATTCAGGAGCGCATCCACCCATACATAAATCACGTATTCCGGGTCCTCCGGCACTGTAATTCCCCACTGGACGGATTTGCGGGATACGCACAGATCCTGGAGTCCGCTCCTGATGAAACTGAGAGTCTCGTTCCTTCTGGATTCGGGTCGGATGAACTCGGGATGAGCCTCTATGTATTCGCACAGAAGGGCCTGGTACTTGGAGAGTCTGAAGAAGTAGTTCTCTTCCCTGACCTTTTCCGCGGGCCGATTGCACTCCTGGTTCGGGCAGTTCCCCTCCACAAGCTGAGATTCCAGCCAGAAGCTTTCACAATGGACGCAGTACCAGCCCTCATAATAGCTCTTATAGATTTCTCCCTTTTCTCTCAGTGTCCGAAAAGCGCTTTGAACCACTCGGACATGGCGTTCCTCCGATGTTCGGATGAAATCATCGTAGTGGATGTGGAGCTTGTGCCAGACATCCTGGAAGGAAGCCACAATCCCATCCACATACTCCCGGGGGTTCTGATTCAGTCCCTGAGCCGCCTGTACGATCTTGAGCCCGTTTTCATCGCTACCGGTCAAGAGAAAGGCATTCCCCCGGGTCAGGCGGAGATAGCGGGTCAATACATCCGCCGCAACGGTAGTATAGGCCGTTCCGATATGGGGAACGGCATTCGGGTAGTAGATCGGCGTTGTCACATAAAATGTCTTTCCCATCTCGGTCTTCTAATTTCGCGGGCTTCTTTTGTTCTCCTTCACATTCTTGATTCACCTCTGTGCTCTCTGCGTCTCTGTGGTGCATCCTTCTGCCCCGCTGAAGGACTGGAGGTGCCGTTGTTCGAACTTTTTGTCGGTTGAAACAGATTAATCGCGGTAAGAGTTTGCCCAATCAGGGTATAAAGTAATGGAAGGCACTGGGGGAGACTGTCAGGCACCCGACTCTAACACTTGTAAGGAGAAAACATGCGTAGAAAAAGAATCTGGCGGTACCGGCTCATGGGGGCCGTCTTTTTTTTCCTGAGCCTTCTTGCCGCGCCTTCGCACGCGGAAAGAGCGGGAAACGTCGTTCTGGTTGGGGAGATTCGAGGCGTCATCAACCCTGTCAGCGCAGGCTATGTGAATCGCCTGATTTCAAGGGGGGAGATGGAGCACGTCAATCTCATCGTGATTCAGCTTGACACACCAGGTGGACTCGAGACCAGTATGCGCGAGATCATCCAGAAGATCATCAACAGCTCCGTTCCCGTGGCTGTATATGTTTCTCCCCATGGCGCCAGGGCGGCTTCCGCAGGTGTTCTGATCACCATGTCCGCCCACATAGCCGCCATGGCGCCCAGCACCAATATCGGCTCCGCCCATCCGGTCAACCTGGTGGGTCCTTCCCAGGAAGACAAGGTGATGCTTGAAAAAATCACCAATGATGCCGTGGCCTTTGCGCGCACCCTGGCAAAGCGCCACGGGCGCAATGCCGATTGGGCGGAGGATGCGGTCCGAAAGAGCGTCTCCGTGACCGAAGAGATCGCATTGAAGAAAAAGGTGGTGGACCTGGTCGTACCGTCTCTGGACTCCCTCCTCGCAGAAGTGGATGGGCGAAAGACAACCACCTCTATGGGCGCCGTGAAAGTGCGGACCAGGGGCGCCGAGATTCGGCGGGCGCCTATGAACGGAGTGGAGCGTTTTCTTTTCATCATCTCCAATCCGAACATTGCCTTCATCCTGATGCTTCTTGGAGTCATGGGGATGATTTACGAGGTCACTTCACCCGGGGCTCTTCTTCCAGGCATAATCGGGGGGATCTGCATCCTCCTGGCCTGGTTTTCCCTGGGCTCTCTTCCCATCAATTATGCCGGACTCTTCCTGATCATACTCGCTTTTATTCTTTTCATAGCGGAGACCCAGGTACTGACTCATGGGGCACTCACGATCGGAGGGTTGATCTCTTTCGTGCTGGGCTCCCTCATGCTGATCAATTCGGAAGCGCCATATTACACGATTTCGAGGACCCTCATTTTCTCGACCGCACTCTTGTTTGCCGTATTTTTCAGTATTGTGGTTACTTCCGCCGTCAGGGCCCAGAGACGCAAGCCCGCATCAGGGGGCGAATCGCTCGTTGGAAAGGAGGGGGTAGCCAGAACCGCCCTGGACCCGACAGGAGATGTCTTCTTGTGCGGCGAACGGTGGAAGGGCGAAAGCCAAAGCGGTCCCATAGCAGAGGGAGAAAAAATTGTAGTAGTTTCCGTTGCTGGTCTTACATTAGGCATCAAGAAAAAGGAGGGCTAATTTTGGAAGCATTACTCGCATTTTTTGCAAAGTACTTCGGACTGGTCATCATCGCTTTTTTTGTGATGGGATCTGCCGTAAGAGTCGTGCAGGAGTATGAGCGGGGCGTTATTTTCCGTCTGGGACGGGTCGTCGGCGCCTGGGGTCCGGGGCTTTTCTTCATCATCCCCATCATTGACAGGGTCGTGAAAATAGATCTCAGAACAGTCACCATGGAAGTCCCCCCCCAGGAAGTGATCAGCAAGGACAATGTTACCATAAAGGTGACGGCGGTAGTGTATTTTCGGGTTGTAGATCCTGTGAACTCCGTTGTGCAGGTTCTGGATCATGTCCGGGCCACTTCTCAGATTGCTCAGACCACGCTTCGGAGCGTTCTGGGTCAATCGGAGCTTGATGAGCTTCTTGCCAAGAGGGAGCAGATCAATCAGAATTTGCAGAAGATTATTGACGAGCAGACCGAGCCATGGGGCGTAAAGGTCAGTATCGTGGAAATCAAGGATGTCGAGCTGCCTCAGACCATGCAAAGGGCCATGGCCAAACAGGCCGAGGCGGAAAGAGAAAAGAGGGCAAAAGTCATTCACGCCCAGGGCGAATACCAGGCCGCCGAGACCCTTGCCAAAGCTGCGGGCGTCATCGCCCAGGAGCCTGTGACTCTGCAATTGAGGTATTTGCAGACTCTTGCGGAGATATCCACAGAGAAGGCATCCACCATCATATTCCCGATTCCCGTTGATGTGCTGAAAAGCTTCATGGGCGCACTCGGGAATGCATCGAAACCGGTGGGCGTGAAGTGATTTCTCGATTTTCGCGGATTTTTCGGCTCGGGATTCTGCTTGTTGCCGTGTCGGCAGTTCCATGCATGAGTGCCGAAAACGCGAATTCGGATGAAGCTTATAACCATTTCCTGGCAGGGAAGATCCTCTTCGAGCAGGAGAAGTACGACTCCGCTGTCGAGGCTTACGAAAAGGCCATCAAGCTGGATGGGGGAAACCCCACTTTTCACTTCTATCTTGGTGCAGCCTATTACAAGAAAGAGGACTTTGAGAAGGCCCTCGACAGTTACAAACGCGCTGTCTCCCTTGATGGAAGGCAGGCTTTCTACCACTACCACCTCGGCAAGTGCCAGGAAAGACTGGGAAAAATGGATGAAGCCGTGGCTTCCCTTCAGAAGGCCATACAGCTCTATTCGGGCAATCACTATTTTCACAATCGTCTAGGGAGCGTCCTGTATGCCATGGGGAGATATGAGGAAGCGGTTCCCGAGTTCCAGGAGGCGTGCCGTCTCTCCCCCAATGAGGGGATCTACCATTACAATCTGGCCCGGGCCCTTCACAATCAGGGGAAACTGGAGGAAGCCATATTGGAGTATCAGACGGCCCTTCGGTCAGGTGAGAAGGATCCCGATTACTTATACCGCCTCGCAGGCGCCTTTTTTCAGCTCTCCCGACTTCCCGAGTCGCGCATGGCATACCAGGAAGCGGTTGTTCTCGCGCCGCAGGAGCCCGAATATCTGAATGGCCTGGGAAACACGTTCTTTGCGGAAGAGAAATACAAGGAGGCGGCTGAGTGCTTTGAAAAGGCCATCAAGCTCTCACCCGGGGAGAGCACCTACTACTACAACCTGGGTCGCACGCAGGAAGGGCGGCTCCGGTTCGTGGAAGCCGAAAAGGCGTATCTCAGAGCCCTCGAGCTGAACCCCCAGGAGGAGGAGTTTTACAACCGGATCGGGAACCTCTATTACAGCCAGTACCGCTTCGAGGAAGCCATTGTTGTTTACAAAAAAGCTTTGGCCCTGAACGACAGGAACGCGACTTACCATTACAATCTCGCCCGCTCGTATCATTACCTGAAAAAGCTTCCGGAAGCCCTGGCGGAATATGAGAAGACTATCACCCTTAATGGGGAAGATGCTTACGCATATTACTACCTCGGGGTACTGGAGAAGGAGACGGGGCAGCGGGATAAAGCTCTGGACGCCTTTCGCGTTGCTTATCGGAAGGCGAAGGAAATATCTTTGAAGGCGGAGGCTGATAGGGAGATTCACAAACTGGAGTCAAAGTAATTGTTGAAGGAGGGGCCCGCAGTGGCAGTGCAGGTCTATTTGGACGGAAAATACGTGGACAAAGATGAAGCCAAAATTTCGGTGTGGGATCACGGCCTGCTCTATGGGGATGGAGTATTTGAAGGGATTCGGGCGTACAATGGCAGGGTTTTTCGTCTCGATGAGCATTTGCGCCGCTTGTATGATTCCCTGAAATCGGTTCATATCAAGATTCCCCTCTCAAGGGCCGAGATGAAGAAGGCCGTCCTCCAAACGCTCCGCCTCAACGCCATACGCGACGGTTATGTCCGGCTGATCATCACCAGGGGCAAGGGCGATCTCGGAATAGATCCCCGCAAGTGCAGCAAAGCCACCATCATCATTATGGCCGACAAGATTCAGCTTTATCCTCAAGAGTATTACGAAAAAGGCTTAAAGCTGACCTTCGCGTCTACACGTCGGAATATCTCCGAGGCCTTGAATCCCCGCATAAAGTCCTTGAACTACTTGAACAACATCATGGCGAAGATTGAAGCCATTGAAGCCGGATACCAGGAAGCCATCATGCTCAATGCCCAGGGTTTTGTCTGCGAGTGTACCACTGAGAACATTTTCCTGATCCGAGACGGCATTCTGACGACACCTCCCGTATGGGCGGGTGCGCTCGAAGGAGTCACGAGGAACACCGTGATCGAGCTTGCCCGAAAAGAGGGTATCCCCATCAGGGAGGAGCTTTTTACGGGCCACGACATTTACATTGCGGATGAGTGCTTTATCACGGGAACAGGCGCCGAGATTCTCCCTGTGATCGAGGTCTGTGGCAGAACGATCGGAGAGGGTGTGCCCGGTCCCTCGACCCGGCGCCTCCTTGCCGCATATCGGGATATCACCACCAGGGAAGGCACTCCCATTCACGAAAAAGAAAGTTTGACCGTTTAGTTTCCCGACCCCCTTTTCAGATTTGCTTTTTTGTGGTATTATAAAATTTGTATTGATCGCATTTTGGTCGGCGGGGCGTAGCGCAGCCTGGTAGCGCACAGCGTTCGGGACGCTGGGGTCGGAGGTTCAAATCCTCTCGCCCCGACCAAGGATGCACCACAGAGACACAGAGCACAGAGATGAGAAAGGAAAATGATGGAGTAGCTCCGTGGCGTGGAATATTTGAGTTTGCCGTGTCCTTTGTGCCGTGTGAAATCAATAAGTGACTTGAGGTGATTCTCCGGTGTCGAGTCCGAAAATGATCCTTGTAACGGTGATCATGATCGTGGCGGCGCTCCTTCCCATGGTCGTTGTGGCAACGGTGCCGCCATTCTCCAACTACGGACGGATCGCCGAAGGGAAGAAGCTCTGGCATCAGAACGGCTGTATCCGATGCCATGGTGCGAACGCGGCAGGCGGAAACGCCGTTCCTCCTCTCATCAACAAGAACTTCCGTGACACCTACAAGGTCATGGAAAGCTACAATGACACTTCCTTCAAGATTCGCGAGGGTTCCGATCCCGGGTGGTGCGCGAAGAAGCGTTATTGGGATCTTCCCTGTATGCCCTCTTTCAAGGAGCATATGACCGAAGATGAGATTCGGATGGTCATAGATTTCATAAGAACTTTGCAGAAGTAGAGAAAGAGGGAGGCTATGGAAAGTAAGACAGGGGTTTTTTTTGTCACTATCGCTTGTATTACAATTATCTTTCTGGTGATCGGAGTATGGGGGTGCGGCCCCAGGAAGAACAAGGAAGTGGAAGAGGGGAAACAGCTTTTCATCAAGCACGGATGCGTGACCTGTCACGGCCTGGATGGGGCAGGGCAGCCTGGAAAGGTTCCGAATCTGAATGACAGCACCTTCAAGGAGCTTTATCCCACCGATGACAAGATGATCGAAAAGATCAAACAAGGGGATGGCGCCTGGGAAGATTCGGAGATGATGAATGTCAAGAAAAAGGAGAATCTCCCCATCATGCCGGTTTTTGAGAAGAAGTGCTCTAACGAAGAAATTGTCAGGATTGTGAAATTCATTCGGACACTTCTGAAATGAGGAGACTATAGTTCTCATGCGAAGTGATGATGGCGAAACTTTTAAGGATGACTGTAACGTGGCCAGGTTCCTCCCCCTTGAGGGGGGAGGTCAGGTGGGGGTGATGGTCTCATCGAGCGGCGGGTTGACAAGCAGTTGGACTGCACGGAGCTGCATTGCCCCCAGCCTGTTGTGGAGACTCACAGGGCTATCAAAACAATGAAAATTGGGGAATGTCTGGAGGTAATCAACGGGGATTGCTCTTTTCCCTCCGATCTCAAGGCCTGGTGCGCCATGACGAAACAGTCTCTTCTTTCCATTGAAGCGGTCTCAGGCATTTTTCACGCTTACATAGAAAAAGTATCGGATTATAGATAAGGGTGGACTCTTTTGGAGGAGCAGGCCCGGCGGGTCAATTGTCTTGGGATGAAATGTCCTCATCCCCTCCTTGCGATTCACCAGTTCCTGAGGGACTTGAAGCAGGGGGAACGTATTGAGGCCATATCGGACGACCCCGCCTTTGAGGCGAACTTGAGGGCCTGGTGTGAAACCACCGGCCAGATTCTGCTTTCCGTGGAAGCCCGGGATGGGGTCTTTGCAGCACTTCTGGAGAGGGCACAGGTTTTCAGATGATTCGACGACAGGGGAGGGGCTGATTGGAAATGGCGCAAAAAGTGGGAATTCTCATGATGAGCGATGCTCTGGACAAGGCGGTTGCCGCATGCTGCATGGCTGTGACCGCAAGGAGCATGGGTCACGAGGTATGCATCTATTTCACATGGTGGGGCCTGAATGTCATCAAGAAAAATGGTCCTCCTCTCAAGAAGAAGACATTGCTTCAAAAAATGCTCGCCTTCATGAATCGCGGCGGCGCCCGGAATCTTCCTCTTTCCAAGATGCACATGCTCGGCATGGGTCCCTTCATGATGAACATGATGTTCAAGGAATCTTCCATGCCCGATCTTCCAGGATGGATCAAGCTTTGCAGGGAAACCGGCGTCAAGTTCATAGCGTGTACGACCTGCACGGGGGCAATGGGGGTGTCGAAGGAGGAGCTGATATCGGATATTGATATTTACGGGTCTCCTGTGGTTTTCTTAAACGAGCTTCGCGACGGCGGAATCGTAATGACTTTTTGAGGGGGAAAGTGATGGAAAAGATCAAGCCTGATGAGGTCCTTGACTGCCTGGGGCTCTTTTGTCCGATCCCGATTCTCAAGACAGCGGCGAAGCTGAAGGAGATGAAGGGCGGCAAGGTTCTTGAGGTCCTGACATCCGATTCGGAGGTAGAGATAAACATGCCCGCTTTTTGCCAATCCTCCGGGGACGAGTTTCTCGGATTTGAGAGCCTGAGCAGTGAAAAGTACAGGGTATGGGTGCGTCGGCGAACAAGGGAGAAATTGACATGAGTCAGGCCCGGGAGGCGGATGTCATTTGCGAAGTGAGAGGCTGTTTTTGCCCGGTCCCCACAATCCGAGCGGCCCAGAAGCTAAAGGAGCTTCAACCCGGCCAGGTGCTGAAGATGGTGTCAACCGATTTCAATTCAGTGGAAGACCTTCGCATCTGGTGTGAATCGGTGGGGCATGAGTTTCTTGGAAGCGAGACTGCGCAGGATACGGTCGCTGTTTTCATAAGACGAAAAGCGTAGTTCACCACAGAGGCACAGAGGGCACGGAGAGTATGGTGAAAGCCGGTTTTATAATTTGCTTTTTCATGATTCTCCTATTTTTTCTCCCCGCTTTTTCCCAGGAGGAGCTTGCCGCCGTCAATGCCTACAAGTCGGGCCGCGCCTACCTGGCGGACAAGGAATACGAAAAAGCGATTACCCAGTTCAAGAAGGCTGTATCCATAAACCCGCGCTATATTGACGCCCATTTCGGGCTTGGACAGGCCCATCTGTTGACAGGAAGATATGAAGAAGCCCTGAAGAGTTTTCGCAAGGTCACATATCTCGATGACCAGTTCTTTGAAGCCTATCTGTACGTCGCTGAGACTCTGTTTCAAAAGGGTGAAAGGGAAGAGGCCCACAAGGAGATCCAGAAAGTCCTTCAAAAATCCCGTGTCTTTGCCAGGGGGTACTTTGCGGAAGGGGTGCTCTATTATCGGGAAGGCAATGAGGAAAAAGCAGCCTCGTTCTGGGAACAAGCATTACGATATGACAAGAGCATGGCAGGGGCCCATTCGAATCTGGGATGTCTTTTCTATAATCAGGGGAGGTCCGACAAGGCATTGGAGCATCTCCGGGAAGCCGCTCTTCTGGAGCCTGGCAGAGATCTTTTCGTATTGAACCTGGCCTGGGTGCTTCACAAGGACGGAAAGAGGCGGGAAGCGAAGGACAAGATCATCCACGCCCTTCACGCCGCCAAACCGCCGATCTCCTATTGCCTGCAAGGGATCCTGGACCTTCTCTCCGAGAACTGGCAGAAAGTGAGGGAATCGGCGGCCCGCGCCCTCCGTGACGATCCGGACCAGACTTCCGCCCATCTCCTGATGGCCCTGGTCGCAGAAAAGGAAGACAAAATGGATGAGGCCCGAGAACACTATAAGAAGGTTCTCGAACAGGATCCTCTCTCTCGGGACGCGAAGGAAGGGATGAAAAGACTGGAGCGGGAAAATGTTTCACCACAGAGACACAGAGAGCGCACAGAGGAATAGACGACATTCTTCGTGTTCTCTGCGTCTCTGTGGTGGGTTCTTCCTTTGCATTCTTCTTTTCTTTCTCCCCGGCTGCCTTCCATCACGAGAGCCTCCCGCAACGCACCCCGTCCGTCTGGAATTCTGGACCATTTCTCTGAAACCGACATATGAGCGATTTATCCGAAACTTGATGGATCGCTTCGAGCGATCAAATCCCGACCTTCGCCTCGAATGGGTGGATGTGCCCATCAATGTTGTCATGCCCAAGCTGATGGCATCCATCGCCGGAGGCATGGCGCCTGATGTGGTGAACTTGAACTCCGAATTTGCCATGATTCTGGCCCAGAACAATGCTCTTGTGGATGTTGATCGGGCTGTGCCGGCCAAAGTCAGGGCGGCTTATTTCGAGGGGCTCTGGAATGCAGCTCGTTTCGAAGGCAAAAACTATGCCATTCCCTGGTATGTGAGCACATCTGTGGTCATGATCAACACCGGAATCTTTCGGAAAGCCGGTCTGGACCCCGCCCGGGCTCCTCGAACCCTTGAGGAGCTGGCGGAATTCGCCCGAATCATAAGAAGGGAGACCGGTCTCTACGGCTACATGCCTGCCATAAAGCTCCTGGAGGACTGGCAGCTAAATGGGATACCCATTCTGTCCGAGGACAGAAAACACGCATTGTTTGCGTCACCTCCCGCCGCAGCCAGGTTGGACTGGTATGTCTCACTGTACAAAGAGGACACCATTCCGAAGGAGACCCTGATCCAGGGCTATCAGGGGGCTCTGGACCGTTACAAGGACGGGTCTCTGGGGATGCTCGTGGCAGGGCCTCAGTTTCTTCTCAAGATCCGGCAGGATGCCCCGGAAGTTTATGAGAATACGGTCATTGCTCCCCTGCCCAGGGGCAGACTTGGGATTGTTCCGGCTGCCACCATGAACCTGGTTGTTCCGAAAGCGTGCAGGAAAAGGGAGAAAGCGGTAAAGTGGGCATTGTTCCTCACAAATGACGAAAACCAGTTGGCTTTCTGCAAGGAGGTCCCCCTCCTCCCATCCGTCCGGAAAGCTGCGAAGGACCCCTTTTTTCTCGGAGGGACCGGGCGCCCCGTGGAAGATGCGGCAATACGGGTTTCCATCGCCCAGTTGCCTCACGCCCGGGACCTCAACCTCGGACTCAAGCAGTCTCAGGAGCTGGGGCGGGCTCTCAAAGAGGCCCTTGAGAGCGCCATGTACGGAAGGATGAGCTCAAAAGAGGCCATCGAGCGGGCCAGTCGAAAATGGAATGAGGTGCTCCGGAGATGACGCTCTCCAAGGAAGCCAGACGGACGATTGTGGCGTATCTTTTCCTGTCGCCTGCGCTGCTCTTTCTTCTGGTATTCACTTTCTATCCCACGATTTGGGGCATCCTCTTGAGCTTCTTCGATTACAACATGCTCCGCACCCTGGATGACGGCACCCTCGCCCCACCCGTCTTTGTGGGGGTTTCCAATTTTGAGAGAATCTTCAGAGATCCCTATTTCTACATAGCCCTCAAGAATTCACTCCTCTACCTTCTGGTAGTCCCCGTGATTCAGCTTCTGTCCATCGGCCTGGCGATGGCGGTGAACCGTCCCATGCGCCTGATCACATTTTTTCGCGCATCCTACTATGTTCCAGTAATCACCTCCATCGTTGTTGTAGGAATTTCCTGGAAATGGCTCTTTCGGAGCGATGGATTGATCAATGTTCTTCTCCAGAAGACTCCCCTGCTCCACGGGTCGGTGGGCTGGCTCACCGACCGGAATATCGCCCTTTTCTCCGTAATGTTTGTCACCCTTTGGCAGGGGCTCGGTTATTACATGGTGCTCTACCTTGCAGGGCTTCAGAGTATTCCCGCAGAATATGAAGAAGCGGCACGGCTGGATGGGGCGTCTCCTTTTCGAGTTTTTGCGAAAATAACGCTTCCTCTTCTCAAGCCGACAGTTGCCTTGTGCAGCATCATTTCCTGTATTTCCGCGCTCAAGGTGTTCGGCGAAATATATGTGATGACGGAGGGCGGACCCGAATACTCCACCCTGACGCTGGTTTACTATATATTCGGGAAGGCTTTCAATGAATTCCAAATGGGTTACGCTTCGGCTTTGGCGGCAGTCCTGGCCGTTTTCGTCGGGAGGGGGAAAAATTATGACAGACAAAGTGACGCCCTTTACCGATACTGCCGCTGAGTACGAATCCCTGTTGACCACGGGTCAGGAGCTGCGCCATTCTCTTGATCCCGCCGGGGCTGTTTCATACTGTGAAAGAACGGGAGAATTTCTGGGGAGAGTCTATGATTCGGAGCTTTCGGCGCCCAAGAGAGCCGACCTTCTTCTGATCAGGGCAGAGCTGAGCCTGACCCTTGGAAAATGGGATGAGGCGGCCCGGGATCTGGATGAGGTTATTGCCTTTACCGTTGTGCGCATCAAGTATGAGCCGCTGGTCCATGCGCTCTTGGGGCGGGGAGAGATTGAGGGGTTTCGTGGGAATGCCGAAGCCGCCTTGGATTACATAGAAACAGGCCTTGCCCTTGCCGCGGAACACTATGACAAGGAGTGGACTCTGGTCGGGCGGATCAGACAGGGAGGGCTTTATTCGCGGCTGGGATGGCACCAGGAGGCCGCCAACCTTCTGGCCAGTTGTCATCCACTGGTTGACGAAATGGCTCAAGAGGATCCTGACAAGGGCATCAGATTGCGGGCTTCCCTGTTTTGCCAGGAAGGTCTGTGCGCTTTCCGCGACGGGGATCTGGAGAAAGCCGGAGAGTTCTATGAGCACAGCAAGGATCTGTTCCGCAAGCGCTCCGGCGGAATGCCGATCATCGCGGAAGAGCTTGCGGAGACCCATCGCTACTATGGAGTCGTCTGCAGCTTAAACGGCGAGTATAAGGAAGCCCTGGAGAACTACAGAGAAGCCCTGAGAATCTATAAGAAGCGCGGAAATCCCTTCGGCATCGCAAAAGTATACAACAGCATAGGCCAGATGTGCATCGCCCTCACGAAGCTGGAAGAAGCTCTGCATTTCCTCGTCAAGGGTGAGAAGATCTGTCAGGACCTCGGGGCGGTTTCGGAAGCGGCCGCCATTTACGGCAAGATGGGTCAGGCCTACATGGTGATGGAGGACTACCAGGAGGCTGTGAAGTTCTTTCTCAAAGATCTGAAGCTCAGCCAGAAATCCACGAATATCCGCGCCCTGGCTCACACGAATCGGAACCTGGGAAATTGCTATGGCTTCATAGGCGAACCCGAGCAGGCAATCGCTTCCCTTGAGGATTCGCTCCGGCTTTTCAGCCAGGTTCAGGATGAGCTTCAGACCGCGGGGGTGCACCAGGACTTGAGCTATGTTTACATCAATGAGGGAAATCTCGGGCAGGCGGAAGTCCACGCCCAGGAAGCTCACAAAATCTTCGAGAAGCACGACAGGGCTGCCGATGACGCTTATACCAGGATTCTCATCGCTGTCATCCTGAGACATAGAAAGCAATATAATGAAGCTCTTCCCCTCTTCGAAGGGGAAATCGAGGTACTGAAGGCAAGGGAACCCGGTTTTCACCTCGTGGAGGCATACTATCAGTTCGGATTGCTCTCCCTGAATCTGGAAGACCACGAGAAGGCCCTGGAACAGTTTAGAAAGGGCTACACCATTGCCAAGTCTCTGGGTTTGCACAAGCAGGCTGAACGGAACTTCAAGATGATCGAGCGGATGGATGAGCTTGAGATCGTGAACCTGCTTCTCGAAGGGGCTTGAGAATTTGAAGCCACCCGCGGGAAGAGCGATCCGGTATGTGGGCCTCTCGGCCATGGCTCTCTTTCTGACAGGACCCTTTGTCTGGCTTTTGATTACCTCATTGAAGACCGGCGGCAATATCTTTCAACTGGCCTCCTTTTCCGATTTTCTTCCAAGCCTTTGCATGCAGCACTTTGGTCCTGTTTCCGTCCCTTTTCCGTGTTTCGACAACTTTATATCCACCTTACGGGATGTGCCTCTGATCCCCCGTTTCTTCGGGAACACAGTCTGGATCTGCCTCTGGGGGGTGCTCGGGGAGCTCTTGATCGCCTCACTGGCAGCCTACCCCCTTGCGAGACTTGAGTTTCCGGGGAAGACGATCATCTTTACCGCTCTTCTCGCCACAATGATGATCCCTGCTCAGGCCAACATGATCGTCAACTTTGTCACCATTCGCAAGCTGGGCTTGTTCGACAGCTATGCCGCAATCGTGCTCCCGAGCATGGTCACGGTTTTTGGAATCTTCCTCCTCCGCCAGGCTTATCTGGTCATCCCAGGAGAGCTTGAGGACGCGGCCCGAATTGACGGCTGCAGCGAACTCGCAATCTGGTACCGCATCATGCTTCCCCTGGTCCGCCCGGCCCTGGCAACTCTTGCCATTTTCACCTTTGTCAGCTATTGGAACACATTCATGTGGCCCCTGGTGGTGCTCAAGCATGAAGCCAAATATCCTCTCGCAGTAGGCTTGAGTCACCTTGCCAACATGTTCAGCTCCAACTTTCGCGTAGTGGCCGCAGGCTCCGTCCTCTCCATGATCCCTGTGATCGTCCTCTTCTTGTGTATGCAGAAGCAGTTCATCAAGGGAATCACAGCAGGGGCCGTGAAATAGCAGACTGGAAACCAATCACGATCCCTCCTGGCACGTAACCCAGGTGGCCGAAAGCGTGGCCACTTACAGGTAAGTCACAGCCAGATAATTTTGATTTCTTTTTCGACCGCTCTGAATTCAGGATCACCCGTGTAGAGGTCGGCTTTCTCTTGCTTTGCCAGGGCGGCGGCGAAGCAGTCGGCCAGAGACAGCTTTCCGCAAACTTTGATATCGCCCGCCAGCTCGGCCAACGCTTGATCTGCGGAGACAATCTCCACGGGCAGGCCGAGCAGTTTCGTCCGTGTCTCATGCCATTGCGATGCTCCAACCTTTCGCTCGACCATGTAGCGGACCTCTGCCCAGTTCGGGGCGGCGATCAATACTACCCTGTCCGACTCTGCTGCCTTCTCGAGGAGCTCCAGGACCTTCTCGGACCCCTTTTCGCGGAAGAGGAAAGCCAGGACGGCGTAACTGTCAAGTACCGAGCTTTTCAAGTCCAGCCTCCTCGCGTGCTCTATCTTTTGCCCGTTCCTGGAGCAGCTCCTGGGTCACCAGGGTTTCGCTCTTGAGCACACCATGCACACTCCGAATATATTCCCTGGTTACCGGCTGAAACAGGATCTCATGGTTGCGTTCGATAAAGCAGATCCTTGTTCCCGGCTTAATGCCATACCGTCGCCGAATGCTGACAGGAATGACGAGTTGACCCTTGCTTGTGACGCACGCTTTTTCCACCACAGATGTCCTTCCTAAATTTATATATATATCTTACCATTATAACATGAGTATGTCAATATTAACGAAGTAAGAATGCAACGATCATTTCTCCTGACAAACGTGAAAAATGCAGAACTTCAAGTAACGGGTTTCGGGCATCTCCGGCAGGACGGGATGGTCAGGAGAGGCGCCCAGCAGTTCCAGGAGGCGGATGGTTTTTCCGGTCATGCGGGCGCACTGAGAGACAAGGTCGAGAAAGGCTTCTTCTTCGATGTGGTGAGAACAGGATGCTGTCGCCAGCACCCCTCCGGGCTTCACGAGGGTCAGGGCGGCGGAGTTGATCCTTCTGTAGCCGACTTTTGCCTGGGGTATGCTCTTTTTGCTTTTCGTGAAGGATGGGGGGTCCAGGACGATGAGGTCCCACTTTCGTTTCTCTCGAAGACATTGGTCCAGATACTCGAATACATCCGCCTTCAGGAAGTCCACCCTGTTGTCCAGGCCGTTCAGTTCTGCATTTCTTCGCCCCCGCAGACAGGCGCCCTCGGAAGAATCCACGCCGACACAACGGGATGCCCCTGAAGATGCGGCATTCAGGGCAAAGCCGCCGTCATTGCAGAAACAATCGAGCACATCGCCGCCCGCATAACGTCGAACCGCGAGGCGATTTTCCCGTTGATCCAGAAAGAACCCTGTTTTTTGCCCTTCCAGGAGATTCACGGAATAGCGGATGCCGTTCTCTGAAATAACAACCTCCCCTCCGGCGCCCTGGAGGAGACCTTTTTTCTGAGGGAGCCCTTCATGAGACCTCAATGGAGTGTCATTTCGCTCGATGATGCCTTTGGGGCGGAAGAGGGACTCCAAAACATCGCAAAGAACCGGCAGATTCCTGTCCATTCCGGCGGAAAGGGTCTGAATGCAGAAGTGCTCACCATATTTGTCAACAATGAGCCCGGGAAGAAAGTCGCTCTCACCGTGCACCAGACGGCAGGAATCCGCGTCCCCATAGAGCTTTCTACGCAGAATCGTCGCGGCTTCTACCCGTTTCCTGAAAAAATCGAAAGCGATCTCTTCCTTCTGTCGGGTCAATAACCTCACGGCAATCAGGGAATTGGGGTTGTAGAATCCTAGCCCCAGAAACTTTCCCCCATGGCTCAGGATCTCCACCACATCGCCCGCCTGAGGTGTCCCGCGGATCTCACCGATCTCATTGCTGAAAACCCACAAATGCCCCGCAGCAACGCGATGCTCTTCCCGCTTCCTAAGGACTGCCCGTGCTATTGCCATTTCGGACCTCATTGTACCAAAATCCCCGCAGATTTCTTTGCCCTTCCAGGCCAGGTTCCTTCCAAAAGGCAGAAAACCTACGAGCAGCAAGCATTCGGCGAATTGCGCCAAAAATTTAACCCAATCTTAACCAAAATTTAATGTCCCTTAACCTGAACCTATTTTTTCGCTAAACCCTCACCTGACTAACATTTCCAGGGACAGGCAGGCTAATTTCTTTTTGCTTCTTAACAAGGTCCCTTATCTGAGGTGGAAATCCCACGAGCAGCAAGCATTTTTTGACATTCCCCCACATCTCCCTGATCCACCATCAAAATGAGATCCAATCTCGCGCTGTTTATGGTATCAAGGAAATTGAAGCTTGTCCTGAGATTTTTCGATCACCTGTTGGGTGCATCTGTTTGTCAAGCATGGAACTCACTGCTCCTCCCCCTTGAGGGGGGAGGCTGGGTGGGGGTGATTGGACACGCTCCCACGTGGGACATTCAAAATGATATTTCAAATACTTATAGCAATTGGATTTTGTCCCGAAAGTACTTTATTCATTCCGGTTTTTTCAAATAAGGCACAATAGCGCACCAGTACT
>JACPDT010000109.1:8415-35147 GCA_016183865.1 Armatimonadota bacterium | reverse complement strand
GGTTTCCGGCAAAACGAATGCACTTCCTATGCGGCTGGAAAGAGACCTGATTTCTTCGTGGCCGTTCTCAAAAATGCTCCAAGACCACGGCACGCAAAATACTGGGCCCAGTTTGCCTCAGCTTCAGGGTGGAAAGTAGACACGAGTCCATTGGACGGCGCAATCGTCGTCTGGGAGACCGGAAGTTCAAAATTGTTGCAAGAATATGGCCACGTGGCAGTTGTGGAAACATACGACCGTACTTCGGACACCATAACAGTCGGGGAAAAAAACTGGGATGGCAAAGGAACCGAGTCACACGGACGAAAGATTCAAAATGCTTCCTCAATAGGACTAAAATATATTGGGCCTCGGTCAGAAACAGCTCATCCTCCAGCTTCAAATTCTCAGCCCGGGGCGACTCCATCCGCGGCTCCAAGCAGTCCACCCGCTACAGCTACGTCTGAACCCGCAAGAAGCACCTCCAGCAGCACTCCAATCCTCTTTCTCACCAGAGACGAAAGAATGCAAGAGCCTGCAGAGAAGGTAGTAAAAGCTGCAGGGCTCACAGATGTCTACATTTTCTCATATCCTCGCGACATAGATAACTACAAACAATTGGCAAAGGAAAAAAACACACCCGACGACTATGTCAAAAAATACTTATCAGGCGCTTCCGGCCGAGGAGTTTCAGATAAGTCTTATACGCGGTCGATAATGATCAAACCGGGTGCCAGTTCCCCTGATGCTATTGCCTTTACGATAGGACATGAGCTTGCCCACCTCATCGAAAAAAAGCTTGAGGTAACCGTTGAGGACATGCAGAGATTCTTCCCCGCAGATTACAAGCGCTGGAAGGCCAGTATGGACAAGAATTACCAAGAAAGAGCCTTAAAGATTGAAGATCGTATAATAGCATATATGGAACGCGACAAAGAAGCACAGGCTGATCTGCAAGGTCTGAAGTGGGCTGAACAAGCGGGATACTCCGTGGACGAGATGTTGAGGGTGTTCGGGGGCACGTCTAGCAAAGTCCTATCCCTCCTACATGAATTTAGCGACATTATACTAAAATATCTTTTTGTCACTGACACACCCGATTCGCATTACGCTGATAGTGAGCGCCTCAAACGCCTAGAACGGTGGGTTGATGGACTCGGAGGGGGAGGATCTTGGTAGCAATGCCTCGTTTATCCGTAAGGCTAGCGCGCCGCATGCTCCAATTACATTCCGTACGGCAAGGAACTACTGGCGGGATATCGCTTCAACAAGATCCGACCACCCCTCAAACATCTCTATACGGGGTTCAATCGGGTTGGGGGAAGGCATACCGAGAACGACTGTGTGCAAAGTTCAGGCTGTTCTCCGAGAATCCCCGATGTCATGTGCTGTGTTTCCTCGTCAATCTTCCGTCGGATCTCGTCCAGCATCGGGCCGCTTTCGGCGTCCTCGATCAGCTCAATCGGCTCAAGGGGCGCCTGGTCCTCGCTTTCGATCCTTCCAAGGCGCATCGTACCGTCCGGCTCCGATACTATCCGATACCCTTCCCTGGCCAGCCCTTCCTCCACTTCCTTGTGAAGATGCCGCACATACTCCTCATCCGAAAGGTGTCTGGTTTCCCTGTCATGCTTCCTACGAATTGCGTGCAACTCATCGAGCATTTGATCTCGATGTCTCATCTCTACTCGCCTCCTGTCTCCGCCGGCGTTATGGCTTCAACCCTCAAACACCTCTATCCGAGGCTCAACCGGCTTGGGGGAAGGCATACGGACAACGACCGTGGGTAAGTTCTGTTTTCGAAGTTCTCGGAGTGTCCTTTCATTCACGCGGCAGAGCTCTGCATCGTCATCCGGCAGAATCACCATTGTGGCGCCTGTGGGGATTCGATCAAGGACATCCGGGTGATCGAAGCTGTAGCGCAAAAACTCAGCCTGCAGATCCAAGTTTTTGCGGACGATCTCATCTTTCTTCACGATTTGTCTTCTTCTTTCAGCAGCTCCCGAACATATTCTTCCACTCTCGGTTCTCCAGTTATGATTGTAACAGATCAAGCGTGATCGTGCAACATACGCAGATGGTCGGTATTTCTGCGGCAAGTTGGGAGGTCGTCTATGCGGCATAAGCTCCTAAGCGGCTTCGCAATTCTTGCGTTTTTCATTCTTGCTACAGGCCCACTCCTGGCGGCGCCAAACGCCACTATTTACCTGGCTGTTCCGACTCCCAGCCCCGTGGAAGCGGGGCAGATGCTGAACATTCAGGTTGTTGTGCTGAACACAGGGAGTGTAGCGTGGAAAGCAGGGGAGTATGAAATCAATGCGGAGATTTTCGACAAGGACAGGAACTATCTGATCAGCTCGGATTTTGTCCTGGGCAACACGCCAGTGGCGCAAGGGGCCACGGCTGTTCTGAATGTTCCTTTTCTGGTTCCAGTTTCGTATTCAGGGGCGTACTATATCCGCATCAATTTCCGATTCCAGAGGGAGACTCTGGCAAAAAGTGATGCCTATTTCCCCTTTCAGGTCACATCACTGGGCGTCCCGAAGCCGCCGACACCGGAAGTGGAAATCCACGGAAACCTCTCCTATTCAGGCTCTTATTCCCCCAGGCGCGTAGGGAACAGCACCTTTAACATTAATATGAACGGGCGGGCGGGAGATAAGCATACATTTACAGCCACAAGCATCACCAGCCCCAATGCTGCTCTGAGCAACAACATGTTCACTTATGATTATGGCGGGCGATTCAATGCGACAGCGGGAGATACGGTTGGGACCCAGTATTCTCCACTGACTTTTCAAGGAACTTTTGGCAGAGGGTTTGCTGGAGAAGCTATTGCCGGAAAATTACGGATTTCTGCGGTTAAAATTCAAACCCGAAAACCTCAGGAAGGAAGCGCTTTTTCCAATGGGGTCTTTGACCAGTATGCCACGGGGTTCCGTTTGCACAATACTTTTACGCCATTTCTCACAGGGAGTCTCACGTATGGCCAATTGGAAGATACGGAGGGCTCTCTGGGAACGCCCGGTCCGACACTGACGCCTCTTCGGAATCAAGGATGGTCCACGGACCTCAATTACCGAAAAGCAGGCTTGAGTCTCTCGGCAAGTGCGGGAAGATTGGGGTATACCCCCGATTCCCGCACCGTTTCAGAAGTCATAGACAAGGCGTGGCAGTTCGCCGGAGAGTATTCCAGCTTCCTCTCCGACGGCCGGGGCGGATCCTTGCAGGCCAACTACCAGCGGGCAGGCTCGCAGTATTTCGCCCTGGCGGCGCCTGGAATCGTCAGGGATCGGGAGACGGCGGACTCTACCTGGTCCCACACATGGGACTCCAGAGTCCAGACAGTTCTCACCTATCGAAATTACCACAACAATCTGGCCAGAGATGGAACGGTTCCCACCGTTTCCAATACTTATGCGGCCTCGACGGTGAACCTGACTCTTTCCCCTATGACCCGGGCCACTTTCCTACTGAGTAAGTTCAAGATCGGAAGTACCGGCCCTGCGCCTTTCTCGGACAATGAAAGCTCTGTCTTCTCCGTTAATCTGTCTCAACAGATGGGGAAGACTTTCAGCCTTCTGGCCAACTGGCAGGATACCCGATATCAGGACAGGGTGAACCTGGCAAGTGACCTGACCACCCAGAGCGTCAATTTGGGGCTCTCCGGCACTTTGCGCGGAGGACAATCGGTCTCAGCGGGGTTCTCCAAGACTCGAATCGCAGAGCTTGCCACAGGGTTTGTCACTATAACCACATCGGCCAATGGCAATATCAATCTGTGGATCATTCCATCCAAACTTTCCGCCAATTTAGGGATCTCCCGCTATTCCACCCATGGGACAAACGGCGCAGTGGGAAACCAGTCTATGACTTACACTCTTGGCGCAAAATGGGCCATGAATACCCGTCATTCCCTTTATTTGGGACTCAATGCCACCGATTACAAGGATTTCGTGTTCCCCCAGGCGAGCTATTCGGAGCCTCTTTTGAGCCTGGGCAGTACCTGGAACTTTTAGGAGGGAGAGCCATGAGGAGAACTCTGATCGCAATTCTTCTTGCAGCGACTTTACTGCTTCAAGCATGCGGGAGCGGCGGTGGAGGCGGTTCCAGCTCCGTCTCACAGGGACCAAAGGGAACCAGTCTGAATATTCGCATAGATTGGCCTAAAGCTAAAACCGCAAAAACAAAGAAAATTCCGCAAAGTGCCGAGAAACTTGAGTTCTCCCTTCAAGGGAGCGGCATGGCTTCCCCTCAAACCCAGACTGTGCAAAAAAGCAATCTTTCGGGCGCCCAGGTCTCTGTAACCTTTCCCGACATCCCTCCTGGCAGCAAGACTCTCACAGTCATGGCCTTCGATTCAGGGAGCAAGGTGGTGGCCTACCGCCAGGCAGGTGCGGATGTGCAGGAAGGCCAGACAGTGACCCTGCAACTGGACCTCGGGGCATCTGTGACAAGCTCGGGATTCCTGCCCCAGGATTTTTCCCTCTCAGCAGGGGATACCCTGATCTGGGTAAACGACAGCGCCCAGGTTCACCGGATTGTGGACCTGGGAGGAATCTTTGATTCCGGAGATGTGACGCCCGGTGGGGACTGGTCCTTCACCTTCAATGTCAGAGATTTCCATGCAGGAATTTACCGGTACCAGTGCCAGTATCACCCGAATGAGACCGGATCTGTGACCATTCTCGGAACCCCCATGCTTACAGGGTTGAGCCCGACACAGGGACAAGTGGGGGCATCCATTACCATCCAGGGCGCCAATTTCGGCGCTGCCCAGGGGACAGGCACTGTGACCATATACAGTCCAAGCGCCTCCTCCGCCTCAGGCCCCTCCACCTCAGCCGCCCCCTCAGGCGCCACCCTCCCCACCCCCACCACTGCCCCCATCCCCGCCTGCAGGTGGCGGCCGTCCAAGTATTGCCGCCTTGAGGGCGACGACCGGCATTGTGAATGCCCCGGTGACCATCCAGGGAAGCAATTTCGGCTCATCCCAGGGAACCAGCACCATCACGGTAGGCGGGCTACCTGTCACTGTGACCGGTTGGAGCGATACGGCAATATCCATCAAGATTCCAGTCATCGCAACACCGAACGGGCAAAACACGGCTGCAGCGGCTGTGGTGAGAGTGAATGGACTGGACAGCAATGTAGCGACATTTACGGTGAGGCGGGGGATTGTGTTTGGGAGCGGCTCCAAGATTTATGTGATGGACGCCGACGGAAGCAACCAAATCAGATTGACGGCGGACGCCTCAACAGACGTGGAGCCCGTTTGGTCTCCAGATGGTACTATGATTGCATTCCTTTCTGGGTCTGGCAGTATAGATGTAACCGTGATGAAATCGGACGGCACAGAGAAGCGCTTGGTGGTCAGCAATCCGGGCGACGAGAATAGTCCATCGTGGTCCCCCGATGGGACAAAAATCGCATTCGGAAGCACTGTGTCTGGTAGCATTTATTCCGTGAATGTTGACGGATCGAATCTAATCTCGTTGACAAACAACGCCGATCATGGACCCGCTTGGTCTCCCGATGGTGCAAGAATCGCATTTTACTCGTCCCGGACCGGTAACAATGAAATCTACGTTATGAACGCTGATGGTTCAGGCCAAGTCAAACTCACAAACAACGCTCCAGGTTTCCACAATGTCCTTCCCTCTTGGTCGCCTGATGGTGCAAGAATAGCGTTTTGGTCTCTGCGCTCCGGATCTGGTGAAGTTTGGATCATGAATGCAGATGGAGCGAATCCCGCACAAATCACAGCCATCGCCGCTCCTGCAAACTTTCAGGGCTCTCCTTCCTGGTCACCCGACCAGACAAAGATCGCATTCGCGGCTGTTATCCCAGGACCGTGGCAAGACATCCACGTCATCGGCGCAGATGGAAGTGGGCTGAATAGCTTGACAACCGACCCAAATATTAGTCACGTTTTTCCCTCCTGGTTCTCCGGCGGCACCTGCCCCGCCATCAGCAACGTCACACCTCAAAACAGCAAAATCGGCACTGTTGTGACCATTTCCGGAACCAAGTTCGGCGCAGTTCAGGGGACGAGCACCGTCACTTTCAATGGGGTGGCTGCTGCTCCCACTTCCTGGAGCGATACCTCGATTACTGTGCCGATCCCGGCAGGGGCCGCACCTGGTGCTGTTGTGGTCAACGTATCCGGTCAGGTGAGCAACCCTTACTATTACACAGTCTGGCTCTGGAAAGATTACATCAAATCAGGGCAGCCGGTGCGGATCGTTTTCGATGCAACCGCGGGCAAATTCAATGATGCCGGATGGCTGGGACCGAATGATGACCCACTTGGCGGAATTGTGGGGGGCCTCACATACATATTGCGATACGAGCAGGCGACCGGAAAATGGATCGGGACGGGGTTCTCGGAGTGGAACTCGGATAATGTGTACACAACTTACGAGACTACCGCCTGGGGGAACCCTGATCTGTACCAGCTCAATCTTTGGGACCTGGGGCTTAATTTCAATGAGCAAGGTGAAGTGATTGATTTCGGTCACCCATGGGGCCTTGTGGGACGTCTTTTCACTCATGATTGGACGCAATACATTCAGTCCGGTCAGCCCTTTATTCTATCATTTGACCGAACATATCCCCGGTGGGACGACAAAGCAGGAGGCTGGCAAGGCTATGCCCTGGATCCCTTCGGCGATTTCTTTGTGGGTATCACGCCGGCGGGGAATCTGGGGACCTTTTCCAGGCCTTACAGGGTGACCCAAGTTGCAGGCGCCTGGACCACAGAGGGCTACGCCGAATCCATCGGAGCCGACTTTCAGGCTACTTACGGGGCCTGGAACGGTCTCGCCGCCGATCCCAACCTCTTCCAGATCAATGCGTGGAATGCAGGATTTCGCTTCAATGCTCTGGGAGAGCTTCTGCAATGGGGCCAGCCTGATGACGTGATCGGCCATCTGGGAATCTGAGATCCGTGGAGAGACTAAATTTTCGGGTCGTGACTTCACCCAAGGAATTGGAGGCAGTCTTCCAGTTGAGGTACCGCATCAACATTGAGTTTGGTTATATCGAAGGATCTTCGTACAGCGATGAGATGGAAACTGACGCCTATGACAGCATTTCGATCCATCTTGCTGCCTATGAGGACGCCAATTTGATCGGGACCATGAGAATCATCCCTGACTCACAACTCGGCTTTCCGATGGAAAAGGAATTCGAAATAGTCGTCCCGCCGGACTATATAAGAAAGGCTCGATTCTGTGAGATCTCTCGCCTGAACATGGATTCAAGCGGGGATCCTATGCACCGCGCTACATTAGGATTGATAAAAACTGCCAAGGACATTTGTTTACATCGGAACATTTCCTTATGCTATTTTGCGGTAGATAGTCGGGTGTGGAGAATGTTCGTCAGGTTGCGCTTCGGGCTCGTCCAGATGGGCCATATCAAAATGTACATGGGTTCTCCCTGCATACCTGCGTTCGTTAACGTGACGAGCTGGCTTGAGCATCTTGAGAACACCGGTCACCGGCTCGCCCCATTCCTCTCAAGTTCCCTGACACAAGGGATAGCTGGATTCGAATGGTACAACAGAATGGAGGCCTGATGGATACGTATTACGAGGAGATTTTCGTCCGGAATACCGGACTGGTGGAGGACAAGGTACAGCAGACGATCAAGGATACGAAACTCTTGATCTGCGGGATAGGGATGGGCAGCCTCATAGCTGAACTGGCTCTGAGAACGGGCTTTGTTTTCTTGACCCTTGTAGATAATGACAGGGTGGCGATGTCCAATTTGAATCGTCAGGCTTATACCTTTTCTGATGCAAGGACGGCGAAGCGCAAGACTCACGCCTTGAAGAGACGATTGCTTGCAATCAACCCGTATGCCAAAATTCAAGTCCTTACGAGATATGTAACGAGTAGCGGCCTGCCGAAGGTAATTAATTCAACTGACGTCATAATTGACGCTATTGATATTTCTGAGATGGGAGCAATCCTGGCCGTTCAAGAACAGGCCAGAAAGGCGGAAAAGGTCGTGTTTTCGCCTTTCAACCTGGCGAATTCATCTGCATTGATCGTGTTCGATAAGGATTCTTCGAATTTGCAGGAAATGCTGGGGGTAACCCGCCGCGACGACACCACCTTTGTGGAAACAATGACATTGTGGCTTGATTTCTGCCTTTCCAACCAGAAAAAGTTCCCACAAAGATTCCTTCGTTTCATGAAGAATTACACGGAGCGAATAAGATATCATGGGTGGTGTCCGCTTCCGCAGCTTGGAACTACAACTTATCTTACAGCGGCGTTAACCGTGTCTGTCATTGTACAGTACCTCCACGGTGAAAAGGTAAGGCTGGCGCCGGAATTCTATGTTTGTACCTTGCCGTAAGAAACATCGTAACCATGCCCATAGACGTCATACCAGCACGTGGGACTGAAGGATGCGGAAAGGAACAACCTAATTTCTTGCAGAGCCCGTCAAATGGAAATTCAGTTTTCCCGTGGAAAACAAAAATGCGCCTGTGTGACTTCAGCTACGCTGCACCTGTCCGTTTAGGGCGCTCAAGCGGGATCCGCCCCTGAAGTTCTTGCCTGTTTCCTGAAGGTTCTTCTCGATTTCCTCTCAGCTTCTCCCTTCCCATCCTTCAGTCATTTTCCTGCGCCACTCTCGGACTTCACGGACGGGTTTCGACTCTTCCAGCATCACCGATCACCTCCTCTGGAGTACAGATCACAATGGTAGATAATCCCAAAGTGCGATTGACATCTGCTGCGATTTTCATTGTCCAAGCTCGCGCGATGTGGCGAAGATTCCAAGTTGCGACCGAGGTTTCCAAATAAAGTTTCATCCACAAGATTCCTCCGTCAGTTGGCAATCCCATCTATAGTATAACACATATTGAGTCGCATTCAAGACCTGAAGTATCGAGAGCCTGCACGACTCATGGTTCGGCTTCACATCGTATTTTGCGGCTTTGAATCGCAGCAGCCGACTTTCAGGCGACCTACGGAGCCTGGAACGGTCTTGCCGACGATCCCAACCCCTTCCAGGTCAATGCGTGGAAACAAGGGGCATGGCCTATGTTCTGAAGGAGCTGCCGTACCAAGCTCGAATTTATGCGATATGGTGAAGCTGGATCGAATTACGATCAATCCGGAAGTGTGTTTGGGCCAGCCGACGATTCGGGGAATGAGAATCACGGTGAGTGTTGTTCTCAAGATGTTGGCTGCCGAGCATTCGGTGGCTGATGTGCTTGCAGCTTATCCTGAACTGGAACCTGAGGACATACAGCAAGCCATGAAGTATGCAGCCTGGGTTGTTTCGGATCAGATACACACCATTCCGGCGGCATAGCTTCCAATGGCCAGGACTCTTCGTTTCCTCGCAAACATGAATATCTCCCCGCAAACCGTGCAGACCTTGCAACAAAACGGCTGGGATACCATTCGGGTCTCGCAGGTTCTTCCCGTTAACGCTCCAGACCGAGAAATCCTCGATTATGCCCGTAGCGAAGGCCGCGTTGTAGTGACTCAAGATTTGGATTTCTCGGCCCTCCTCGCCCTCGGGGGACACTCCACGCCAAGCCTGATCACTTTGCGATTACTGTCTTCCGATCCTCAAACTGTCTCGGGGAAGCTATTGGAGGTATTTTCAGATTTGGAGACATCTATAGCGGACGGGTGCGCGGTGACGATAGAAGACACTGCAGTGCGCGTTCGCCGGCTTCCGATTGAATAACGACTGCTGATGGCCAAGTGCTTGCGTCTTGGGATTTGATGGGGGGCTTGCGGGACTCCGCCAAGGTCCACAGGATAAAGATGAAGTTCGCGAACCGGCGGAGCCTTCAGGTCAGCCGAGCGAGGCGGGGCGAGAGGTGCGAGTCGGCGGCACCTGCGTGCCGAGCAGCGAAGCCTTGGGCGAGGATTTGACCCTTGGGACCGGATATGGCTTGACAAGTGCTTCTGCCGGAATACCTAACTCGATGTGAAGCCGTTGAATCATCCGCAATGTGAGCGGGCGCTTGCGATTCAAGATTTCCGACACTCTTGCCCGATTCCCTATGCAGGACTCCAAATCCTTTCGGGTCAAACCGCGGCTCTCCATGTAATAGTTGACCGCTTCGACAGGGTCAGGCGCCGGAATGGAGAAATGGCTCTCTTCGTAAGCTTCAACCAGCGTAGTCAGAACTTCAAGCTCGTCGCCCTGGGGAGAATCAAGGTCGGCTTCGAAGAGTTCTTCAATCTTCTTGAGCGCTGCTTGATAATCTGCTTCTGTTTTGATGGGATGAATGTCCATGCTGCGATACCCCTTTCAAACGGTGGCCGCATCCACCTGATCGTATTCTTTGTGAGTGCCGACGAATCTGATGAAAACAATTCGAAACTTGTACTGCACAGCGACAACTATACGGTACCTGTTGCCCTTGATGTTGAATATGACGCGGTTATTTGCCACAAAGCTCACGTTTCGGCAGGCCTTCTTGATGTCTGCTGGAGAGTTCCAGGCAGCGTGTCTGACGTCCGCATACCAGGCTTGCAAAGCCTGCCGGGCGTCGGCGTGATCTTCCCAAAAGGCCCGAAGAGCTTTGCGGGAAACAATTCGCATATCGGTATCATATCATGTTTCCAGCATGGGAGCAAGTGGTTTCTTTGAGATGTTTTCAAAATTCTGGAGCAGAGGGCGTGAATCCGGGCGATGAATAAGGGGGAATTCCAGTGAAGATAGCAGGGCATACTATATCCCTTAGTTCACAGGACCCAGAAGCCAATACCAGACTGGGATGACTTCCACAACCTTGCTTTCGATTTGCATTTGATCGAATTCATCATATGTAAGAATTTTTCCGAACAAGAGTTCCCAGTTTCTTATGGGTCAGGGCCGAGGCTTCCTCCAGGGTCCTGTATTCTTCTTCAGTGAGGAGCACTTGAGCCTTTTTCGAAAAAGCCATTTGACAAGACACTCGTTTGTACATTATAATGTCAATGTGGAGTGATAAGATATGCTTTCAGTGACCTTTTCCGCTTTGCGCAATAATGCAAAAAAATACTTCGACGCCGTGGAGAGGGGCGAGGTAATAGAGATCTATCGCAGGGGTAAACCCATCGCCATCCTTTCGCCTACGCGCCTGAATTCGATGGAGCGATGGAGATCTGCCAGGCCGTTGCGCATCAAAGGATTTTCCTTGAGCAAGGCTGTCCTGGGTCAACGAGACGAAGAGAACTGATGCGCATCGCCATGGACTCATCCGCCCTCGCCAAGCGATACGTGTTGGAGCCCGGCACCGACAGGGTCATTTCAATATGCAAAGATGCGAGTGAAATCGGGCTGTGCGTTATCGCAGCTCCTGAACTCGTATCGGTATTCAGCCGATTGCGCAGGGAGGGCAGGCTGAATGCGAACCAATATATGGCTCTCAAAAAAAACCTATCTGACGACCTGGCTCAGGCCACCATAATAGATTTGACTCCACCCGTAATTGAGAAAGCCGTTATATGCCTCGAGAAATGCCCTGTGCGGACGCTTGACGCCTTGCACATAGCGAGTGCCGTTGTTTTCTACCCTGACTTGTTCCTTACTGCGGACCACCGACAGGGTGAAGCTGCACAACGCCTGGGTCTCGTTGTGGAGAGAGTTTGACGACTGCGGGGACGCCCGGCGGAGGGGCTCCACAGTCAAGGGGCGAGAGGGAAGGAAACAGGACAAAAAAGGGAACTTTGTGGAAGGCAAGAAACATTTCAAGGAACAGAATCCAGGGCGCGTTTTTTTTTCGCACTCTGGTGTAATTATCAGGAAGGAAGTGGGCACAGCAAATGAAGGAGAGAACTCTGGTCGCAGCCATCGCATTTTTGTGTGTTCTTTTGACCCAGGGGTGGGCGGTAAAAGCGGATAAGGGCAAGGCTCAGTTGACTACAGCCGACATTTCGAAGGCGATCACAGGCTTCATAAAGGACGATGTCAAGCAAAGGGGCGGCTATTTTTTGATTTTTGATCAGGAGACGAAGAAGCCCCTTGCCCTCTCTTTGACGAAAGTCCACGAGGATCGTCTTGCTGTCGTGGATAAGAACCTCTATTTCGCCTGCGTGGATATGAAGACCCCGGAAGGGAAGCTCTATGATGTGGATTTCTTCCTCAAGAGAAAGCCGAACGCGGGACTTCAGGTGAGTGAGATGACGGTCCACAAGGAAGACGGCAAAGCCAGGTACAGTTGGGTGGAAGAGAAAGGGGTCTGGAAGCGGAAGAAATAGAAGCACCGTGAATTCACTACAGGGGCGCAGAGTGTGTCTGTGTCCCTGTGGTGTGCTATTACGTAGGAGAACACCTTGCAAGTAGCGGCTTGGCTTACTTGTCCAATGCTTTCATTTCCGGCAGGTTCGATTTGCGCGCTTGTATCATGAATTTTCGGACCTCCCTCCCTGATATTAAATCTTTGCCTGATCTGGTGGTTGATCTCGGAACCGAGACGGACTCCGGGCTCAAACCCCCTGAGCTCCGGAGGTAGTCATGGGCAAGGCTCTTTTCTTTCTTGGGCTCCTCTCCTGTTTCTGCCTGAACGGTCAGGCAAGATCGGGGGATTTTGTGGATTCCGATTATGAGCAACACATTCTGAGACTTAAGAACCGCGTTTCTGATCGTGTTTTCACATTCGTCGCTCAGAAGCCTTTTGTTGTGATCGGCGATGAGCAGGCGCCCGTTGTCCGGAAAAGGGCGACGGGGACGGTGGGTTGGGCGGTGGAGAAGCTCAAGGCGGAGTACTTCAAGAATGACCCCGAGGACATCCTCGATATATGGCTTTTCAAGGATGGGGCCAGCTACAGGAAGCATGCGAAAGAGCTTTTCGGAGACAGTCCGGGAACGCCTTTCGGCTACTACTCGCCTTCTCACAAGGCTCTGATCATGAACATAGAGACAGGCGGGGGGACGTTGGTACACGAAATCGTTCATCCCTTCATGCACGCCAATTTTCCCGAATGTCCCCCCTGGTTCAATGAGGGACTGGGTTCTCTTTATGAGCAGTGCGGGGAAAAGAACGGCCGCATTTACGGTACCACCAACTGGAGGCTTGAGGGGCTCAAGAAAGAGATCAGGGCGGGTCTTGTGCCCTCTTTCGAGACCCTCACATCCGCTTCCGAGGACCAGTTTTATCGAAAGGACCGGGGCACGAATTACGGTCAGGCTCGCTACCTTTGCTACTACCTTCAGGAAAAGGGGCTCTTGACGAGGTTTTACCACGAATTCCACGCCCGCCGAAAGAGCGATCCCACCGGATTCAAGACCCTCAAGGGGGTCCTCAATGAAGGGGACATGGAGGCTTTTCAGCGGAAATGGGAGGCCTTTGTGCTGGAACTTCACTTCCCCTGATAAGAGTTTGATAGAAGGAGACATATTATGACCTGATTAAGAATGGAACAGGAAGAAGGGTTCATCCATTGACTGTGAATTCTCTCAAGATTCTGATCGGCGGGGTTCAGCTTCGAGACGGTGTCAGCACTGTCGCGGACTTGCTCGGAAAAGTGTTCACCCGGGCAGGGCTTTTCGTCCTGGCCAATGAGCGAAATTACGCATCCACCATTTACGGCGCCCATCAATTTGATCCCATCATGGTTTCCGATTCCCCTCCTCTTTCCCACGGGGACGACCGCATAGACATACTCCTGGCGCTGGAGCATGACTCCAATCCCGACGCTCCGGAGCAGCCCAATCGAGACACGATCCTGCGGCACGGGAAGAGTCTTGCGCCCGGCGGGATCCTGATCTATGACTCCTCTACCGGGCCGGTCCCTGAATCTGAATTCGAGGCAAAGGGGATAAGGGTCTTCCCATTGCCTGCACGGTCTGTCGCCCAGCGGGAATTGAAGAAAGAGGTTGTCAAGAACACCTTTATTGTGGGGGCTCTGTTTCGCCTTCTGGAATTCGACATGGATCACCGATACTTCAGGATTCTCCTTGAGGAGCGTTTTCTTCGCAAATCGAGAGAAATGGTGGACCTGAATATGGAGGCCGCCCGGCGGGGACGGGAGGCTGTGGAGGACGTGCTGGCCGGGCGAGGTTGGGCCGATTCAGGGCATCGCCTCGCAGACGTCCCTCCGAGTGAGCCCGTGTTATTTCTATCAGGGACGGACGCACTCTGCCTGGGGGCCATCCAAGCAGGTTGCCGCTTCTATGCAGGGTACCCAATCACCCCTGCCTCGGGGATACTTGAATTCATGGACCGCCACCTTTCGAAATTCGGTGGACGTTCCCTGCAGGGACAAAATGAGCGTGAGTCCATAAGAGCCGCCCTCGGCGCCGGCATGGCCGGAGTCCGCAGCATGGTAGGCACCTCCGGCCCGGGGCTCTCCTTGAAGGTCGAGGAAATCGGCTTGAGCGGCGCCGCAGAGATTCCGTTGGTGATCGTGAATGCGCAGAGGGCGGGGCCTTCAACCGGCATGCCTACCAAGACGGAGCAAGGGGACCTGGCCACGACGATCCACGCAGGCCACGGAGATTTTCCTCGCATCGTACTGGCCCCATCCAGCCTGGAAGAGAGCTACTCTTTGATCATCGAGGCCTTCAATCTGGCCGATAAATACCAGTGTCCTGTCTTCTTTCTTACTGATCTTACACTGGCCGAAGTCAGGAAAACGATTCCCGAGTCTTTTTTCAGCCATCCTGTTTCGGTGAAGATTGCGCCGGAGAGGGCCTTCGGTTCCAACGGATACAGGCGTTACGCCTGGACTGACTCCGGCATCTCCCCCCTGATCGTGCCCGGAACCCCCGGCGCCATCCTCAAGGCGACAGGCACGGAGCACGACGAAGACGGTTTCGTGACGACAGATCCCCCGAAGCGACAGGCCGCGATGGACAAGAGAATGCGGAAAATGGAGACCTATTTGCGGGAGGATGCAAGGGAGCCGCAGGTGGTCGGAGATCCGACAGGAAAGCCGGTGCTTGTGGGATGGGGCTCAACCGGGCCAGTGCTCCTTTCGGCTCGCGAGCGACTGGCAAGGGATGGAACGGATGTGGCGGTGGTTCATTTCACGCACCTGTGGCCGTTTCCGACTCAGCTTGCTTTGCCGGTGCTCAAGGACGCTGCGGTCCTGATCGTATGTGAGCAGAACTATGGCGGCCAGTTCGCCGATATTTTGCAAGCCCACTGCCTTCTGCCGACCAGACGGATCTTGAAGTACAATGGACGTGTTTTCTATGTCTCCGAGATTGTGGAAAGTGTGGGCTGGATTCTTGAGAAGGGTGCGGAGACCGTTCGGGTGGGCGAAATGATCCCGACTCCGACGGCCGTGCATGAAGGTGATTGATGTGAGTCAAACAGTGATGCAGGTAGAAAAGCAGACCTCCATAGACAAGATTTGGGAGGAGAACGCCGTCCCCAAACACCGGATTCAATGGTGTCCCGGCTGTGGGGATTTCGGCGTCCTCGCGGGGCTGAAAATGGCCCTGACCCGCCTTGGGCGGGAACCCCACGACATCTTTCCTGTCGGCGGGATCGGATGTTCGGGACAGATCCGAAATTACCTGAACGGCAACGCCCTCCACGGCACCCATGGAGGCACCCTCGCCTATGCTCTCGGGGTGAGGATGGCCAATCCCGACCTGGTTGTAATCGCCCTTGCGGGCGATGGCGACACTTTTGCCATAGGTGTGGAGAATTTCGTCCACACCTGCAGGAGGGATCCGCAGGTGACTCTTGTGGTAATGAACAACGGAGTATATGGTTTGACGAAAGGGCAGAATTCGCCGACCCACGGGCTCGGGCGGGACCTGGGGGAAAGTTCGGAGGAATCTCCTCCACCCTTTGATCCATTGCGGTTGGCCCTTTCCGCAGGGGCCACGTTTGTCGCGCAGTCCTTCTCAGGTGATGTGAAACATGCGGCACAAGTTTATGTGGCTGCCCTCAAACATCCCGGGTTCGCTTTCATCAACGACTTCTCTCCTTGTGTCACATACAACAAGTTCAACACCTATGACTGGTTCAAGGAGCATGTGGAGCATGTTCCAGAGGGCCATGATCCCATGAGTCTCGGATCTGCGTGGTCTCTTCTCAACGAGTTTGAAGTCCGGGGACGCCTCCCAATGGGGATCATTTACAGCAAGCCCCGGCCGAAGCGGAGGTTTGCCCCGCTCCCTGTCCGGGGCGAGAACCTGAACAACGCAGACATCAGGCCATTGCTTCAGATGTTTCGATAGCAGATTACGCGGCCAGCCCTTCTTCCTCATGAGTGTGTTCTGCGGCTTCCGCCTCGTCGGTGTGGGCTTCTGCAGCGGCGTCTGTTTCCTCCGGCGGGGTCGCGTTCGTTCCCTCAGCTTCCGCGGGATGGGCCGCTGCTTCCGCTGCTTTTGCCTTTTCCGCAACAAGAGCATCCAGTGTTATCTTGCCGCTGCCGATTCGGTCGAGGTCAGCCTGGGTCAGGCCTTCTACTTCTCCCTTGGCGATCCGGGCCAGATCCCGGCCGTGAACCCCGTGAGTAGCGGCATAAGAAACCATCTCTCCGTGATTTTTCCAGTCACCGCCGGCCTTGTGGCGGCCCTTGCCCTTCCCGTGAGTCTCCCGATCTTCCTGAACCGCAGCCTGGGCGTCGGTGGAAAATGTGACGGTATCTTCTTCCGTCCCGTGGGTGCTCGCGGGTTCCTCGGTTTCGTGGACGGTTTCCGGTCCGTGCTCAAAAGTGACGTGCGCTGCTGCAAGCGCCTTCCACCCTTGAGGACTTCCGATTCCCTGAATTGCCTGAACAGATCCGTGTCCTGCCATGTTCATACCCCTCCCCAGAAGATGAATGTCAGAACAGTGTGGATTTCCGAGGCTTGAGTGTGTTCGCTGCAAATTCGATCCTTGTTAATTATAAGTGAACAGTATTTCCAAAACTTTGCCGTCCCGTTAACTTTTTGTGAACAGATTATGAAGAAACCTTAACAATTGAGTCCAGGGGGTTAACGAGTTTGCCGGTTTGTAAATTTTCCTGAGGAATCTGCGAGAAATCAGACATAAAGTAGATCGCTGCCGCTACTCATATCGGAGCGCCTCTATGGGAAGGACGGATGCCGCTTTCATGGCCGGATAGAGACCGAAAATTACTCCGGTGGCCACGGCCACAAGAAAGGACAGAATCACCGCATTTGCCGATACGACTGTTTTCCATTTGGCGTAACTCGCAATGAGTGTCGCACTCCAAGCCCCAAGCCCGATTCCGATGAGACCCCCCAGCACCGTGACCACAAGGCACTCCACAAGAAACTGAAGGAGGATATCGCTTTTTTTTGCCCCGATGCACCTGCGGATTCCGATCTCCCTCGTCCGCTGGACCACGGTTACGAGCATGATGTTCATGATGCCTATGCCGCCGATCACCAGGGAAATCCCTGCTATGGCGCCCATGATGAGATTGAAAATCCGCTGGGTCTCGAGTCGCTGGATGGATACCGATTTTCGCCACATTTTTCCCACATCCCGAATGCTCATGGAGACCCGTTCGGCCGTTTGTATCTGGAAATCGGCGGAAGCTGTGGAGATGGGAAGGAAAACCGTTTCATTCAGATTCTCCACCTGGATCTGGGAAGAGGCCGATGTGATGTCCTTTTCCTTGAGAACCCCGATGATGGTGAACCAGAGCTCGTTGAGCTTCAGCGGCTTTCCGATAGGGTCATCGAGGGGGTACAATGCTCTCGCGAGGGATGCGCCCAATACGCACACCCGCCGGTAATCCTTCCCGTCGGAAGGGAGGAGAAACCTCCCTTTTTCGATCTCAAAACCCCGGATGATCGGGAGGTCCTCTGTGGTTCCCAGAACATCTGCATGAGGAGGGTTCTTGATCGAGCTGAGGGCGGCGTGAACCCGCCGGATCGGCGCCACCCTCACAATCTGCTCGCAAACGGTAGAAAGGGCATCTGCGTCCCCCAGTGTCATGCCGAAGGGAGATTTCTCCTCCGCCCTGGTCGGGTCCATTTCCTCCGGGATGGCGCGATGGACCTGGAAAACATGGGTCCCCACATACTTGAATTGGGTAATCGCCTCGACTCTTGCGCCCTCCGTGATGCTGACCATGGACACTACTGCCGCCACCCCCAGGATGACACCCAGCACCGTCAAGAGGGACCGCATCTTGTGGGAAACCATCTCTCTGGCGCCCATGAGAACCGCTTCCCAGAGTTTCACTTTTTCTGCGGTCCTTCAGGGAGAGGAGTGGGGGAGGGCGTTTCCGCCGTTTTCCTGGTAGGGTCTTTCAGTGCCACCGAATCACCTTTGGAGATCCCCTTTTTCACGACCACAAAGTTATCGTTCTTGTCGCCCAATGCGACGGCCCGTTTCTCAAAACCTGAGGATGTCCTGAGATAAACAAAGGCCTGTTTCCCTTCGGTAATGACTGCCTCCAGCGGGATGGAAAGAACATCGGGAATCGTGCGGGTTATGATATCCACATTTGCCGACATGCCGGGCTTCAGGAGCTTCGGGTCCGATTTTTCAAGTCCTATCACGACTTCCACATATTTTTTTCCCGGCGCCGTGCGCTCCCAGAATCTCCCTTCACTCGCCAGGGTGGCGATTTCCGTTACCTTACCCAGGAGGAGTCTGGTGGGATCCGCATCCAGCTTGATTCTCGCGGGCTGGCCGGCCTTTACGAGATGAATGCTCATCTCATCCACTTTTACTGCAACATTCATTTTCGTCAGGTCCGGGATCTCGATGAGAGCAAACTGAGGAAAGATCTGGTCCCCCTCCGTGATTTTTCCCTGTTCTCCACCTTTCCATATCTCTTTGAAAATTACGATTCCCGCTGCCGGGGCTTTGATAGTGGCTTCCCTGATCTGGGTCCTGACCTCATCAAGCCGGACTTTCTGGATTCGGGAGCGGATATTCAGATTTTCGATCTGGCCGCTCTTGTTTTTTTCGGATGATAGGGCCTTTCGTTTTTCCACGGAAAGGGAAAGCTCCGATTTTCGGACCGACAGCTTCTTTTCTTCCACCTTGAGTCTGATCTCATCGCATTGGGCCTGTGTCACCAGGCGGTCCTTGAGAAGCCTCTCGTATCTGGCCTTGGTCTCCTCCGTTTCCTGAAGAAGCCCCTTGTTGTGATCCAGCTCCGCACGGGTCTGCTTGATTTTCAGCTCATTCTCCAGGCGGAGGCTATCCAATTCCCCCTTTGTCTTCAGAACCTCATTGAGGGCGTTCTGATGATCCAGCTCACGCTCCTGCAAGGTTCGAACCATGTCGGAAGTGTCTATCTGGATCAGGAAATCTCCGGGCTTCACCTCCGCCCCTTCCTTGCAGAGACGTATGATTTTGCCTGGAATTCGGGCTGAGATCGTGACTGACTTCTCTGCCTTGAGCTTTCCAAGCTCCCTCACCGGGATCTCAAAATTCCCTTTTTGAACATGAGCCGTAGGAACGGTCTCAAGGGGATTTTTCTTCCCCCATTTCCAGAACCCGGACGTCGCCGCAATGACGGCGATGCAAACCGGCAGGATGACAAGGAGCCAGAGATTGCGCTTCACAGGTGATCCCTCCCGTCAAGTCCCACCGTGTTTCTCAAATGGGCTTCCGCAACTATGGAGTCCGCCTTCGCCGTCAGGAGGGCCGCCTTTGCCCGGACGACGGCAACCTGCGCCTCCAGAACCTCCCTGTTGGTGGAAAGCCCCTCTTCCCAGCTCCTGATGGCGATGCGAAGCCCTTCCTCCGCCTGTCTGGCGTATTCCTCATAAATCTCCACGGTTTTCTGAGCCGTCCCCAGTCGTCTGAGAGCCTCTTTGACTTCCTGGGTTATGAGATCTTTTTTTTGGTCAAGGGTATGCGTCCTGAGAGCAATCAACCGAAGTGCTCTCTCCCTGTCTTCCGTGGGCTTGATATCACCGATGGGGAATGAGGACTCGAACCCCAGAGACCAGGAGGGGTAATTGCTTCTCGGGACCTCTCCCAGGAGGAGGAGACCGGGGGAGAGGTGGTACTGACCCACAAGGTCCATTCTGGGCAGATTCCTGTTCTCCGCAAGTCGCAGATCCGCTTCCTGGTCGCGGACATCCAATCGGATAAGGGGAAGCTCCAAACGGTTTTCCAGGGCTCCAGCCACACATTCCTCTTCCGGAGGGATCCCCGGTTTGTAGGGGATCTCGTACCGGATTTCAAAGGGGCGCCTCGGGGATCGCCCGATCAGGATGGCGAGCTCATCTTTGGACCTCTGCAACGTGGCTTCAGCGGATATCAGGTCAAAACGGGCCTCTGCGACCCGGGTCTCAGCCCTGGATTTTTCAAGAATAGTCAGCATGTTCTCTGTGAGTAGCTTTTCCGTGCGGTTCAGTGCTTCACGGGCATTCCTGAGCGACTCCTCCCGGACATCCACGAGGAGGCGCGCAGAAACCACGGCATAATAGCGGAGAAAAGCGCTTTCCACGATATTGCGTCGAGCCAGCTCGTTCAGGATTTCTTCCTTCTGGAAAATTCGATAGGCCTTTTCGATTTCATATTTTCCCGAATCAAGCCCACCCCCCTTCCGCAATCGCTTCCGGTAGATTGCATCAAGACGGTTCTGGGGATCCGAGCCCCCTCCAAGGGAATAGGTAGTATGGGCAAGGGTTATCGCATCCCCCGTCTCCGCATTATGAAGGAGATCCAATTTTACCGTTTTCTGGGTGATCATCTCGGAAGGGGAAGACTGCCCTGTAAGGACCTCTGCACCGATGCTTGTTGCAGTGAGACGCCGGCTGACCCGATAGGCCGATTCCGCGGAAACCAGCCTTTCGAAGGACTCCCTGATTGCGATATTATTGGCCAGGGCTTGTTGTACACATGTTTGGAGAGAGAGGGGGTCCTCCTCCGCCCGGACGATGGGGGAGAGCAAGGCCGCCACGATAAGGGTCAAGGTGATTGTCCGCATGCCCATGACGTTCTGACGTCATATCAAGTTTCCTGCCAGGGTTTGGCGCATTCAGGGAAGGCATCCAGGATCACCTCACAGGGAAGCTTCCGCAAGAGAGTCTCTGAAGTTCTTCCGATCAGATTCTCGATAGGCCACAGCCTTGGCCGCACACCCAGGATGACCATCTGCAGATCTTCGGCTCGTACCATCTCCACAACCTTGTCCCCGGCAAACCTGGATCGCTCCAGCCGGGTTTGGCACCGCAGTTCGTGAATTTCCACGATGGATTTTGCTCTTTCAAGAATGGCTTTCCCTCTTGTTTCCTGCACAGGCAAAGGGGCCCCCAGGGGAAGGGAGAAAGGCACTTCGATGACATAGGACAGGATAATTTCAGCCTTCTGCTCCCTGCCGATCCTGCAGGCCAGCTCGATTCCCCTGTCTGAATAGTCTGTTCCCAGAACAGGCACCAGGATATGCCTGACGGCACTGACCGAATGGCAAACTCTTGCCGCGGCTTCAGTGGGCGCTCTGGGCAGGCGGAGCATCCAGGACAGGACACCCCCGAAGGACAATACGAAGAAAACAGCCAGAAGGGCGCCGATCGGGGACGGGTTGACTTCCGGAGTCATGCCTGCCGCCTCCTCCTGAAGTACAGATAGACAAAATGGAGGCGGTAAAGTCCCAGCACGGTGAGCAGCCCGCCTATCAGCAATGCCTTGAAATTGAGAAATGCCGCGACCCCGTGATAAAGAATCACAAGGCCCAGGACTACCTCCATCACGGAAAGGAGAACCTTGAAGCATTTCGCCAGGGAGACCGTTTCCGTCCATTCATTTTTCAGGCCTTCCATGGACACCCACCTTCTCTCTTGCTCTCGCTTCTCTGTCCCGTTCGCGCAGAGCCGATTTGTAGTCCTCGAGGAGATCGAACTCCTCCGCGCTCGTCAGAACGGCAACTTGATGGCTCTCCCAGCTTCGATCTCTGCTTCTGAAGACAGGCAAGCCCGATTTCCTTCGAAACCACAGGTAATATAGAATACAAAGGAGGACCCATGTCGGTCCGGCGATTCTACCTATGGTATGGGTGGCAAGGACCTCGAAGAGAATCATCAAGACCCCCGCCATCCCGATGACGCCCAGAATCGGGAAATCCACGGTCTTTCCCCTGTATCGGACTTTGATGTTCAGAGGCATCTTATAAGGTCTTGGGCTGTAGGGATCGGAAAATCGCAGCTTGATGAGTGAAATGAAGACAAGTGTATACCCCAGAGTTGCACCGAAAGCATACAAGTTTCCCAGGGTATCCATGACTCTGGGAGTGAGAAAGGACAGGAATGTCTGAAGAGCCGCTATCAATGAGAATGTTACGATTGCCCTGGCAGGTGTATGGAACCGGGGGTGAATCCTGGCGAACCATCCGGAAAGTATGCTGAGCTGACTCATGGAGTACGTCACCCTTGAGGCGCCCATGACCCCTGTGTTGGCTGAGATCAGCAGAATCGAGAATCCCAACAGAGCCGCAAGAGGTCCCGCAATAATGCCCACGTATGGGATGATCCGCGCCATTGCGGCGATCGGGTCCCCCTCCCTCGCTTTGAAGTATTGCCACGGCTCGGAGCCGTCCGGAGGCTGAAGGCCGAGGCCCAATGTGGAGAGGGCCGTTGCGAAAATCAGAACACTGAGGATCAGTGAGATGGAGGTTCTGGGGACGATTGTCGCAGGGCGTTTCGTCTCCTGAGCCGCCTGGGAGATTGACTCCAGGCCCACAAAGGAAATGATGGCCAGGGACGAGCCATACATGAATTCTTTCAAAGTGGGCATCTGGCTCTGCCACTGGTGGAGCAGGATTTCAGGCCTCCACGCCAGGACGAAACCGAGAACCACAATGGCTGATTCAAAGAAGATGTCCGCAACACCGGCGATCTCGTTCAGGAGCGAGGATTCCTTGATCCCCCTGATGTTGAGGAGAATCAGCGCCCCTATGAGGATCAGCGATTCCAGGCACCAGATCGGGTTCATATGAAAAGGGCCCATGTCCACTCCAGAACTCCGGATCGCCGGGAAGAAAAAATTGAGATAACCCGCCGAGCCCACGGAGAAGAGCGCTATATCAATCGTATAATCCAGGAGAAGGGCCGAACCGGCGATGAATCCGCAAAAATCTCCGAGACCTCTCAGGGCAAAGAAATGTCCGCCCCCTGCCACGGGATATGTGGAGGAAAGCTCCGTATAGGCCAGCCCGACCATTATATAAACAAGCCCCGCGAGGGCGAAGGCGATACTTGCGGCGCCGTGGGCTGCAGCCATGACCAGACCCAGGGCGATGTAAACATCGGCCCCCACATCGGCATAACCCCACATGAAAGAGCCCCATACCGAAACTTCGCGCCGCAGTTCCGCGTGAGGTTCCCCCTGCCTGGACTGTGACATGCCCTCCACGCCCTCTTGTTTCGACTTGACTGCAACGGGCGGGGTCGCTTCCTTCCGGGCGCTCGATTGGGCCGGAATGGAACTGCATTCAGCTCCAAGCAAATCCCTGAACATAAAACGCCTCCATCTCATCAGGAAGTTCCCCCGTTCCGGAGAGGCAGGACCGCACCGGAGGGAGGCGAAAATACGACCTCACCAGATAATTGAAAGGGGTGGAGGTTGTGGAAGAAGACATCTTGAGCGACGGCAAGGGACTTGAGGCATCACGTCATGATTTCTTGAAGCTCATGCTCGGAGGAGGCATTGCGGTTGCAGCCGCAGGCGCACTGTCAGGAGAGGCTCAGGCTGCGGAAGAGAAGAAATATCTCGTGGTCATCACCCACGGAGAGGATGACCCGAACAGGGCAGTGCTCCCCTGGCTCCTGTTGGACGGCTTAACCGCAAAAAAGACCTACGCCGATGACGGGATGGAAGTATCGGTGTGGCTTGTTCTGACAGGGCTCCACGGCGCAGATACAAAGAGAAATGGGAAGATTTATTCGGAGATTTACAAGAACACTGTGGCGGAGCTGCAGAAAAGAGTGGCTGCAAGAGGCGCAAAGATGGGGGCCTGCCCTGCTTGCGGCAATTTCTTCAAGGTGGAAGAAGCAAATTTGGCGCCAGGCATCACTTTCCAGGGCGGAGGCTGGATGTGGAAGGAATCGGTAGGGAAGCAGGTGGCGGTGTTCTAATCCTCAGCGCCGAAAATGTTGGTAAAGAGAAGTGCCCAGGATTCCTCCGATGGAGACGGCGGCGAGAGGGACTCCCAGACCTGGAACGAGGGCGGAGGCGAGACCTGTTGCTGAAAACGCGGCCAGTGCCACGGATGTGGCCTTGTCCGTCGTATCTGCGTTCGGATTCGTCAGTGTGTTGTAGGCATTATAGCCCGCTGTGGCAAGGGCCAGTGCGCCCACGACAGGCGCCAGGCTGTGCACGATCCCTCCTCCAGCGGATCGTGGCTTGACGACGGCGTACACTGCATTATAGGAAGAGGCGGCTACCAGTCCCACTCCTGACGCCAGAGTGGCGCCCTTCAACACCGTGCCCGCTGAATCGTTCCGATAGGACCTGAGGACATCTGCCCCCAGTTCGTGAAAGGCCTTTCTCGGCTCGAAAGGGCTGTCGAACCGGAGCCTTTTTCGTTCCTCCCTGACCTGCTCAGGGTACTTCTTGACAAGCTCGTCTGAGAAGCCGCGATAGAGCTTCTGAAGTCGCTCCAGCGCCTTTCGAAGATCTTTCGGTTTTGAGCTCTCCGGAAGTGAGGCCAGGTCCAGCTCTGCTTTTCTGATCTCTTGGTAGTCGCGATAGACCACAAGAGCTTGCTCAATCTCCCGCTCAGGGATGGCTTTCTGCCGGATCAGGGATTGGAGAGCTTGTCGATCCTTCTCGTGCGATGCTTTTCGTCTGTCCATCAAGTACAGGGCGCCGGCAAAGACAGGGAAGGCGGCCGCAAAGGCTACCCCGGTTATGGCAGGGTGGATTCCCGTGTGTTTTGCCACACTCACCCAGTCGTGGCCCGCTATGCTCGGCTTGTCCAGGTTCTCAAAAGCCGCGCTCACTGGATATACGGAGTTCAGAAAATGGTTCAGGAACGAGGTGGTTATCAGCATGTAGCCCAAAGCAGGGTGTTTTTCCCTGAGCTTGAGGCCTGCCGCGAAAAGAGCGAATTGGGGGATTTCATTGGCAACTGACCCGGCTGCTGAAACCAGGGCGTGTCTTGTATCATCACTGAAATGGGCGCCCAACTCCGTGGGCTTCTGTGCCGTCCCTCTCCACTGAGCAAAGCCGGCAGCCCCGTCGTTATTCACGTTCTTAAAGAGAAGAAGATCCTTCACGCTTTCAGCAGAGGGATCCTGAAGCACACGGCCCCAGCGATCAAAAGCATCAACCTGGATGGTAGGGCTCACGTCCCGGTAGAAGAGTTTCATCATTCCCGCGTGGGCGCTTTCATGGAGGTAAACGGAAGCGCCAGAATATTGGTCTGCCGCAAGGGGAAAATACTTCCTGAATCCCGAATCCGGTGACCCTGAAGTGTTGAGAACATTCCCTGAAGTCATGTGAAAACCCCTCCCCCATTCTCATCATATCATGAACACACTTTTCCGGTAAACCGCAAGGCGTAAACGTTGTGTAAACATTGTGAGGGGGAGGCCAGGTGGGGGGTAGGGCAGGGCGGGCGCAATGGAAGGTCTTTCAGGCCCAAAGGGAGAAAGAGTCGCCAAAAGACAACATTTCACCGTTTCACGTAAAGGAGCGCAAGCCATGGGAAACAAGATTGTTCTGGCCTATTCGGGTGGTTTGGATACTTCTGTAGCCATTCGCTGGCTACATGAGAAGTACAAGGCGGAGATCGTCACAGTAGTCGTGGATGTGGGGGCCGAAAAAGAGCTCAAAATGATCAAGGAGAAGGCCCTCAAGATCGGCGCCGTCAAGTCTCTTGTAGTTGACGCGAAAGAGGAGTTCGTGAGGGAATATGTCTTCCCTGCTCTCAAGGCGAATGCCCTGTATGAATCCCGTTACCCCCTTGCAACAGCCCTGGCCCGTCCCTTGATCTCCAAAATTCTGGTGGACATCGCCCATCAGGAAGGGGCTTCCATGGTGGCCCACGGGAGTACAGGCAAAGGGAATGACCAGGTTCGTTTCGATGTTTCCGTGGCTGCCCTCGATCCTTCTCTCCGGATCATCGCACCCGCCCGCGACTGGGATTTGAACCGTGAGAAAGAGATTGAATACGCAAAGGAGCACGGGATTCCAATCCCCATTGATCTGGACAAGCCCTACAGCATTGATCAGAACCTGTGGGGTCGGGCCATCGAATGCGGGGCACTGGAGGATCTGAATGCAGAGCCCCCGGAAGATGTCTTCGAATGGACCCGCAATCCCGATGAAGCCCCAGGCGCCCCCCAATATGTGGAGATCGAATACGAAAGAGGGATTCCTGTGGCTGTGGACGGAACGCGAATGGATCCCGTGGCCCTGATCGAACACCTCAATGAAATGGGTGGAAAACATGGTGTGGGAAGGATTGACCATGTGGAGAATCGCCTTGTGGGCATCAAGTCCAGGGAAGTATATGAATGCCCCGCTGCGACGATTCTCCTGGAAGCCCATCGAGATCTGGAAAGACTGGTCAGTCCCAAGGAGCTGATCTGGTTCAAGGACACGGTGGATCTCCGTTTCAATCAGGTGGTGTATGATGGATTGTGGTTTTCCCCGCTGAGGGCGGCTCTTCAGGCCTTTGTTGAGACTGCCCAGGAGCGGGTTTGGGGGAAGATCCGAATGAAGCTCTCCCGCGGGCGCTGCTGGGTTGTGGGGAGGTCCTCACCGTATTCCCTTTACAGAAAGGACCTGGCTACTTACAGCAAGGAGGATGCCTTTGACCACCAGGCAGCGGTCGGCTTCATCAAGATCTACGAGCTTCCCACAAAGACCTATGCAATGCTTTCCAAGAAGCAGGAAAGCGAGC
>JACPDT010000109.1:0-8406 GCA_016183865.1 Armatimonadota bacterium | reverse complement strand
GCTTTCCAAGAAGCAGGAAAGCGAGCTTGCCGGGAGAGCCCGAAAATGAAGCTCTGGGGCGGACGCTTCTCGGGGGAGACCTCCGAAATCGTGAAACAGTTCGGGGATTCCTTCCTCTTCGACTGCTGTCTCCTGCCTTACGACCTCAGGGCGAACGCCGCCCATGCCCGCATGCTCGGCCACTGCGGTATTTTGAAGGAGGAGGATGCGGAGAAGATCGCATCCACACTGGAAAAGATCTTGCTTGAGTTCGAGCAGGGAAAGGTTTCTCCTGAAGGCCCCTTTGAGGATGTCCATTCCTTTGTGGAAGCGAAGCTCGCGGAGGATCTCCCTTCCCTTGCGGGAAACCTTCGAATTGCCAGGAGTCGAAATGACCTCGTGGCCGCTGATCTTCGGCTTTTTCTGAAAGAGGCTATAGGGCAGGTGGCCAGGGCCGTCATTCTGCTCCAGGAGGTTCTTCTGTGTCTCGCCAGGGATCACAAGGATGTTGCACTTCCAGGGTACACCCATCTTCAGCACGCCCAGCCGATTTTGCTCTCTCATCATTTGTTGGCGTATTTTCAGATGCTCAACAGGGATTTGAGCAGGTTTGCCCAGGCTCTTGCGGAAACCGATGTTTCTCCTCTGGGGGCCGGGGCGCTGGGCGGGACTTCCTGGCCCATTGACCCGGAATACACCGCCCAGCTCCTTGGTTTTTCGAGGGTCTTCGAGAACAGTCTGGATGCGGTCTCTGACCGGGACTTCGTGATCCAGTTTCATGGAGCCGCCTCGATCCTGGCCATGCATCTTTCCCGCTTCTCCGAAGAGTTGATACTCTGGTCTACGGCGGAGTTCGGCTTTATAGAGCTTGCAGACGAAATGTGCACCGGTTCCAGCCTGATGCCCCAAAAAAAGAATCCCGATCTGCCGGAGTTGGTACGGGGAAAATCGGGCAGAGTCTTTGGGAACCTTATGGGAGTTTTGACCGTGATGAAAGCTCTTCCCCTTGCCTATAACAAGGATCTTCAGGAAGACAAGGAATCGCTTTTCGATACGGTTGACACCGTCCTGGGGTGCCTTGACGCCATGCGGGCCGTCCTTTCCTCCGTCAAAGTGAACAAGAAACGGATGGAAACAAACCTGTCCCCCTTCCTTGTTGCCACCGATCTTGCAGATGAGCTGGTGAAGGCCGGACATAAGTTTTCTGAAGCTCACGAGCTTGTGGGGAAGATGGTGCAGTACTGCCTGGACCACGGAAAGAGGTTGACTCGTCTCTCCCCTGATGAGCTTTCCCGATTCTCTCCCAATGCCGGATCTCTCAAACCCGGGAAGCTGACCCCTAGAGCATCCCTGGCCCGTAAGGGCTCAAGAGGAAGCACACGGATGGGCTCTGTTGAGGATGGGATCAAGAATGCTGAGGTGATCCTACGGAAGAACCAGAAGACCTGGGAGAGTTGATTCAGCGGTAGCTTGCAAACCGCATATCCGACTCCACGTATTCAAGGTCCCGAATTTTCCAGTCCACATCCAGTGTCCGGATACCTTCAAGGGACTGCTCGCCATCTATTTCATCCGCATAGTAGCGGGCCTGTGTTTTTGCATCCCGAAGCTTTCGCTCAAGCTCATCTTTCTCCCGGCGGAGCTGCTGGATCTTGAGATCCAGCTCTCTGGCCTCTTCTTCCTTGCGCCGTTTTTCCTCGGGGTCCTCGGTTCTCCAGGCTTCGTACTCCGCTTCCTGCTTTTTTCTCTCCAGATCCGAGATGGCGTCATCTTTCGCTCTTTGCACGTCCCACAGATACTGATCAAAATTTTTCTCCAGGTCCAGGAGCTTATATCGTTTGTCCTGGATGTCCCGGGCGTCGGTGGAGTAGTTGGAGATGGCGCTCCTCGCAGCTTCCGCCGCTTGCGACGCATCAGCCACCTGGGAGGCCACCGCCTGATCAATGCCTGTCTTGATCTGATCGGCGAGGTTGAACATGCTCGTGTCCAGAAAACTGACAGGGGCGGAAGGGATGGTGACAGTCGGTGTGAAGGTGGCGGCCCGGGGGACTACGGGTTCAGGCTCAACAGTCTGAATCGGCGGATTCTCCGTCAGAACCGGAGGAGAAGTGGGCCGATATCCGTCTTCTCCGAAAGGGTTGGCGATGACAGGAGGCGTGGGAAAAACAAGCGGAAGCGTTATCCCGCTTGGGTTGAAGTTGTTTAGATTGATTCTTAGCCCATTGTTTTCAGGAATCATCTTTGCTCCTCTAACCCTACCCTGGTTTCATTATAGCAGAGACATTTTGCCGCATGTCCTGCGAGTTGTGAACAAAGTGTAAACATTCCACATTCTTCCTTCTTGCCGGGGACCCCACCCGAATTGCATTGGATTAGATGCAGGGGCGGGGTTGTGAAGACACAGGTGAGGGAAGAAAAGAGGGGGGACGCTTTCTTTCGGGGAATCAGTTCGAAAATGGCGAAATCATAACTTAACTCATGCCCCAGATATTCGACAACATCGAGAAAAAACTTCTAACCGCCCTCTCGGAAGCGATGGGGCTTTCCGAGCGGTCGGATTTCTGTGTCGGCTACTTCAATCTGCGCGGGTGGCGACAGGTTGACTCACTCGTCGAGAACTGGCCTGGAGGCGACGGCCATTGCTGCAGGCTTCTCGTCGGCATGCAACAGATGCCGCAGGATCAATTGCGATCAGCCATGAGCCTGATCAAGGGCGAAGAGCAGACCGATCAAGCCACGGCCATCGCCTTGAAGCGAAAGCTTGCCCAGGATTTCCGCGACCAGCTTACGGTCGGGATTCCGACAAACGCAGACGAGGCGGGACTACGTCGCCTTGCGGCGCAAATCACATCCCGGAAGCTGATCGTCAAGCTCTTCCTTCGCCATCCGCTCCACGCGAAGCTTTATCTGCTTTTCCGGCAAGACCCCCTCAATCCCAAGATCGGGTATCTGGGCAGCAGCAACCTTACCCTGGCCGGACTATCGAAGCAGGGTGAACTCAACGTAGATGTCCTTGACCATGATGCCTGCGACAAGCTCGCCAGGTGGTTTGAGGACCGATGGAACGACAGGTTCTGCCTTGACATCTCCCAGGAACTCATTGACATCATCAACAACAGTTGGGCCCGTCCAGCACCGATACCTCCGTATCACATCTACATCAAGACAGCCTACCACCTTTCCCAGGAGGCGCGCGCCGGATTGACGGAGTTCCGCATACCCGGCGACTTCGGCAACAAGCTCTTCGAGTTCCAGAAGGCAGCGGTCAAGATCGCAGCGCATCATCTGAACAAGCGAGGCGGCGTGGTAATCGGCGACGTGGTTGGTCTCGGCAAGACGCTCATGGCCACAGCGCTTGCCCGCATCTTCGAGGATGACCACGGCTTCGAGACGCTCGTCATCTGCCCGAAGAACCTGGTGAGGATGTGGGAGGATTACCGCCAGCAGTACCGCCTGCGGGCCAGGGTGCTCTCCATCACCCAGGCCCAGCGTGAGCTTCCCGATCTGCGGCGGTTTCGCCTGGTGCTGATAGATGAGAGCCACAACCTGCGCAACCGCGAAGGCATGCGGTATCGCGCCATTGCCGAGTACATCGCGTCCAACGACAGTCGCGTGATCCTGTTGTCGGCCACACCTTACAACAAAACCTATCTGGACCTGTCAAACCAGCTCCGGCTGTTCATTGATGAACAGAAAGACATCGGTATTCGCCCTGAAAAACTCCTTCGTGAACTCGGCGAGACCGAGTTCATTCGTCGGCACCAGTGTCCCGCTCGTTTTCTCGCCGCTTTTGAGAAGAGCGAATACGCCGACGATTGGCGCGACCTGATGCGGTTGTACCTGGTCCGGCGCACCCGAAGTTTCATTCAGGAGAATTATGCCAGGCTCGATCCCGAACAGAATCGGAAGTACCTTGAATTCTCGGATGGTACACTCTCCTACTTCCCGACGCGCGTGCCCAGGACGGTGAAGTTCACGATCAGTGAAAAAGACCCCAACGATCAGTACGCGCGACTTTTTGCGGACGATGTGGTCAAGGCAGTGAACGACTTGACGCTCCCGCGATATGGTTTGGGCAACTATCAGAAGCCTTCACCTCATAAGCCGCCGACGCCGGACGAAGCCAAAGTGCTGGCCGATTTGTCCCGTGCGGGCACACGTCTTAAGGGGTTCTGCCGCACGAACCTGTTCAAACGCCTGGAGAGCGGCGGGCATGCGTTCATCCTCTCCGTCGAGCGGCACATCCTTCGCAACTTCATCTGCCTCCATGCCATTGAGAAAGGCCTGCCCATCCCGATCGGCACTCAGGACATGGGCCTGCTCGACACGTGGGCGAATGACCAGGACACCGATCTGTGGGACCCCGCCGCCGACAACGACGACAATGACGTGGCGGCTGATCCCACCTCCACGATCCGAGAGGTGATGACCGAAAGGGATATCCGGACTCGGGCTTCCGAGGTCTACGACACTTATGCGGCTCACTTCCGTCGCCGGTTCAAGTGGCTCAAGCCGGAACTCTTTAATGACGACCTGGCCGAGGACCTGCGCAAGGATGCCAGGGCGCTGATGACCGTTTTGAAGAACGTCGGAAGCTGGGATGCTACGCGAGACACGAAGCTTCAGGCCCTTGTGACGCTTCTGTCCAAGCAGCACCCTGACGACAAGGTCCTGGTGTTCTCCCAGTTCGCCGACACAATTGACTACCTCACCGATCAACTGAAGCTCCAGGGCTTACAGGCCGTCGAAGGCGTCACCGGCGATACCGATGACCCCACTGCCGTAGCCTACCGGTTCAGCCCGGTCAGCAACGAGAAGCTTGGCTGGATCGCCCCCGCGAAGGAACTGCGGGTTGTCCTGGCCACGGACGTGCTGAGCGAAGGCCAGAACCTTCAGGACTGTTCGGTCATTGTGAATTACGATCTGCCGTGGGCTATCATCCGCCTGATCCAGCGAGCCGGTCGTGTGGACCGCATCGGACAGAAGTCGGACACGATCATGTGTTACTCCTTCCTGCCCGCTGAGGGTGTGGAGCAAATCATCCGACTGCGTTCTCGTGTGAGTCAGCGCCTGCAGGAGAACGCCGAAGTCGTCGGCGGGGACGAAATGTTCTTCGAAGATCAGGATGACGCCCAGGTCGTCCGCGATCTGTTTACCGAGAAGGCGGGCATCCTGGACGGCGATGAAGACACCGAAGTTGACCTGGCATCCTATGCTTACCAGATCTGGAAGAACGCCATTGACCGAAACCCAGAGCTTGAAAAGATCATCCCGGCCATGCCTAACGTGGTCTACTCCACCCGGCCCCACAAACCGGCCGCCGATAGGCCGGAAGGAGCGCTCGTGTACCTGCGCACCGCCGAGGGCAACGACGCCCTGGCCTGGATCGACAAAGAAGGAAACAGCGTCACCGAGTCGCAATTTACCATCCTGAAGGCCGCCGAGTGTGCCCCTGAGACCCCGGCGCTGCCGCGACATGACCAGCACCACGAAATGGTCGCCAAGGGCGTGAAACTGATCGTCGAGACCGAGAAATCGGTCGGTGGGCAGCTTGGCCGCCCTTCCGGCGCCCGTTTCCGCACTTACGAACGACTCAAGGACTATGCAGATGCCGTAAATGGCACTCTCTTCGCCACGCCCGAACTGCTCAAAGCCATCGAGGACATCTACAAATACCCGCTGCTCCAGTCCGCAACCGACACATTGAACCGGCAGCTCAAGAGCGGCATCAACAACCAGGCGCTGGCCGAGCTGGTGGTGTCGCTCCGCGCCGATGCCCGCCTCTGCCGCGTGGCCGAGGATGTGGAATCGACGGAACCTCAGGTGATCTGTTCGCTGGGTCTCCGGGAACAGGGCAGCGCGCCTGTGAAAGGTGAAGACGATGCCTGAGTGCTACATCATCGCAGGGTCGAACGGGGCCGGAAAGACCACCTTTGCACGCGAATTTCTCCCACGTTACGCGCACTGCATAAATTTCATCAACCCTGACCTGATTGCAGGTGGGCTTTCCCCGTTCGATCCCGACCTGGCTTTGGCGCGGGCAGGGAGGCTGGTGCTGGAAGAAATCAAGGCGCGGGTTGTGCGACGCGCGGACTTCGGGTTCGAGACAACCCTTTCGGGACGCACATACCTAAGACAGATTCGCTCTATCCGCGCACTCGGCTACAGAGTCCACATGTTCTACCTGTGGATACCCAGTCCCGAACTGGCGCTTGAGCGTATTCGCGATCGCGTTGAGAGCGGTGGACATAATGTGCCGGAGCCGGATGTGCGGCGACGTTACGGACGGACGTTGAGAAATCTGTTCACAGTGTATCGTTCCGAGCTCGATTCTTTACACTTCTTCGACAATTCCACCACCGAGCCGCGGCTCGTATTTCATGATGATCGCGGGAACGTGACCATTCTGGAGCACCTGCTTTACGACAGACTCCTCAAAGCATCTGGAGGCCCGCCATGACACTTAAGCACGATAGCTCACTGACCGAGAAAGCCGTTGCAGCCATGCGCGCAGCGGTAAAAGGGGTGGTTGAGGATCACCGCCGCCAGGGCAGGCCTCTCGTAGTCTGGCGCGATGGCAAGGTGGTCAAGGAAATGCCGGCGGCAGAACCATCTGTCAGGGAACCTAAGGCTTCGTATGGGGCAGACGCGCAAGAGGAGCATCATGAAGATTGATTCTGCAGCCGTACGGAAATGCCTGAAGTCGTTCGACTTCAAGACGCTCTTCCGCGAGCACTTGGGGTGGGACAACCACCATGCCCAGCTCGACATCCCCCTACCTGCCGACAGGCACGGCGCGGACGGCAGCACCGTCCGCCTGACCGCCTTCGCCCAGAAGCGCGGCTTCGTCGCCTTCGTCTGCCCCTCAATCCCCGACCGCGCCACACGATTGAAAATCGACCACCAGATCACCAGGTCCGCCCGCGAGCACTTCGTCATCTACGCAGATCAGTCCTCGGGACAGCAGGTCTGGCAGTGGGTCCGCCGCGAGCAGGGCAAACCACTGGCCAGCCGCGACCACCGCTTCGACGCCTCCCAGTCAGGTGATCGGCTCATCCAGCGGCTCGAACAGATCGCCGTCAGTCTCGATGAAGAGGAGAAAATCACCGTCATTGAGGGGCTGCGCAGCCTACCCAACGATGCTATAATAAAAATCATAACTCGAAAGACCCGAACAGTATACGAACTCTCCGGAACAACGACTCTGGATCGTCCCGCATTCAGAGTTCGCACAATTAATCATTTGCATGATGCGGTCAACGCCCTTCGTCGGGGCGACACCGTCTCTGCACTCGCAAAGGCTAAAGCATCTGTCGGCGTAGCGCTCTTCAACACAGAAGCACCCACGAATGAAATGCTTGAAGCCAAAAGGATACAAGAGGTTGCGTGGAAACTGGGCGTGGTGCGAATACTACTCAGTGCTCATGCCGATAAGTCCGAGGAAGACCTTTTTGACTGGGGTTGTCGCACGAAAAAGGTGCTCGAAGATTATGTGACCAAGATGAGATGGGTGAAAAGCAAAGGTGACTGGGGCTGTCGACTCAAAAACCCGGCGAGTATGTTGAAGAAAGAACCTCGATCGCGATATGTCCCCGCAATTGTCGAACACACTGAAGAAACAAGAGATTTCAAGATAACGACCATTCATGGGGTCAAGGGCGAGACTCACGATGTTACCGTCCTTTATGTCCCAAAGACAGGTGTGGAACAGTGCCCCGCGGCGACATGGTGGCCAGCAAAACCAGACCATAAAGAGGAACGCCGTGTGGCGTTCGTTGCGACATCACGTCCAAGACACCTGTTCGTGCTGTGCGCCCACGAGAACACAGTAGACCGGCTGCGGAAAGTTCATCCTGATTTCGTCGCCCTCTTCCAGGAAATTGCCTTGGATAACAAATTATCGGAATCGCTTGCTGAAATATACGACAAAGCATGTGAAGTAGTTCCACTGGAGGAGGAGTAATGGAGAGAACAAAGGCTATCGTGCCTTTGCGACGAGCGGACAAAACGTATCCAAACCGCTTGGCGATCCATCTTGGGAGCCGTTCGCCGGAAATCGTTAACGCGCTAGGCGCTCTCGAAATTCTCAAGCAGAAAACCCTCGTCTTGTTCTGCTCCATCCGGTGCCAGGGCAACCTCATCCTCAAGACCTACGACCTCGCCCGCGAGCTATGGGAGCCACATGCTTCAAAGCTTCCGCAGACAGGCAACGTGCAGGAGGAAGAATGACCGATCCGAAGAACGCCCGCCAACCGCGCTCCGAAATCGTTCTTTACCAGACGGAGGACGGCCGGAACTGTGTCGAAGTGCGGCTGGAGCGGGAGACGGTCTGGCTGACGATCAACCAGATGGCGGAGTTGTTTCAGGTCGACAAATCCGGCATAAGCCGCCATTTGAAAAACGTTTACGAGACGGGAGAGCTTCGGC
>JACPDT010000120.1:11145-14107 GCA_016183865.1 Armatimonadota bacterium | reverse complement strand
GCCGGCTCGTCCCGAGTGTACCACACCTCGTATCCGGTTCCTGTTCGCCTGCCTGTCGGCAGACAGGCAGGCGCCCTTGCCCTTCTCCTAGCCTCCTGCCTGCCGGCAGGCAGGTCGGCTCCGCTTAAACCTGGCGGGAGGATTTGCACCTCCATCGCTCTGTACCATGCCTGGCACACGCGTGGAGGTAACCGGCCTTGCGCGCGCTTAATGCGCAAGGTCCGGTTGACCGCCGGGTTAGGCGGTCATACCTCACTTGCGTTTCTCGGCAGAGCTAGCGGTTCCAACTGTGCGAACGATCAACCTGACGCTATTTCTGCTTGCGAAGCCCTTCACAAACGATCTCAGAACTGGTGCGAAGGCTTCAAGATCGACAGCATAAAGCCTTCCACTGGCGGAGACCTGAAAGCTGATTATCGGATATTCAGCATGGAGATGGCGCAAGATGTTCGCACTGCTCCAATCCATTGCTCTCAGCATGGATAGGCCGCGTGCATTGACGAGCGCCTGTGACATTTGCTCGAAGAACTCGTCTCTCTGCGCTTGGGTCAACACGCTGAAGCCGAGCACCTCATAAACCTGCCCATACTGTGCCAGCTCCTTTTTCCATTCTTTATCGGTCTTCAAATACATGACGGCACCGTTATTCGCATCGCGCTTGGTGGCACAGAGTCTTGATTGCGTGCTGGTCTTGACCGCCTAACCAGTGATTAACTTGACATTTTGCCCTGATAATGTGATAACAGCGGGAGTTTCAGGCAGTTTTGCCCGATGCTCGTTATCAACACTCTTAAGGGCATCGTTCACGGAGGAAATGATATGCCCGGCTCGACCGGAAGTCAACAACCAAAACTCCTCGATCAGGTCCGACAGGTACTCCGTCTGCACCGCTACTCGATTCATACCGAGCGAGCCTACCTGGATTGGATCGTGCGCTACGTCCGTTTCCGCCGCATGCGGTCCCGCGACGATCTCTTCCTTGCCGAACCGAAAATCGAGGTGTTCCTCACCGACCTGGCAGTGAACGGAATCCGCTTCATACCGGACTGCTCAACCGGGCGATTTCTCTTTCCATCTGTTCCCTGTATGCCTCGTTTCCTTGATTCGTGGCTATTTGAGCAGCCTGCCGGAACTCTGCCAAAGCCTGAGAAAGGTCACCTCTTTTCTCATAAAGAGAGGCCAGGCTCGCGTGGGCTTGCAGCATTCCGGAATCGATCCTCAAGAGCTGCTGGTACGCCGCCAGCGCCTGGTCCAGATCTCCCATCTCCGAGTATGCAAGCCCCATGTTGAAAAGCGCCTCTGTATACGTGGGGTTGATTCGAAGCGCCTCCCTCCACTGGGCCACGGCTTCAGACATAAGAAGACTGATTTCTCCATTTTGCTTTTGATTTGCAATTTCTGGGAGAAATCGGGGGGTTCTTCCCTGGATTCTGTTTTTTTCGGCTTGCCCAGGTGGTTCTGGAGAAAAAGCGGAGGTGTGAGGGGTGGAGTTGGGTTGTCACACATATTCGTATTGCTGGTCCTGGCGCCAGATATCCCAGGAAGCGTCCTGGTCTACCACATAGGAACTGGTGGATTCGGCGACTTGCAAGAGATGCGTGCGCCCTTCGTTCCGGTAAGCATTCGGCCACAGTTTTTCTTAATCTCCATCGGACCTTTGCAAACCTGACACACCAGCGGATTTACCCTGTAGACCTTGGCGATGAGGGCGGCCCAGGTTTTTCTGCAAGCTTTTGGTCCCATCGAAGGCTCTTTCAGGTGAAATTTGGGTCTTCCTTCGAGCCTTGCAGCAATTCCCCTATGCTTGTGACTGCAGGCGCCATAGTAATGAACACGATGTTCATAACGGCCAGGGATGTGTTGCGTTAATTCCGCCAGAAAGTCCAGGGGATGGAAGGTTTTCCCGCTTCAATCCTTCCTCCACGGTGACAATGGAAGCCGCTGTGGCGCCATGAGAGCAGCTTCTCCATCAGAAGCCCCGTAATCTTCCCCTCCTTGCGAAGCATCGAGAGCACTTTGTACTGAAAAAGTTGTTCCATCTTTTCTTCGTCTATTGCGAGAGGCAACAGCAGAAAATCGCCGTTTTGTAGAAACAGCCCATCGCTTGCGAGGGCGTGGATGTGGGGGCAGAGTTCTTCCACGCATTCCCACGCGCATCGGGAAAGCAAGGCCAGGAGTTTCCTTTTGTGCCTGAAGCATGGGCGCAGCATCTTCGGGATGGTGAAGACCCAGTGTCTTATGGGAACGGACCCAAGCACCTCCTCCTCAAGATGGGTGGAGAAGATAAGGCTGCGCTTCATATGACAGGATGGACAGAAATAGCGACTTTTACAGGAGAAAGCAAGGAGCATATCTGCTTTACAATGGGAGCAGCGTATTCTGGCAAAGCCGTGGTGAAGGTCGCCACAGTCGAGAAACCTGAAGAAGGCTTTGCGGATTACATCCCTGAAATATCCGTAAGTTTTTTCATAGCGATCTTCGTAGCATCCCACGAAATCTTCCCAATAGTCTTCCACCATCTGGTAAAGAGCCGATGCCCTCGAATTCCGAGGATGATACTCTCCCTTGATCCGTGCTCTCTTGTCTTCCACGAAGATCCCCCAATTTACAGGAAAAATAGAGGCATGGTTCATTATGGTATACGTGTATATATTTATCAAGGGCAAACTTTTGGGCGGCGTATTCGCGATGCGGGAGGAGGGGACACGCACTTGCAGTACATTGTGTAGCCGAAAATCTCCGTGACAGAGGTGGAACACGATCGAGACACCATGGAGGAGAAAATGGAAATCCTGAGATCCGAGCTCGATTACCACCGAGGCACCCCTTCCGAACTTACGCAGAACTGATTAAGGCAGCATAAGAGGTGGAACTCCTGCTATAAATACACGACCGTGTCCAGACTGATGAAATGGGGAGGGAGAATTGCTGTCAAAGCTTATAAGTAATCTACACTTAATTT
>JACPDT010000120.1:0-11120 GCA_016183865.1 Armatimonadota bacterium | reverse complement strand
ACATCTGACCAGCCAATTACCAAGAACGATTCCCCTATGCCCGAGGCAAAGGAACACGCGAGCCCCGGGCCTTTCCTTTTTCATGTCCACTTTGACATCGATTCCTCACGATGAAGGACGGAGAATCTTCACGCCAACACCACCAGGTCATTCATTCCGAAATATCTGCGGCCAGACAGCATGAGAGGCAACAGTTGTACCAGATAACCCACAATTTAAGTGTTGAAAATGCACTAGATTCCTACCCGGCCGCTCCTCCTACCCCTCAACACCGGACATCTTGTAAGGGACAATATATCCGCGGCAGGCGGAAAAGAAGGAGCCCGAAAAGGGCTCTTTCCTTTTGTGCCGCTCGTGGTAAGAGCCGGGTCGGTACAGGTCCCAAAAATTCACAACACGGAAATCTTCTGTCACACCATGTTTCTTGCATGAAAGGGCTTCATGGTGTATCCTTGACTTTGGGTGCATTGGGACGGGAAAGATAGGAGTATGCAATGTCTATCACGGCTGGTATTGGTGGATTTCGTCCTTTCTCTGCAACAGGATCCGTATATGCCCGACCCTGGACAGGGACCGGCAAGGGTTCCGTCGGAGGCGGGGGAAAAGGTTCTGTCCATCACGGCTCAGGTAAAGGGTCAGTGAGCCACGGTTCAGGCAAGGGCTCTGTAAAGCCCAAAGGAAAGTAGTCGGTGGGAGAATGGAGGGCCAGTGAGGAATTGCTGGCCCGCATGTCGGAACGCGACACCCGACGGGCCTCGCTCAAAGAGCTGGAAGACGCCTGGTACGCCCTGGAAGACCGCACAACCAGAGAGACAGGTGACCTGATTTCCCGATGGATTCGGGAGGTGACTCGTCTCATTGGGGCCGATGGGGTTGTTCTGGGGCTCAGTGGGGGTGTAGACAGCTCCCTTGCCTGCGTTCTCCTGAGAGAGGCCCTTCCGGCCCACAGCCTGGCGCTTCTCATGCCTTCCGGAAATCCCGATCCGAAAGATCGGGAGGATGCTCTGCGCCTGATCAGCCTTTTGGGCGTCCCTTCCAAAGAAATTTCGCTTGATTCCGTTTTTTCGACATTCCTCGCTGCCGCTGACCCGGGAGCTTCCCTCGCCGAAAAGAGCAATGTCCGGGGCAACATCCTGTCCCGCCTGCGGAACGCCTTTCTCTATTACGAAGCCAATGTCCGAAACTACCTCGTCTTCGGAACAGGGGACCTGGATGAAGCCTATATCGGCTACTCCACAAAAGGAACCACTGCAGACATCTTCCCACTCTCAGGTCTTCACAAGAGCGAGATCAGGGCTCTTCTTCGCATTTCACTCGAACCCTATGATGGGGAATTCGCAAAATATCTCTCAGAGAAACCCGCTACCCCCGGCTACTGGATCGGCCAGAAAGCGGAAGACGAGTTGGGCCTCTCCTATGAGGAAATCGGAAAAGTTCTGGATGTGGTCATCTCAGGCTGCAATATCCAGGAAACAGGCATCTTCCCCCAGAACCCTCAGACCTTTCAGGACACCCTCCGAAAACGGAACATCCCCGATGAGACCGTCTTCAAAGTCTGCGACCTCATGATGCGAAACTTCCACAAGGTTTTCCACTCCCCGGCTCTCTGGCGCTTCCGGGCGTAGTGACTCCTACGGGGCGTGGATTGAAACAAGGTCATTGCTTGTACCGGGTGAGAAACTCCTCGGGGTTTATGATGTCAAAGCTTGTGGCTGCACACGCTGTCATTTTGGCGAAATGACGCGCATCCAGTGAAATCAAGAAATCTATGTCCGCCTTCAGTGCAACAGCCAGGATGGGGGCGTCCTTCTTATGGATAATTTGGGCCGCCAGAGCGATGTCTTCCTGGCTTGGATCGGGCAAGACCATGGGATTTGCCTTCTCAAGAAACAAATGATACCTCTTAAGGATCTGGGGGAACTTCTTCCGCAGATTTCTTTCGGTCTCGATCAAGACTTGCTTCGCCGTGAGAAGCTCCAGAAAACCTATACTGCAAAGACTCAGAATGACGTTGGAAGCCCCCAGAGGAGAGCAAAGCCCGGCGATAAAGACATTCGAATCAAGAAAAACTCGTGTCTTAGTCCTCTTCAATGCCGAATGTTTCCTTGTTGTAAAGCCTGCGCTGTTCTTTCAGGTCAGCCAGCAGCTCCTCCAGACTGACACCCTCCTCGGAAGCCATGGCTTCCACCTCTTTTGCGATTTGATAAACTTCCGATCCCCCAGGTGAGAGAACGACTGCATTCCCAACAGGGTAAACGGACAAGAGAGTGCCAGGGGAAAGCTTGAGCTTCTTGCGGATCGAGGCAGGGATCGTAACAACACCCCTTTCCGTTACAGGGATTCTTTTCGGAGAATATTCTGCCATGAGATCACCTTCTTCCGCATTACAGTATAACAGAAATACGGACAGATAGCAATGCCTCAGATCTCCCACAAGAACGACGATTTGACGCCCTCTCCATCAAGAGAGAATAAAACAGGAGAATGGAAAAGGTGTGAAGAAGAGTGTCAGGAGCTACTCCCAACGGGAGTGTGAGTCGCATCTACTCTGGGAAAGGCAGGATAACGGCACGTGGAAAAGCAGGCCATGCTCCACTTCTGGCTAAAAAGACTCCATTCTTTTACAGGGATTTTCCCTCTGGGCATTTTCATTGTTGAGCACCTTTTCGCGAACTCCTTCTCTCTCTTCGGCCAGGACGTCTATGACAGGGTGATTGCCTTTTACATGGGGATTCCCTACATAAAGGTGATCGAGATCTGTCTTCTTGCAGTGCCCATTCTTTACCACGCAGGCTATGGGTTTTACATCTCTTTCATAGGCTCCATCAATGCCCCGCCTTATCAATACTTTCGAAATTGGATGTACATTCTGCAAAGGGTGACAGGCATCATGGCCTTCATGTTCATCATCGCCCATGTCTATTCAACCAAGATTGCGCCGATGATGCTGGGAATAGAGCCTTCTTTCGGCCTTATGGTCGAGGCCCTCAAGCACCCGCCGGTCATAGCGTTTTATGTGGTCGGGATCGTTTCCGCCACATTCCATTTTTGCAACGGCTTGTGGAGCTTCATGATAACCTGGGGCATCACCCTGGGCCGCGGGGCGCAGCGATTCTCTTACTATGTTTGCACAGTGCTCTTTCTGGCACTTTCCGTCATGGGTATCTATGCCCTTAAGGGCTTCATGAGTTAGGGGGAATTGCAGAACATGTCGAAGCAGCGAGTCATTGTGATAGGTGGGGGCCTGGCAGGGCTCTCCACAGTCATGAAAATTGCGGAAGGAGGAGTTCCTGTTGACCTCTTCTCCATTGTGCCTGTAAAGCGCTCCCATTCGGTTTGCGCCCAGGGGGGAATCAATGCAGCGGTCAACACAAAAGGGGAGGGCGACTCTCCCTGGGAGCACTTCGATGACTCCATTTACGGCGGAGATTTTCTGGCCAACCAGCCCCCTGTCAAGGGAATGTGCGAGGCGGGGCCGGCCATCGTTTTTCTCCTGGACCGCATGGGGGTTCCTTTCAACCGCACTCCTGAAGGTCTCCTGGACTTCCGACGGTTCGGGGGAACCAAGCACAACAGGACCGCTTTCGCCGGGGCCACGACGGGACAGCAGATGCTCTACGCTCTGGACGAGCAGGTGCGCCGTCATGAGACGGAAGGCCTTGTGACCAAATACGAGATGTGGGAGTTTCTGAGTGTAGTGCTGGATGAGGACAGAGTCGCCAGGGGGATCGTAGCTCTCAATCTGGCCTCCATGGAGATCCGCGCCTTCCGTGCGGATGCCGTCGTGATCGCCACCGGTGGAGTGGGAATGATCTTCGGCAGAAGTACCAATTCGGTGATCAATACAGGAAGCGCCGTATGCTCGGCATACCGGCAAGGCGCCTTCTATGCCAATGGCGAGTTTGTCCAGATCCACCCAACGGCCATTCCGGGTGAGGACAAGCTGCGTCTCATCTCGGAGTCGTGCAGGGGCGAGGGAGGGCGCGTCTGGGTCCCGAAAGACCCCAATGACAAGAGGGCAGGTCAGGATATTCCTGAAAAGGACAGGTGGCATTTCCTTGAGGAATGGTATCCCGCTTATGCCAACCTGGTCCCCAGGGATGTGGCGTCCCGGGCGATCTACAGAGTGGTCTTTGACATGAAAATGGGAATAGGGGGCGAAAAGCAGGTCTATCTGGACCTCACCCACATCCCCGCACGTCTGCTTGATCTCAAGCTCAAGGGCGTCCTGGAGATATATGAGAAATTCATGGGAAAGGACCCCCGAAAGGTCCCGATGAGGGTTTTCCCTGCCGTTCATTACACAATGGGCGGCATGTGGGTGGATTACGACCAGATGACCAACGTGAAGGGGCTTTTTGCGGTCGGCGAATGCGACTACCAATACCACGGCGCCAATCGCCTGGGGGCCAATTCCCTTCTCTCCTGCATATACGGCGGATTGGTTTGCGGCCCGGCCGCAGTCCGATACATAAAAGGGCTCAAGAAGACAGCCGATGATGCGCCCTCAAGCCTGTTTGATGTGGAGAAATCACGCGAGGATACGGCTTTTTCGGAGATCTACGGGATGGATGGAACCGAGAATCCTTACCGCATCTGGCAGGAGCTGGGTGACGTGATGACCGAGAATGTTACCGTGGTTCGCCACAACGACAGGCTCAAAGCTACAGATAACAAGGTTCAGGAATTCCAGGAGCGCTGGAAGAAGATCAAGCTCCCGGACAAGGGCAAGTGGGCAAACCCATCTGCTTCTTTCACGCGACAGTTATGGAACATGCTGGAATTGGCAAGGGTCATCACACTGGGTGCCCTGGCCAGGGATGAGAGCCGTGGGAGCCACTTCAAGCCCGAATTTGAGGACCGAAATGACGAAAAATGGCTTGTCACCACAAAGGCCAAATACGCGCCAGGAGGCCCGATTTTCTCCTATGAGCCTGTGGACACTTCTTTCATCAAGCTCAGAACTCGAAAATACGATACCGATAAGAATGCTGGAAATGACTCCGCCTCTGCCTCGGCTGAAAGAAAGGAGGTAGCCGGCCATGTCTGAGGATGTGATTCTTCGAATAAAACGCCAGGAGAACCAGGGCGCCAGGGCGCGCTGGGAGGAGTTCTCGGTTCCTCGCAAACCCAATATGAACGTGATCTCCGCCCTCATGGAGATTCAAAAGAACCCCGTCACCCGACAGGGCGACAGGACAACCCCTGTTGTCTGGGATTGCAATTGTCTTGAAGAGGTCTGCGGCGCATGCTCCATGCTCATCAACGACAGAGCACGTCAGGCCTGCTCCGCTCTTGTGGATCATTTGAAACAACCGATTCTTCTGGAACCCATGACCAAGTTTCCGGTTGTCCGCGATCTCCTGGTAGATCGAAGCCGCATGTTCGAGAGCCTCAAGAAGGTTCGAGCCTGGATCCCCATTGACGGCACCTACGATCTCGGCCCAGGACCACGGCTCTCATCGGATGACCAGCAGTACCTGTACGAGTTCTCAAGATGCATGACCTGCGGATGTTGCTTGGAAGCGTGCCCTCAGGTGAATTCCAGGTCGCCATTTATGGGACCTGCGCCCCTGGCCCAGGTCGCTCTCTTCAACGGACATCCCACCGGCGCAAGGAACAGGACGGAACGCCTCCGCGTTCTGATGGGAAGGGAAGGCATAGCAAGTTGCGGAAATGCACAAAACTGTGTGGAGGTCTGCCCCAAGGAGATCCCTCTTACCGATGCCATCGCCGACTTGAACCGCCAGATCAATGTCCATGGACTCCTGGGTATGCTCAGACGATAGTCGCCCCCCGTGGGGCGTAGCAAGCAATAATGAATGATAAAGGAGCAAAAAACATGGAACTGTACGCCCAGGCCCTGGGAATGATCGAAACTCGCGGATTCATAGGCGCAGTGGAAGCCGCCGATGCCATGGTGAAAGCAGCCAAGGTTGTTCTTATAGGCTACGAGAGAGTTGAGCAAGGCCTTGTGACGGTCATGGTGCGCGGCGATGTGGGCGCCGTCAAGGCGGCCACGGATGCAGGCGCGGGAGCGGCTCGAAAGGTGGGGGAGCTGGTATCGGTTCATGTCATTCCCAGGCCCCACAACGAAGTGGAAAAGATAATTCCCGATCAGCGAAAGCACTAATAGGAAAAGAACTCCCTCAGCCGACCCAACAACTGGTTGCTGCGCCTGCGCGTCTCGTTCTCACTTCCCCCTTCCGGAGAAGAAGCCAGCCCCATGTCCGTCATGCGATCCTGCGCCAGAGCCTGTCGGGCGGCTATGGCGTCACAGATCAGCTCATCGAGCTTGGGGTGCCGATCCAGCAGATCCTTGAGGTCCGCCTTGCCCAGTGACAGCAATACCGAGTCCTCCAAGACGCGCACAGCGGCGGAACGGGGATCCCCTGTGAGAAGCGACATCTCTCCGAAAAAGGAACCAGGTCCGAGATTGGTGGAAAATAGGAGATCCCCTCCATCGTTTCGTATCGCCACTTCCACAAGCCCCGATTTCACCACATAAAACCTGTCTCCAGGATCGCCCTGGCGGAAAACGATATCCCCTCTTGGGTAAAGGTCGTGGCGAAGCCGTTGGGCCAGGGAGGCCATCGCTTCAGCGGTGAGGGGCTTGAAGAAGTCAATTGTTCCCAGGACGGCGCCGTCTCCGAGAAGGTCGGGCGTCCCTTCCTCGCTTCGGTGGTGGTAAACCTCCCTTATGGGAAAAGGGAAAACGATCCCCGATCTCTTGAAATGGTACCAGATCTGCCTCATGACATTGGATTCTATGTCATCATGATCGCTGAAATCATCAAGCCAGAACTTGAGCCGATAGGTGATGGAAAAGTCCCCGTATGTTGTGACCCAGGCTTTCGGCGGGGGGTCCGAGATCACCCCTGCAGAGCTGCGGGCCGCCGCCAGGAGGGTATCCGTTACCAGGCTGGGAGGGTGATTGTAGTGTGCGCCGACGGAGACGATGCGCGCGTGATGACTGGTGGGCGACGAATAATTCCGGAGGTCCTGCTTTGCCAGGCTGCTGTTCGGTATGACCACAAAGTCTCCACTCAGGGTCCGAATCGAGGTGGCCCTCCAATCAATTCTCTCCACTTTGCCCTCATAGTTGCCTACCTCGATCCAGTCGCCAAGAGAGAAGGGACGGGATAGATGGAGGGCAAGCCCTGAAAAGACATTCCCAAGAGTTTCCTGAAGTGCGAGGCCGATGATGATCGAGACAATGGCGGAGGTGGTCAGAAGGGGTGTGATGTCAATGTGAAGGACTCCCCAGATGAAAAGACCGATCAGAATCAGGTATACGATGCCGCGGGCGAGATCACGGAAGAGAGCTGGGACGCTCGCCTGCCGTCTCTGAATTAAAAAATAATCGTACACAAAGGCGGACAGAGCTTCCACCAGGAGAACTGTGAGGGTTGCTGCCGTCAAGAGATACAGAACTTTGAGAATCAGACCCCGGCCGGAAAGGGACACCCATTGATGCACAAGCCAGAGGCCGGAAAGGAAAAACATGCTTACATATGCCCATATCCGGGTCCTTGTGATGATGCAGCGAGCCCACGGGCGTCTTTCCTCGGCCCTGAAAAGGATTCGATAGATGAGGGTCAGCCCGACCAGAAGAAGAATGGCCTGGCCAGTGGCCAAAAGGGGTTCATACCAGGTCATAATGAGCCTTCGGCGGCAGGGGGATTGTCAGCGTTCAGACCACACCTGCTCCTTCCCCAAAGAAGCATACTCCAGGAGTTTTCCTATCGTCCCTTTCAGAGCTTTCCTGGGAATCACCTTGTCAATGAATCCGTGACTCAGAAGGAATTCGGCTGTCTGAAAACCGGGCGGCAGCTTCTGCCTGATGGTCTGTTCGATGACCCAGGGACCGGTGAACCCGATCAACGCGCCCGGTTCGGCGAGAATTACGTCTGCGAGGGACGCAAAACTGGCGGCCACGCCGGCCGTAGTTGGATCGGAGAGGACGGAGATATAAAAGTGGCCTGCTTCCTTGAATCGGGCTATTGCGGCCGAGGTCTTGGCCATCTGCATCAAGGAGAAAGCGCCCTCCTGCATGCGGGCGCCCCCTGAAACCGCCACCACGAGCAAAGGGAGATTCCGGTCCCGGGCGCCTTCGATTGTACGTGTGATCTTCTCACCCACAACAGACCCCATGCTGCCGCCGCGAAAGGCGAAATCCATGATGGCCAGGGCCACGGGATGACCCAGGATCCTGCCTGACCCCGACAATGCCGCCTCACACAGCCCTGTCCGCTTCTGGTCACTCCGCACCCGGTTCAGATAGTCTTCCCCGAATTGGAGCGGGTCGGCAGGGGAGAGCCCTGCATCCCATTCCTCAAAGGTTCCGGGATCCGCGAGAAGCTCCAGACGCTCCCATGCCGACAATTTCTCGTGGGCGCCACATTTGGAGCATACCTTGAAATTCTCTACGAACTCCTTCGTATAGAGGATGTCGCCGCAATGGGAACATTTTGTCCAGAGATTATCCGGAATGTGGGAAACAGGCTTCTCTTTCCTGACGGCATATTTCGGACGGGCCTGTCCGTCCCCTCGAAAAAAACGCACAATAAACTCCCCTTGCTTATGGTGCTGCGCGTTGCAAACCGCGCGAATTCGCCGCAGAATGACGCGCTACGGGGTCCTGCCGCCTGCGGGAGCCCACCCTCCGGCGTCACCCCTCCGCGCTGACATTACTGCAATTTGCAACGCGCAGAAGAATAGTGAATGCATGGAGATTCGGCGGGCCGGGCGCAATCCCCTCTGAGTTTTGCCGCCTCTCCCCAACAAGGGAGTTTCCACTTCCCCGCGAAAATCACGGTATGGGAAAATCAATTTTCCTGTCTTTCCGCCAAATTGCCTGAGGAAGGTGGAACATGACCGGAGGAGCGAAAAGATGAACATAGACATTGACAAGCTTACGGAAGCGGAACTGATTGCTCTGAACCATCGAATCGTGGCGCGTCTTCATTTCCTGGCGCAGATGCGTGCGCACACTCAGATGCTGGAGTTCCGAGTTGGCGACCGAATCACTTTTCAGCCTGATGGACACCCTGTCTTGTTCGGAATGGTCACCCGCTACAATAGAAAGACCGTTACGGTAATCACAGAGAACGGGCAGCGCTGGAACGTCTCGCCGGTTCTTCTCCGAAAAGTCGTCGAAGCCGGGGTCGCCGCAACGGACAGCTCCAATGTGGTCAAGTTTCATAAGAAGTGATGGCGCGGTATTCGACCACAGGATAGGAAAAGACCTATTCCACTGAAATTTCCGCGTGAAATGGGTAAGCGCCGGCCACAGGCTGACCTGAGGGAGTATTGAGGTGAAGATAGCATTCATTGGCGGAACCCGGTTCATCGGGTTAGAAGCAGTTCGTCAATCAGCAGCTAGGAGGCACGAGGTCTGGGTGCTGCATCGAGGAATCCATTCCTGTCTGCTGCCGGAATCTGTCCGTGAGATTCTCGTCAATCGCCACGATCAGGAGCAAGTGCAAGAAGCACTCCACTCTATCCGCCCGGATGTAGTCATAGATACGCTCGCCATGACAAGCTCGGATGCGGGAATATCAGCAAATGCGATGTCAGCTCTCAATTTGCGCGCTGTAGTATTGTCAAGCCACGACGTATATGCTCAATTCGGTCTCCTGAACGGTCTCCCCGCCCCAGAGCCCGAAGAAGTAGTCACAGAAAACTCCCCGCTTACCATTCCCTACCCACTTAGAGGGCTGGCTGATCGCGACGGGTGGCACGACTACGACAAGAAGGAGGTTGAACTTATGGCTCAGGGGACTATCAGCTCCGTTTGGGGTCGCTGGTGGAACGCCTTGATTCGGGGAAGCGGGAGATTCTCTGCCAGGACGGGGCTTCCTGGCGCTGGACAATGGGTCATGCGGCAGATGTAGCATACGCAGTGGTTCTGGCGGCGGAATCAGAGGAAACCGGCTTCTCAGTCTACAATGTCGGCGAGGCTTGCACACCGGCCATGCGTGAAAGGGCGGACCTGATCGCAGAAATCATGGGAGTGAAAATTGAGTGGAAGGAAACCGCAGATGATCTGCCCGAGGAGTTCTCGATGTTTGGTCGCGCCAGGACTGATTTCGTAGTGGACACCACACTCATCAGGCGACGCCTTGGATTCAAAGAAAGGCTATCCAGCCGCGATGCGATCAAGGACCTGGTCCAGTGGTCCTGTTCCTCTTTTCGCCATGCTACGAGGTGACAAACGGGCATTTCTCTACTTCCCTTGCCGTCCATGATTAAACATTTTACATCACAGGGCCGAGACCGACCGGCATTTGAGAAATACGTGAGACTTTTTTGAGGGCATGCAGGTACTCTGATCATAAAGGACTGCCTCTTCGGGGAGATTTTGCGGACGCCTTGAAAGGATGGTTGCCCGATGAACACAAAAGTGAATCACTTTGAACATGAGTACAATCTGGATCTGGCAGCATTCAGACAGGCCTCTCAAGCGGCCCGCGATGGGGCGGAACACGGCGAAATTGATCCCGTGCTGAAACGGGGCATTCAGACAGTTGACTGGATCGATTCCGGTATGTCCGATGTGGTGAAAAGGGATAACGACAACAGTTTGGATAAGGACGATGCACTCGGCTCAGTCGTATACCACCAGAGATCCACCGAACCACAGATGTCCCACGATCTGGTCTTGAAGTATGATCCCTCGTCAGGTGAAAAGCTGGAGTTGTCTGAGTCTTGTTCCAATAGACTCGAGTCGCCCTCAGGAGCATCCACTGTCGAGAAGAGCGACTTCTCGTTCGTTTTGGATCACTTGGGTCGCAAACACTATATGCACTCAAGGCAAGATACTGAATCCGGTCCGGAAAATCTTAAGAAAACGGACAACAAGCGGACTGTTGTAGTTGTGGACCAGGCCAAAGGAACTGTCGCGATCCTTGTGGATGATTCATCGAGCACCTTCTGACATTCTGCGAAATCAGTCTTTTTGTTTGCGGTCCCTGTGGCAATTCCTCTGAGGCTTCAAACATAGCCGTATTGCGGGTCTTGAAAGTAGGCGTCCATCGGGATCTACGGACCATGCTGCCGGTCGAAACTCTTATTACGCGCCTTCAAGGTAAGGGCCGAACTAAAGCTCACTCCACCCC
>JACPDT010000002.1 GCA_016183865.1 Armatimonadota bacterium | reverse complement strand
AAAAGGCTGCCCCGGACGAACCGCTTCCAATGTGGAGGCCTGACCATCCACATAGACCACGATCCCTTCCAGCTTCTCCTTCGGGATTCTCATGGTTACAAGCTCAGAGTCGCCTTCCTGCTCGGAAGTCTCGGGGGAAGAACCGCTCTTCTTCCCGGATCGCCTCTCCTGCAACCTCTGCCGCATCTTTTGCGCCTTTTTCATGGATTTCCTGGCACCCGCGGAAACGGAAACGACCAGCTCCTGTGGAGTCTGCTCCACGATGGTTCCCGCGACGATCCATCGGCTCATGCGCTCCTTTGCCTTCGGATTGGTGATATACTGCTGAAGGATCAGGCGGATCACTTTTTCCATCTTCTTGGATTGAGCCTGAAGGGCTTCCTCGAAATTCCATTCCGCAAATTTTCCCAGCTTGTATTCGCCCCGCCTGAATCCCCGTGGCGTCATCCGACCCGTCTCGCCGCTCTGTATCTCCTGGTCGCCGATCTGCACAGATCCCTCGTGGACGGTGATCTCCGACTCATTCCCTTCCACATCCACCTGCAACACCGTTCCATGCACGGCAGCAAGCCCTGTGGGTGTTTCCACTTCTATGGGGTCCCGTTTTTTCTCACCTTTTAGGAGACGATTTACCTCCATCCAGATCCTTCCCGAGGAGACCCTTACCTTGCACCAGAAGGAATTCTCCTGGGAGGGGGAGGCGATGGTGAGCGATGTTTTCTCATCCAGGCGAACGGTGGTGGATCCGTCCAAAAGAACAATGGCGCGTGATGCGCTTTCGGTCGCAATCGCGTCCCCCACATAAGCTCTGGCGTTCTCGGTTGCAGGTGATTTCTTCCCCTGCGATTGAAGCCAGACCTTTCCCTGTACGTGAACGATCACCGCCCCGCGCTCTGCCTGAACCTCGAGGGCCCACCCCCCGCAGGAGAACACCCAGAGTAACAAGAAAACCGCCAGTGAAACAGCACTCTTTCCGAACATGGAATACCTCCAAATCCACCATCTGAATCCTACCCCTCAAAAAGGGCCTGAACGAAGTCCTCCGGCTGAAAAGGGCGGAGGGCATCCTCTGTTTCCCCCATGCCGATAAATTTGACCGGAACCTTCAGGGAATCCTCTATGGAGATTATCGCCCCCCCTTTTGCGGTGCCGTCCAGCTTGGAGAGCACGATTCCGGAAACAGGAACAGCGGAGAGAAAGAGCGTCGCCTGGGAAAGGGCATTCTGGCCCGTTGTGGCGTCCAGGACCAGGAGCACCTCGTGGGGAGCGTCCGGAATCTCCCGTTTTATGATCCGGCAAACCTTCTTTAGCTCTTCCATGAGATTGGTCTTTGTATGAAGTCTCCCGGCTGTGTCAATTATCAGCACATCCATGCCCCTCGCCCGGGAGGCGGCGAGCGCGTCAAAAACCACGGCTGCAGGGTCTGCGCCCTCCTTGTGTCGAACCAGCTCTGCTCCCACCCTGTGAGCCCATATCTCCAACTGATCTCCTGCGGCAGCCCTGAAAGTGTCTGCGGCAGCAAGAAGCACCTTGTCCCCCTTCTTCTTTAGATAATAAGCCAGTTTAGCGATGCTGGTCGTCTTTCCTGAGCCGTTCACCCCGATAATGAGGATCACTTGCGGCTTTGCCTGAGATTCCACAAGGCCTCTGTCACGTTCGGCGAACAGTCCCCTCACATGCTCCCTAAATATGGGGAACAGCTCTTCCGGCCCGAGAAGCTTCCGCTCCTTCGTCACTTTCCGCATCTCCGCAAGGAGACGATCGGTCGTGGCAACACCGACATCTGCTGTCAGAAGGGTTTCCTCCAATTCAATCCAAAGATCTTCGTCAATCCTGGATCTTGAAAAAACGCGGGTGACCTTGTCAACAAAACCATTCTTAGTCTTGCTCAGGCTTTCTCTCAATTTTGCAAACCAGTTCATTTTTTTCCTCTTTGTCACAAGGTTGGAGCAAAAAATAGAAGAATACTATTTCCGTAGGGCAATGAAAAACCCTGTGACATTCTTGCAACTTTCCTCGACTATCTGCATCGAACTACCCGGAGAGAGGTATGCCCCTACTTTTGGATGGAAAGCTGGTGAAACCGAAAAATCAACATACCAATAGTATTCGTCATCATACTTTAGGAATCTTGAAGATTCCATAGCCATCCGATACAATGGAGGAGATATCATGAGCGTTGTCAGAAGACTAATCAGCAAAAAAATACGGAAACTTCGGTCAACTCTTCACCTCAGCCAGGAGGCGTTCGCCGAGAAGATCGGCGTACATCCTTCGTACATCGGCCCCATCGAGAAAGGGATAAAAGTTCCCTCCCTCTCGACGCTGGAGCGGATTTCCAAAGTTTTTGGAGTTCCCATGTACCACTTCTTCATCGAAGAAGTGACTTCAGAGCCCAGCGTATATGTGTACGAATTGAACCACCTCCTGACGGGTCGCACAGCTACCGAGCAGGAGCTATTCCTGCGAATCATTCGGGACATACTGGGCACCTTTGATGGTGGAAAGAAGAGCGTACAGCAGGTCAGAATCTAGTTCCTCTGCGGCAAGAAGCAGTGGCGTGGAACTGGGATTGTGGTCCCTGGTGAGCTCTTGACTGAAACTTGATTCAGAAAGCCCGGGGCGAGCTTCCGGCTCGACCCGAAGCTTTCTGCGTTTTTATGGCTGTGATCCTGCAAGGGCCTTGGCGTCTGCCAGCCTTACGGAAAGCAGTCTTGAGACCCCCGCTTCTTCCATCGTGGCGCCGTAGAGAACTTCCGCCTCTTCCATGCTCCTGCGGTTATGGGTGATCAGGATAAACTGGGAGTGCAGGGAAAACTCCTTCAGAATCTGGATGTACCGTTCCACATTGGCATCATCCAGGGGAGCATCAATTTCATCCAGAACGCAGAAAGGACTGGGCCGGACGGAAAGGAGAGCCATCAAAAAGGCAATAGCCGTGAGTGCTTTCTCTCCCCCTGACAGGAGGTTCAGATTCTGCATCCTTTTGCCGGGCGGACATGCGGCGATTTCAACCCCTGTTTCCAACAGATCCTGAGGATCCGACAAGCGGAGGTCAGCCCTTCCGCCGCCGAAAAGGCGGCAGAACATCTGCCCAAATCGCTCTCTCACCTGTTCAAAGGTCTGGCCGAACTGCTTGCGAGTGGTCTCATCAATATCGGAGATGATCTCTCGGAGGGCATCCAGAGACTCCTGCAAATCCCTGCATTGCGATGTCAGGAACCTGTGGCGGTCATCGAGCTTCTCGTAATCGGATACAGCCGAGAGATTCACGGGTCCAAGCTCCTGAATCTCCTGGCGCAATTGCCTGACTCTGCGAGAGGCCCCAGCCGTTTCATTCTCCTTAAGAGATTTTCCCGATTGATCAAAAGAAAGCCCGAACTCGCGCTCCAGGCGGTCCGACAGCTCGGCGATCCGGGCGGATGCCTCCGTTTCTTTGATCTTCCAGGCCTCCCGAGCTGAAAGAAGCTCCTCCAATCGGCTCCGAATCTCTGCAAGGCTTTTCTCTATTTGTTCCGACTCGGCGGCAATGGTTTTTCGGGTCTCCGAGAGGGTGTCCCCTCTTTCCATGCATGCGGCCAACTCCAGCTTCAGCCTGTTCAGCCTCACCCCTGATTCGGCCCTCTCCTTAATGGCTTTTGCCAGAGAATCCCGACTTTCAGCCAGAATAAGCCCTCGGGCTTTCCCTTGCTCCACAAGAGCGGCCCCATCCTCTTTGAGCGCGGAAAGGCGCCGGGTTGTGGATTCGCATTTCTCTTTGAGGGCCGCCAAGGAAACCTGAACCTCGGTTTCCCTTTTCTGGATCTCGGTGAGGGCCGCCCTTCTCTCCGCCAGGTCTTGACCCGTTTCGTCTCCCCTGGTTTCCTCACTCCCGAGCCAGATGTTGAGCTTCTCAAGACGCATCTGCGCTTTTGTCCTTGAATCCTGGGCGGAGCACAGCTCTTCCTTGCATCGGGCAATTTCTTCCAGAGTGCGATTCTTGTCCCTCTTGAGCCGCTCTTCTCGTTCTTCCAGATGACGGCATCGGGACGTGATCTCCCGCTCCTTCAATTGGGCGTCCGTAAGATCCTGGGCGACTCTTCGAAACTCTTCGTCAAGGAGGTTCACTTCCGTCTCCAGGTCGGTCTTGGATTGAAGGACAAGAAGAAGCTCTTCTTCCATTTTCTGAATTTCCGCCTTCAATGTATCGAGAATGCGCTTTCTGCCCAGGAGGCTCTTCCTCTGAGTGCGCCCCTCCCCGCCGGTGACCGCCCCATCCGGTGTGAGGAGGTCCCCCTCCAGGGTGACATACATGCGCCTGTCCCCGGCCGGCGCCTTGCGGGATGCGGAGATTGCTGCGGGAAGGTCGTCAAAGACGGCCACTGCGGAGAGAAGAGACTCGACGATCTCCCTGCAACGGGGATCACATGTGACGAAATCGGCAGCCAGACCGCGAAAACCGGGAGCTTCCCTGAGATCATCTGAGAGCCGCGGATCAGGGGGACGCATGTGGTTAAGGGGGAGAAAGGTGGCTCTACCGGCCTTTTTCTGCCTCAAATATTGAATCGCATCACGAGCCGCTTCCCCCTCTTTTAGGACAATAGATTGAACATAATGACCGAGAGCGATCTCGATCGGCCTCTCAAAGGGCTCCGGCACATGCAAGAGATCCCCGAGGGTACCCAGAATTCCCCCGAATTCGGCTCCTTTTTTCAGGATTGCCCGTACCCCCTCGTTGTACCCCTCCTGTTGCTGATCCAGATCCGATAAGATCGCTCGCCTGGATTTCTTTTCCTTCAGGTCGTAATGGAGTGCCTCCCACTGAGAAACCACCGATTTTCGAAGCTCACCCTTCTCGCGTCTCGACCGGGTCAACTGCTGACTCCTCTCTTTGGCGTCCTGTATCCGGCGCCAGAGATCCTCCAGCTCAGCCTTCCCTTCCGCTGTCCTCTGTTGGATGTCGGCCGTCTCCTCATCCAGTGAATCGGAGTCCACCTCGACTCTGGCAAGGCGCGCAAGCAAGTCCTGCTCCTGGACTTTGATGTGGTCCAGACGAGTTTCAAGGGAAGCCCGCTCTTCCCGTGCCTCGTCATAAGTGGACTTTCTCGCCTCAATGATCTCCGTGATGTCGGCGAGCTCTTTCATGCGGTCCCGGTTCTCTTCCGCGAGAGTTTTCTGTCCCTGGGCCAGAGCCTGCATTTCCGAACCAACGACGGCGAGAGAGTCTTCCTCCTCCGCGACGGCACGGGCAAGATCCTGTGCCCGTAATTCCAGGTCCGCGATCTCCTGGTCGAGAGTCCTTATGCGCTCCCTGCCCATCTCTTCATCCTTTGCGAGCTGTGCGTCTGCGAGCACCTCCCGTTCCTGGGCAACGCGGCAATCGGCGACTTCTTCCTGAGCCTGGTTCCATTCAGCCTGCCGGCTGGACTCCATGCCCTTCAAGGCGTCTCTGTCCTTTTCAAGAGCCAGATTCGTCTCCTTTTGCTTTTGAATTTCCGCCTCCAGGGCCAGCACCTTCCCTTTATACTCCTCATGTCTCACCTTCGTCTTGTCCCATTCCACGGACAGCAATTGGACTTCAAGCTCCCGAAGCTCCCGGGTGGCGTGCAGAAACCGGAGCGCCTTCTCCTTCTGCTCGAAAAGAGGCCCGATCCGTGCTTCCACCTCTGTCAGGATGTCCTGAACCCTGACCAGATTCTGACCGGTTTGCTCCAGTTTCTTGAGGGCCTCCCGCTTTCGAAAACGGTACTTGCTGACACCTGCCGTTTCTTCCAGAATCAGGCGACGGTCACGGGGGTCCGCGGAGAGAATGAGATCAATTTCCCCCTGCCCGATGAGGGCGAAGGAATCCACTCCGATGCCTGTTCCCATGAAAAGCTCATGGATATCACGCATACGGCACGGAGTCTTGTTGATGAGATACTCGGCTTCACCCGAGCGCACCACTCTGCGGGAAACGCTTACTTCGGAAAAATCGAGGGGAAGAGTCGCTTCCGAGTTGTCCAATACCAGTGTAACTTCGCAAAGACTCAGCGATTTTCGGGCATCCGTTCCCGCGAAGATCACGTCTTCCATGCGGTTTCCGCGAAGGGTTCTCGCACTTTGCTCTCCAAGGACCCACCGGATCGCATCGGCAATGTTGCTCTTGCCGCTTCCGTTCGGCCCGACGATGGCGGTGATCCCCGAGCCGAATTCGATTTCCGTGCGATCGGCGAAGGTCTTGAAACCGAAAAGCTCTAGCTTTCGTAAGTACATGAGCCCGCTATTTCTCAGGGGAGGCAGCCCCGTCAGCCGCTTTCCCTTTTTCTCCGTTCATGGATCCTTTGGAAAGAATTCCGGCGTCTTTCTCGGGATCCAGAAGCAGCCTGGAACGAACTGCTTCCAGCTCCTTCCGATATCGAACCACCCTTGTTTTCACCCACCAGATTAGGATGCCGGACGCCGTGCAGAGAGCCAGAAGAAAGATTGCGAGCAGAGTCGTTTTTCCCATGAGGTCCCTCCTGATAGAGGACTATTCTTCCCAGCCTCTCAGCTTCCCTACAATGTTCACAAGAAGTTAACGGGCAGTTTACATTCCGTGGCCCCCTGTTGTGATATTTGTGACAGGGCGCCCTGATCATGACTCACAAGAGAAAAGGAAGGGGGAATCACAGTGGATCCTCTGGCATCTGTCCCAAACGTCGGCATCGGGTCGATGCCGAATCTTCAATGGATGTATCCATCTTCCGGTCTTCAGAGCGGTCCGGCGGGCCTGACCGGATACGACGGTTTCTCCGGAAGTCCCTACATGGAGTGCTGCGGTGCAGGGAATTCCCAGCAACAAATGACGATGCTTGTCCAGATACTCTCCATGCTCATACAACTGCTGTCCCAACTGACGGGTCAGGGTGGAGGAAATCCGTTGGCCGGAGGGGCCTTGCAGAATGGTGGAAGTGGATTCCCCGGAGTCCCTGCCTTCGGCGGACAGCAAGGAGCGCCTGGCGCGGTGCAAACAGGCGGCGCCGGTGGAGGAGCGCCGGTGGGAGCGCCTGTCGCGAACAATGGCCCGATTCCTGATGGTCAGGGACTTGTGCGGCCCCTGGACAACTATCGAATCACCCAGGAATTTGGACAGACCGAGTATGCTCGCGGTCGCTATGCGAATAACACCCATACCGGTATTGACCTCGCAGCTACTGCCGGAACACCTATACGGGCTGCGAAGGCAGGACGAGTTGTGAGAGTGGCCAGCGACCAGGGTGGGTACGGAAACTGGGTCGAGATACAGCACGCAGACGGGAGTACGACCCGATACGCGCACATGTCAGGCTTCGCCGCCCAGCAAGGACAGAATGTCCAGGCAGGGCAGGTAATCGGCTACGTTGGAAGCACGGGCAACTCGACAGGTCCTCATCTTCACTTTGAGTACAGAGTAAACGGTCGGGCCGTTGACCCGAGGCAATTGATGCAGTTCTAAATCTCAGGCGGTGGCTTTTGGAGCCTCGTAGAGGTTGGGGATTACGACAGTCACGGATCCGGTGCCGGTCAGGCGGGCCTGGCAGGAGAGGCGGATGTTCTGGGCGATGCGCCCCTCGCCCAACATCTCTGCCTCTTTCTTCTCCATTGGGCTCAAATGCTCCATCCCTGTCTCAACAAGAACTTTGCACGTAGTGCATGAGGCCTTGCGGTCGCATACGTGTCGCAACCTGAGCCCGATCTCCAGGGCCGCATCCAGAATGGATTCCCTGGGCTTGACGGCAATTCGCTTCCCCTTGGGCAGGAATGTAATCATTTTCACCACGACTAGATGGCCACCACTTCCAGGATCTCTGGAACACTGTGGCGGATGGCGCTTTCGATACCCACTTTCAATGTATAGGCAGACATGGGGCACCCGTGGCAGGCGCCGGTGAGACGCAATTTTACAATGCCCTTTGTGATCTCCACGAACTCCACGTCCCCTCCGTCGGCCATAAGCCCGGGTCGAATAGCGTCCAGAACTTCAATTACCCGTTCCTTCAATTTTGATGGCATGATTCCTTCCTTTCACGACAGGGCTGCTCGTCTATTCTATCTCATGCTCCACGGAGCTGTCAAGGCCTGGCGCCAAGATTCATTCATTGAGGAGGGGAGAGGAAGGGGAACTAAAGAAAGAGAATCTTGCGAAGAGGAGACGTAGTCGTGACGAACCAACAAGCAGAACGTGGAGGAGCTCAATACACTCGCCGGTATGGAGAGACATGGAACAAGATTCTCTTCGACTATTACTTGAAAAGCAAGACCTGTCCGGTCCTCCTATGGGAAATTCTGAAACACCCTTTTGCCCTTCTTAGAAACTACAGAAAGGTCCAGCGCGAGGCGCCGGTTGAGCGCGTTGACGAAAATGGAAACATGTTCTATCGGGTGCGGGATAAGGAAGAGCTCGTGGAGTGCCTCGTTCTGGACCCCTCTTGTTTTCTCTTTGCCGTATCTTATTGTCAGAAACCGCATTCCTGCCCTTCCGGCCGCTACACGGCGAATTGCTCTCATCCCGGCGGGCCCGTGTGTGATGCGTGCGGAATCGGAAAAATGAAGGCCGTCGCGCTAAGGCTCGGCGTGCGTTTTCACATCTCCACCACGGGGCACTGGGCAGTAGTGGATGCCTTGATCCCCATGTTCCGCCGGACCAGGAAGAAGATGAAACCCGGCACATGTATGGTCTCCACCTGCCCCATGGTCTGCTCCCTGATCAAGGGAATGGCCGGCTATTTTGATCTTCGCGCCGCGGTCTACAATTTCCGCTCAGGAGTCTGCGGCACCCTGAAAGAATATGATCTGGCGGAACGAGGGCTCAAGCGCGAAAAGCCCCGTCTCGCCCCATCGGCCACCTCTGAGATGATGTGGGTGCTTCAGGAGGCGGAAGAACGTCTGAGGCCCCAGCTCCCTGCCGGGCAGGACGGCGATACGGACCCTGGTGCGTGTTTGTCCGTTGCCCGCGAGATCGGTGTGAACAGGGGCGCAGTCAGTGGCTAAGATCAAGAAAGATAGGAAGGGGAGGGAAAATCAGGGAAGAGTCCACATGGTGGAGGAACTCGGGCACGGGAGCCATCGGGGAAAAGGGAAAGCTACGGAGCTAGTCAGCCGGCTCAGGGAAGCGTACCCTGACGCACAGTGCTCTCTGTATCACACAAACCCTGTCCAGTTGTTGGTCTCCACCATCCTTTCGGCCCAGTGCACGGATGAGCGCGTAAACCAGGTCACGCCCGTTCTTTTTCGAAGATACCCTGACGCTTTTTCACTCGGGCAGGCCGATATCGCCGAGCTCGAAGGGCTGGTCAGGTCCACAGGTTTCTTTCGTAACAAAGCCAGGAATATCAGGGCTGCCTGCAAATTGATCGCGGACAAGCACAAGGGCAAGGTTCCCGCAAATATGGACGACCTGCTGACCCTCCCGGGAGTGGCCCGGAAAACAGCCAATGTGGTTCTCGGAACGGCATTCGGCATTTCATCAGGGGTGGTGGTTGACACCCATGTGGCAAGGGTATCCCAGCGCCTTGAGCTGACGAAGAACTCCCAACCCGAAAAAATCGAGGGCGCCCTCATGGCCCTCATCCCCCAGGAGGAATGGATCTTCTTCGGCCATGCGCTCATTCTTCACGGGAGGCGCGTGTGTACCGCCCGCAACCCCCGTTGCCCTGCATGCGCCCTCAATGATCTCTGCCCTTATCCGAGAAAGCAAATGAGATCATGAATGTGCCCCACCTGACCTCCCCATTACCCCACCACCCAAAGGGCGCCGAGGAAAAGCACAAAGACCGTGCAGAACAGACATAGGTCCTTCAGCGCCTCGAAGAGATCATCCTCAAAGAGATCCGAAATAATAAGCTGATACCTGGGTCTGGACTTCCTGACAGTACGGAGCTTCTGAGCCTTCACTGAGAGAGCGGGCATAACGATCCTCTCCTTCTCCCTATGCAATACGGCTTCCAGGGAACAACTGAAAAATCTCTGCGAGAAGACCAGCCTGAAGCGTAGCTTCCTCCTCTTCAAGGGGCGGCCGAAACGCTTGTTGTACGACACGGACATCGGCGAAAAACGACCCGGATGACTGCAAACACCGCCAGGCATCCTTTCCTGAAAGGAAATAACCTGCTGTACCGCGCATGACTTCCTTCCCCCTGTGCGGGCCGGAATCCGTGGATTGCCACAGACCGACCCGCGATGATCACCCTGACCCGGTCTCAGTCCCAGGTATAGGCGTAGGCCCGATATGTTTTTCTAGTTCTTCAGAGCCCCTTGAACCATCCCCGAAAGATCTTGTTAATATCTGCGTAAAAGTCCGACTACGATGCCATTGATTCGAAAATCTTTGTCCACTCTGATTTCCCCGTATTCAGGGTTATCCGCCTTCAGGATGATATGATCCTTTCGGTGATAAAACCGCTTGACTGTCGCCTCATCCTCCAGAACCGCAACAACCAGATCCCCGTCATGGGCACCGGCCTGAGGCTTTACCACAACGAGGTCTCCGTTCAGGATGCGGTCTGCCATGCTGTCTCCCTTAACCTTCAAGAGAAAGGCCCCCGGAATGTTCCCCACAAAATCCTCGGCCAGGGGAAGCGTCCCCTCACGATTTTCTTCCGCCGTGATAGGGAGCCCGGCGGCAACGGTCCCCACAACCGGTAATTCCATGACTGACGCCCGCCTGGGCATTGCCTCTGCCCCTACGGCTATACCTCTCGCCGTGGTTTGCCTGCGAATCAACCCTTTTTCCTCAAGAGCCAGGAGGTGCCTTTTCGGAGCATTGGGAGACGACATCCCAAAATGCCGGCAAATCTCCCTGATCGTAGGCGGGTAGCCCCTTTCCTCAATGCTCTCAATTATGTACCTCAAGATTTCTTGCTGTCGTTCTTCGCCCGATTTTCTCGCCGGCCCTGGTTTTCTCTTCAATGTACCTCCTTGAATTCCTCAATGTTCGAATGTTCACATTTATATTATAATATACATCGGTACATTTGTCAAGAGGGAATTTTCTGAAATTTCTGCAATTTTTTGCGAGGGTCACCTGGGTGGAATCTGCCCCCAGTGGATCCCCCTGGGATTCATGAAGGCATAGGCGGTGCCATTGGGGGAGAGTCGCAGTGTGCCTGTAGCGACCTTCTCTGAGACGAAGTAGTACGTGTAAGGGATGCCCTTGGCCAGGACCCACTTTTTTCCGGTCGGAACGTCCTGGATCAGCGTCTCAATGGTTTTCTTCTCAAGGCTTCTTGTGTCATGGAGAACTCGGCCGCCATGGCAGGCAAATGTGGGAATCAGGTCCGCCTCGTTCAAAGGCGTCTTTTTTCCGTTCCAATAAGCCTCAAGCCTTGTCTTCCTGGCTTTGGGGTCCCAATATATGTAGTAAACAGCGTCAGGGGAATCGAAAACCCGAAGGCTCACGGGGCCGGGAATGCTCGTCATGAGCTTTCCCACATCCATTACTTTACGGAACATGCCGGGGCCCGATTGGTGGGGATCAATGACAACCATGTCATCTCCAAGGGCTACAGCCCGCTCGTCATAGGAATAACCCACCGCGTAATAGCGGCCGTCTCTGAACCACATGAGACCTTCACACCGAAATCCGGGAACTCCCTTCGTGTGCTTCCATACTACGCGGGCAGTCTTTTTCTCCAGGTCTGCCAGGACGAGAAGCGCGCCTCGATGTCCCATAATCAGCGCTTCTTTTCCCGAGTCGGCAAGAGCAATCTGCTCATACTCACGCATGGGGAGCGGAATCCTGTCCACTCTGAGGAGTTTCCCGTCCTTGAACCGGAAAGCCAGAAGATCGTAAACAAGGCCTTTCCTGATGCGGCCGGTGTCCGACGTTTTCTGCTGCACCAGCAGCAAGCCTCCGTCAGGGGATAGAACATTCAGCATGCATCTCTGAAGGACAACCCCCAGGGAGCTTAAGCGAGAAAGAGGGATGTCCTGATCCGCCCGAAGGGCCGGGCAAAGAAGGCTTGAAAGAACAAGAACAAGTAAGACTCTGGCCGCTTTCGGCATGTGAACCTCCTCTGTTTGGTTTTTCTCAGTGTTTCCTTCCCGTGCTCTTTTCCCCTCCCAAAAAGGCAGAAGGCCCCGGAGAGGCCTTCTGCGCAACAAGCACTTTGCGGGCTACCTGACTTCTCCGATTTCTACAGTCCGAAGGTTTCCCATATTGGGCCACCAATCCCACATGGTCTGTTTCTTGCCCTTTTGCACAAAGTAGCTCACGTAATCTCTGTGGCGACAGCCCAGCTCGGTAATTCCAAGCGACTCAAGGGTGAGCAGCTCGCCCGATTCGAGAGTTCCGTTTGTGTTCTTGTCCTGCCAGACCTGGAGACCTTCCAGCTCTTTGCCCGTGATTTTCCCATCCCTGTTGAGGTCCAAAGTCACCAGCTTTTGATATCCGTCATCATATCCATCTGCTGTCCCGAAAAGGCAGGTCCCATCCATGGTCCCATCGGCCCTGGGTTGAACCAGAAGTCCGTCCTGAGGTCCGACCCATTCCACAAGAGACTCAAAGCCGTTGCCGTCTATGTCAAATACGACCACTCGCCGCAGATCGGTATTCGGATGAGTCAGCCAGGACCCTCCGGAAGCCTGAAGCTTGCCGTCCCCATCCAGGTCCAGAACCAACGGACTCGTGTGCCCTGACGCGGTGAGCGAATACTGCGTATACTGAAGATTGGCAGTGATCGTCTTGGTATCCGTATTCGTGTTGGTTCTCCGGATCGTGATTCTTCCCGTCCCCGCGTTCTGAGTCTGTGTCCAGGAGTTCGCCGTCACTTCCGTGTGGGTCCCGCTGGATGTGCTGTAGGTTGCGGTCGAGGAGGTATATGATCCACCGCCGTAGTTATGCACCGAACGACCGCCGTATATCTGAAGCCACACAGTAGAAGGCTCAAGCAACTGGGCGTCGGTCAAACCGCTCAGATTCCAGTTCATCCAGCCGTCAATGGTTCCGGACTGTGCAGCCAACTCCTGGTTCGCCGGCAAAGTCGTGATTCCTGAAAGATAGTAGCTTTCCACCTCCGCAGCAGAAAGAGCGGAATGATAGTGCTTCCGGAAGTACGATGCGGAGCCCATGTTGTCTGAAGAAACCGTCCCTGTGTAATTCGCGCCTGAGGAGATATTCATGGTCGCAGTGCTTGTGGAAGTGCTGGTGGTCGCATGGTCAACAATGACTTCTCCGCCCTTGTTGCTTTTTCCGGCATAAGAGTCATGAGAGGCGAGACCGACGATCAAGGCTGCGATCAGAAGCAGACCGAGAACCCGCCAGGCAGCCTGTCCCTTCATCCTGTTCTTTCTCATTGTACCCATCCTCCCTCCAAAATGTCTGATTCCATTATATCACGCCAATTTATGAAGTTTGTTGCAGGGATGTTAACAGTGTTTAACAATGTGTTCACAAATAAGACCCAAAAACCCTGATTTGTTCAAAATCAGGGTTTTTGGGTGGAGCAGGGGGTATCGGTCGGACCTCAGTCCTTCACACCCTCCACATTCAGGTCAATAGTGACTTCATTTCCGACCATCAAACCTCCGTTGTCAAGGGTCTTGTTGAAAGCGATGCCGAAATCGCGCCTGTTAATGGTCAGACGAGCCTGCAGGCCCAGCCGCTCTTTGCCCCATGGGTCTTTCACTTTGCCCATGATTTGAAAAGGAATTTTCACGTCCTTGGAGACCCCGTGCATGGTTAATGTTCCGATCATGACATAGTCTTTTCCCGATTTCTTGACCTGTTTGCCCTGAAAAACGATCTCAGGATATTTGTCCGCATCAAAGAACTCAGTGCCCCGCAAGTGCTTGTCCCTGTCGGCGTTGCCGGTATCCAGACTTGCCACCTTTATGACACCGGAGGCCGTGAGTTTCGTCGCATCCTTTGCGTCGTGGGTGATGGCGCCCGAATAGGTCTTGAATTCACCGCTCACATTGGAAAGCATCATGTGGCGAACGGAGAATGTGATCCTTGAGTGCACAGGGTCAACAGAGTACTTCTCCGCGCTGTAAGCGCCTTGAAAGAGGAAAAGACTTGCGATGAACGTGAAAACGAAAATCCTATGAAACATTTCGTACCTCCTTATCATTCGTTCCCAGGCCGAGCTTCCGGCAAAGGAGTCCCAACCGCTCCTGTTCCGCAGGAGAAAGCGGCGCCATTTCCTTCACAATGATCTCCACCACTCCCGGAAAAACTTCGGCAATGAGATCCCGTCCCCGGGGGGTCAGGTTTACGGTGATGAAACGGCGGTCTGTTTTTTGTCGTTCCCTTGCAACGAGGCCCGCTTTTTCCAGGTTATCCACCACCAGGGTGATATTCCCACCGGTTCTGAGAAGCTTCCTGCCAAGCGCATTCTGACAAAGGGCACCGAGATGATGCAAAGCTTCAAGAACGCCAAACTGGCTCACCGTCAATCCGAAGGTCTCCACATGGCGACTCACCTTCGCGACCAACGATTCCGCAGCTCTTACGAGCTTTATATACACATCCAGCGCCCTCACCTCCTCCGGAGGTCCTCTGTAATGGGTGCCCATTGATGCCTCCTTTCCGACAGAGTCGTGTCTCACGGAGAGAAAGAAATCTTGCCAGGAATTAAGTTAAACTGGAATAATTTAATATTAAACTATTTTTCAGAGCTTGTCAAGAGGGGGGGATTCCCTGCGCCTACTACTACAGCCTTGGGGCCCCCGCGGGCTGCGAAAGAGACTGCAGAAAAGTCTGCACAGCCATAGGCAGAATGCGATGCTCCTCTTTCTGGATTCGCTCCCGAAGCGAATCCTCCGTGTCACCGGGCTTGATGCGCACCAGGGAGGAAGCAATGACCTGGCCGCAATCCACTTTCTCCGTCACAAGGTGAACCGTGCAGCCTGCATGAGACACCCCGGCATCGAGGGCAAGACGGATGGCGTGGGCACCCCTGAAAACGGGGGAAACAGTGCCGTCGGGAAGGACTATTCCGTCACTTTCGGGATCCTCCGGGAGGAGGGCCGGATGCAGGTTGATCACCCGCTCCGGGAAGGAATTGAGGAAAAAAGATGTTAGAATCTGCATAAAACCGGCGAGAATCACAAGATCAGGTTGCACGGAACCCACGAGGCGCGCCAGGTCCTGGTCGTATTCCTCCCTGCTTTGCAGGGACTTCCTGAAAGTAAGGACCCTGTGCGGTATCCCTGCGATCTGAGCCTTGATCAGTCCCTCTGCATCAGGACGATTGCTCACGACCAGAACGATGTCCGCAAACAAACGCCCTGCCCTGCAGCCCTCGATCAATGCCTGCAGATTCGATCCCTTTCCGGAAAGAAGCACAACCAGTCCGGCTTTCCTGGTGACCCCTCTCGATCCCTCCACTGGCCCTCCTACACGTAGATAGGACATGCCTCGTGCCGCTCCGATATCCCGCTTCCCGGATAGTTTCCGTTGAAGCAGCCTGTGCAAAAGTCTTCCCTGGGAAAGTCAATGGCCGAAAGAAGCCCTTCCAGGGTGAGGTAGCCCAGACTGTCCGCCTGGATATGCTGCCTGATCTGTTCCACAGTATTGTGGGAAGCGATCAGCTCATTCTCTCTGGCCGTATCCACTCCCAAATAGCAGGGCTTGATCATGGGAGGGGAGGTGATCCGCACATGCACTTCTTTGGCCCCTACCTCCCTCAGCAAGGCAACGATGGATTTGGTGGTATTCCCCCTGACTATGGAATCATCCACTACAATGAGCTTGTGGCCTGCGATATTCTCTCTCAATGGGTTGAATTTCAGCTTGATGCCGAGCTTGCGCATCGTCTGAGCAGGCTGAATGAAGGTGCGGGCGATATAGCGGTTCTTGATGAGCCCCTCGCAGAAGGGAAGTCGCGATTCCGCCGCAAAACCAATGGCGGCAGGAACGGATGAATCGGGAATAGCCATGACGCCGTCTGCAGCCACAGGATGTTCCCTGGCCAGTTGACGCCCCATATTATATCTTGCCCAGTATATGCTCTTTCCATTGATGATGGAATCGGGTCTTGCAAAATAGATGTATTCAAAAATGCAAAGAGCGTGCCGGCCGGGTGCTTCTCTCGCCTGAAAGGCCCTGAACCCATTCTCATCTATGATAATGGCCTCTCCAGGTTTCACCTCCCGCACAAAGCGGGCCCCGATGGTTCCCAGAGCGCAGCTCTCCGAGGCGATGACCCAACCCCTGGTTCCATTGTCGGAAAGCTCCCCGATGCAAAGAGGCCTTACACCGAAGGGATCGCGAAACGCGATCAGTGTGTCTCTGGTCGAGAGAACGACCGAGTATGCGCCGGCCAATTGATTCATGGTATTCTTGATTTTCTCATCCGGGGTGTCGCCGGGTGCAAGGGCAAAAAGCTTGGCAATGACCTCGCTGTCACTCGTGGAGGAGAAGGCGATCCCCCTTTGCTCCAACTGGCACCGAATTCCATCATGATTGGTGAGGTTGCCGTTGTGGGCGAGAGCCAGCGGACCCAGATGGCTTTTCGCAAGAATCGGCTGCGCGTTGTCAATGCGGGACGATCCTGTTGTGGAATACCGGTTATGCCCCACGGCAATGTGCCCCTCCAGGCGCTCCAGAATCTCTGGTGAGAAGACCTGGGAGACCAGGCCCATTTCCTTGTAGCACTCCAGAGCCTTTCCATCCGCCACGGCAATGCCGGAGCTTTCCTGCCCTCTGTGCTGAAGAGCGAAAAGGGCAAAATACGCCACTGCTGCTACTCTTTCCCCTGTGGCATAGATCCCAAGTACCGCGCAAGCCTCCCTGGGATGATCCTGATCTTCGGAAACTAAGAGATCCACGAAAAACTCACCTCTTTGCCGATATCGGATCTGAAGAAAAACCCTGAAAAGGACAACTGTGAGAGAACCTCGTATGCACGGCTTGCCGCCTCATCCCGATCGGCGCCGAAAGCCGTGAAGGTAAGTGTTCTCCCCCCCGTGTTCACCAGCTCTCCCACGGATCTTTCGGTTCCCGCGTGGAACACGAGAATCTCCTTCGGGACTGATTGGAGATCAGGGAGAGGATTGCCTTTTTTGTAAGAGCCCGGATAACCCTCTCGGGCCACGACTACTCCTACCGCGGAAGAGGTGCTCCAGGAAAGGGCATCGTCCCTTAAGGCGCCATGGGCGCAGGAGGTGAGCAGCCCCGCCAGATCGCTCTGAAGAAGAGGGAGAATCACCTGTGTTTCGGGATCGCCGAACCGACAGTTGAATTCCAGGACCCTGACTCCCTGGGATGTGCGCATGAATCCACCGTACAGGACTCCCGAATAAGGGCATCCTTCCTTTTCGAGAGCCGCCACGGTCTGTTTCAATATCCTGATCCCTTCGCGGAGATCGTCTCTTGAAAGAAAATCGGTGGGGCAAGAGGCTCCCATTCCCCCTGTGTTGGGACCGCGATTCCCGTCGCAAGCCCGCTTGTAGTCACAGGCAGGGAGGAGATCCAGAACGGTCTTACCGTCCGTCAAACCCAGGAGCGAAAACTCGCGACCTTCCAGAAACTCTTCAACGATGATGGTCTTTCCCGCTTCACCGAGGGAGCGCCCACCCATGAAATCGCAGAGGACGGCAAGGGCTTCATCCCTCGTTTGAGCGACCACGACTCCCTTTCCCGCAGCCAAACCGTCCGCCTTTACCACAACAGGAACGGGATGAGAGGAAACATAAGCCTTCGCGAGATCGAGGTCGCTGAAGGTCCTGTGACTTGCCGTGGGAATTCCATGCTTTACCATCAGGTCTTTCGCCCATGCCTTGCTTCCTTCAATCCGAGCCGCCCGGGCGCCGGGTCCGAAAAGAGGAAGCCCTCTTTCTGAGAAGACATCTGCGATTCCTGAAACCAGAGGCGCCTCCGGTCCCACGACGGTCAAATCCACGTGCTTGTCCTGAGCCAGTCGGGCGATGGCCTCAATATTCAAAGGGTCCAAGGAGATCCGCCGTGCCAGATTTTCCATCCCTGCGTTTCCGGGACATACCATGATCTCGGCGACCCGAGGGCTCCTGGAAAGAGCCCAGACGAGCGCATGCTCCCTGGCGCCTGAACCTATGACGAGTATTTTCATATCCATTACTCCCACTCGATTGTAGCCGGAGGTTTGGAGGTGATGTCATATACGACTCGATTCACTCCGGGAACCTCGTTTACGATTCGGCTGGATATCGTCTCCAGTGTGGAATGGGACAGCCTGGACCAGTCGCAGGTCATTCCATCCTCAGAATTAACGGCACGTACCCCGATGATATCCGCATAGGTCCTTCCGTCACCCATCACCCCCACCGATTTTACGGGAAGAAGAACCGCGAAAAACTGCCAGGGGCGATCCTCATAAGGAATTTTCTCAATCTCTTCCCTTACGATGAGATCCGCCTGGCGCAGTGTATCCAGCCTCTCCGGGGTAACTTCCCCCAGAACCCGCACAGCAAGGCCCGGACCGGGGAAGGGCTGCCTCTGGATCAACCTGTCGGGAAGACCCAGAGATTTTGCCATGATCCGCACTTCGTCCTTGAAAAGATAACGCAAGGGCTCCACGAGGGTCAGCTTCATTTTCCTGGGAAGCCCCCCCACATTGTGATGGGTTTTGATCTTTGCTGCGGTCCTTGTGCCCCTGCTCTCGATCACATCGGGATAGAGAGTGCCTTGAACGAGAAAATCGGTTCTTCCCAGACGTCCTGCCTCTTCCTCGAAAACCCTTATAAACTCCCGTCCTATTCGTTTGCGTTTTTCTTCAGGATCCACAACCCTGCTCAGGGCTTTCAGAAATCGAGCAGACCCATCCACTGCTACAAATCGGGACGAAAAGAGGCGGCTGAACGTGTCCTTCACCATCTCCACCTCTCCAAGGCGCAAGAGGCCGTTATCCACAAACACACAGGTCAGGCGATCCCCCATGGCCAGCGACACGAGACCGGCAGCAACGGTCGAATCCACGCCTCCCGAGAGGGCGCATATGGCTTTGCCCCGAGCCAGAGCCTTGGAAAGCTCTTCCACAATCTTCCAGTGGCTGCGGCCTGCATCCCACGTCATGGAGCAGCCGCAGACCGTGGAAAGAAAATTCTTGAGAATCTCCTTTCCATACTGGGTGTGAGTCACTTCGGGGTGGAACTGGACGCCGAAAATCCTCCTGGACGAGTCCCCCATGGCGGCAACCGGAACATCCGCTGTTCCGGCAAGTGTCGAAAACCCGGAAGGAGGCGAGTGGACGATGTCTCCGTGGCTCATCCAGCAGATCACGGAATCGGGAAGCCCCCGAAACAGGGAATCTCCCTCATGAACCATCAGCCGGCAGCGTCCATACTCCCTCTTGTGGCCCGGCGCAACGGAGCCGCCAAGCAAATGAGCCAGGAGCTGCATTCCATAGCAGATTCCGAGAACAGGAATCCCCGATTCGAGGAGCTTTTTTGAAAGGTGGGGCGCATTCTTGTCATACACACTCGCAGGCCCCCCTGAAAGGATCAGCCCCTTGGGTGCGAGTCGCTCTATCTCTTTCACGGGGGTGTCGTGGGGAATCAGCTCACAGTATACCCCGCATTCCCGTACCTTCCGCACGATGAGTCGGTTGTACTGGGACCCAAAATCCAATACCAACACCATTTCGGGTGAATGCAAGGGGATTTCAATGTTCATCTATTTTCTTTCACCGAAGATAACTTTGACGGGGGCGGGGGAATTCCTCTGAAAGCAATCTCATTGGCTTCTTCTATTGATCAATCCGGGCCATCCTGATATAATAAGGAAAGATTGGAATGTCCCACGTGGGACCACACATACAGTAGCAGTGATCAATATCTAAAGTAGATAGCAGTCGTTTGAAAGGGCCTGTTTCAAACCGGGTGGCTGAACCCCCGCAAAAGGGAGAAACTCGCATACTATGACTGAAGGTCCGATTCCAAACTTCTTTGCCGGCAGTTATGGCGACTTCCGGCCGTTCCTGAGCGCATGAAGACGGACGCATTGATCCGGGTGGAGGGTCTTTCCAAGGAATATGTCAATGGGGAGATTCGCATTGCTGCCCTGGATGGGGTGAATCTTACGATCTCCAGGGGAGAGTTCGTGGCGATCACGGGGCCTTCAGGTTCCGGAAAATCCACATTCATGAACATGATTGGATGCCTGGACAAGCCCACGAAAGGACAGTACCTGCTGGAAGGGGTCCCTGTCCAGGACATGAATGATGTTGAGCTGGCTCATTTTCGAATCCGCCGCATCGGCTTCGTGTTTCAAAACTACAATCTGATTCCCCGAACCACTTCTTTGGGCAATGTGGAGATGCCTCTGGTCTATTCCGCGGTCCCGGAGCGGGAGCGTAAGAGAAGGGCTCTCGAAATACTCCGAATGATGGGACTGGAAGATCGAATCCATCACTTCCCGAATCAACTGTCGGGCGGGCAGCAGCAACGGGTGGCCATTGCCAGAGCCCTGGTCAACAATCCGACCATCATACTTGCGGACGAGCCCACAGGCAACCTCGACACGAAGACAAGCATGGAAGTGGTGGACATCTTTCGGAATCTCAATGAGCAAGAGGGGATCACCATCCTGCTCATCACTCACGAGCGGGATGTCGCGGAATTCTGCCGCAGAATCGTCTGCTTCAGGGATGGACGAATACTTCAGGATGAGGCCGTCTCCAGGTGAAGGAACTTCATCTTCCCCTCCGAAGAATAGGACCATCATAGGCGATTCAATTTGAAAAGGAGAAAGATGCATGGAAGAATGGACTCGGGAAGGCTATACCTTTGATGATGTCATGCTCCTCCCCGAGTATTCCGACATTCTTCCAGCAGATGTAGATACATCCACGATCCTGACGCCGAAGATCTGCCTCGCAATCCCACTCGTGAGCGCCGCCATGGACACAGTGACCGGATCCCGCACGGCTATTGCTATGGCCAGGGAAGGTGGGATAGGGATCGTCCACAGGAACCTTTCCATTAAGGAACAGGTTGAGGAAGTCAAACGGGTAAAGCGTTTTGAGAGCCAGATGATCCGGAATCCTGTTTCTCTCTCCCCTGATGAGCCGATTCGCACCGCCCTCGAGGTAATGGAGATGCACCATATTTCGGGTGTCCCCATTGTGGAGGGAGAAAAGCTTGTGGGCATCCTGACCAACAGAGACCTCCGATTTGAGCAAAATTTCGATCAGCCTGTCTCTTCTCTGATGACGAAGGAGAACCTCATCACCGCCAGGGAAGGCACGACTCTGGAGCAGGCGGAGGAGATCCTCCATAAGAACAAGATCGAGAAACTGCCCATTGTGGATGCCGCCGGAAATCTTAAAGGGCTTTTCACGGTCAAGGACATCATGAAGAGACGCCAGTTCCCGAATGCTTCCAAGGACGACCATGGCAGGCTCCTGGTGGGCGCTGCCGTCGGCGTTCGCGGAGATGCCTGGGAAAGAGCCAAAGCCCTTGCCGAAGCGGAAGTGGATGTCCTGGTCGTGGACACCGCCCACGGCCACTCCAAAGGGGTTTTGGAAATGATACGAAGAGTCTCAGCAGAGCTTTCGGTGCAGGTGATCGCAGGGAATGTCGTTACCCCTGAGGGAACTAGGGCCCTTATAGAATCAGGAGCTGATGCGGTCAAAGTGGGCCTTGGGCCAGGCTCGATCTGCACAACTCGAATCGTGGCCGGTGTTGGAATGCCTCAGGTCACCGCTATTCACGAATGCCCTCTTGCAGGAGGGGCGGATTCGATCATGATCGGGAGCCTTTTTGCAGGAACCGATGAAAGCCCCGGAGACATCATCCTTTACGATGGTGAACGGTACAAGGAGTATCGGGGAATGGGATCTCTTGCCGCCATGAAGCGATACTCCAGAGACCGATATGGACAGGATCCCGAGACAGATCCGGGAAAACTGGTGCCTGAGGGGATCGAAGGGCGAGTGCCATACAAAGGACCTCTGGGAAACGTGATCCATCAACTCATCGGGGGCCTGAGAGCAGGCATGGGATATATCGGAGCAAAGACCATCCCTGAGATGAAACGAGCCAGATTCATTCGAGTCTCCCCTGCATCCGTGAGAGAGAGCCATCCCCATGGCGTCCATGACATCAAAGAGGCGCCGAACTACCAGAGAGGTTGGTATTAGTCCCCTTCCTTCTCCTTTTCCAGCACTTCCTTGAGGGCGGAAACCACGATTGGATCGAACTGTTTCCCAGCGTTCCTGGAGAGTTCCGTCAGCGCGTCTTCCAGGGAAATAGCCGGACGATAGGGTCGCTCTTCCACCATTGTTACGAAGGCGTCCACTACCGCCAGGATTCGCGCACCAAGGTGGATTTGCGGTCCCTTCAGCCCTTCAGGATACCCGTTTCCGTCAAAATGCTCCTGGTGTTGATAGATGATGGGGATCAGTGTGCCGAATGTGCCCAATCGCTCCAGAAGCTCGGTGCTCAAAGAGGGATGAGACTCGACGATCTCTTTTTCATGGGGAGACAAGGGACCCTTCTTTTGCAAAATGGATTCGGAGATGCCGATTTTCCCGATATCATGCAGCAATCCGGCTCTCCTCAGAGCAAGAATCTCGTCATGGTCGAGACGGAGCCGGCTTCCGACCTTGACGGCATATTCGGCCACCTTGACCGAATGCCCCTGGATGTGGGCGTCCCGGGCGTCAATGAGATCCCCCAGAGTGCGGGCCACCTCCAGATCGAAGATCTTCTCCAGGAGGCTGCGGCCTCCCTTTTGAAAAAGGCCCTTCCCCTTTCGGACCCTGGGAATCTCTTCCTCGAACGTGAAGATCCGGTTCCTCCCGGTGCCCTTTGCGTGATACAAGGCGGAATCTGCCCTTTCAATCAGGTCCACCTTGGACAGGGCGTGGTCCGGAAAAGAAGCGACCCCCCCGCTCACGGTGACCAGGAACGGCTTCTTTCCGGAGGCTTCCCCCAGATTGCCGGCCTGAGCGGATATTTCCTTGCGGATCCTTTCCCCAACTTCCAGGGCCACAGCAGGCGGGGTGGAGGGCAGGACAACGGCAAACTCCTCGCCACCGTATCGGGCGGCCAGATCCCCGTCACGAATACCGGCCTTTATCGTTGACGCCACCTTTTTCAGCACCAGATCGCCGACCTGGTGCCCATAGGAGTCGTTGAATTTCTTGAAAAAATCAATATCCACCAGGAGAAGGGACAAGGACTCCCCTGCCCGCTTCGCCCTGGAAAGCTCCTTTTCGAGAAGCTCCTGCATCAAGCGATGGTTATAGAGACCGGTGAGACCATCCATAGTGGCCATGGAGAAGGCGTATTCAAAGTGCACGGCATTCTCCAAGGCCAGGGCGATCTGATTCGCCAGTGTAACCAGCAATGGAAAGAGAGCATTCCGGTCCGAAACATCGCCCTTGGGAACGATCTCCAGGAGTCCATACAGTTGCTGCCCCACGGAAAGGGGGACATACAAGGTTCGAACCTCCTCCAGAACGGAGGGATAATCCCGTTCCCAGGGAAAACGGGAAGAAAGGGACGAGTAGGGCTCGGGAAGGCGCTCATAGACACACAGACTGACACCCTGGCCGGAGGAGGGATTCCCGTTTTTTGCGAAATCCTGGAGAAGGCCCCGAAACTCCTCTCTGGGCTCCGCGAGATGGATCACCCTGGAGCATTCGGGCAGAATCTTCTCGAAAGTCCTGTCAACTACCTGGATAATCTCCTTGACATAGATGCTGGTCGAAAGAGAGCGACTCACCTCATAGAGAAGGGACAGCTCGAGGTTCTTTTTCTCAATCTCCTCTGCGTAGCGCGCCCGGGTCTCCGCTTCGATCACTTTGCGGGTCATTTCTTCCTTTTCCCTGAAGAGCCGGAGTGCGTCCAGATTTCTCTTGAGGCTGTGGAGGAGCTCCTCTATCTCGAAGGGCTTGTAAAGGTAGTCGTCCACTCCCAGCTTGATCGCCCGCATTCGGACATCACAGACAATCACATCATAAGCCAGCTCCCTGGCCAGATCAATAGCCTCAGGACCGCTGCCCGCAGATGAAACGGAAAATCCCTCTTTTTCAAGGACCTTCTGCAGGGTACGCCGCACCAGGTCATCGTCGTCAATAATGAGAACCTTTTCCAGCATCGGATACTCCCCGTAAAAAAATGGATTCCCCAAGTCCCTGGGATTTCCTCCTGCTTAGTGGGTCTCGACCCACTTAGTGCGATGGTATCAGCACACGGAATGTCGTGCCGCCTTCAGGAGAAGATTCGGCCTGAATCGTCCCACCATGCTTTTGTACGATGCCGCGACTCACCCAGAGGCCGAGACCTGTCCCGCTTCCCACGTCTTTTGTTGTGAAGAATGGATCGAAAATCCGGTCGAGGATGGATTCGGGAATCCCTGCGCCGTTGTCCGAAACCTCCAGAGAGACATCGCCACCAAGGCTCCCAGTGCGGACCGTGATGAGGCCCGTGTCGCCGCCCGGGTCGGCGGAAGTGCGTTCCACTATGGCATCTTTTGCATTCACGAGCAGATTGGCCAGAACCTGGGAGATCTGCCCGGGCACCACGTGACCCGCATGCGCAGAACGCAGCTCTCCCTTGACCGTGATACCTGTTCCGGAAATCTGGTGGTCCATCAAGACAAGGGTATCTGTCGCTATCTCGGCCAGATCCGCCCGGACGAAGGCCAGGGAAGGATGGGAGTAGTTCAACATCTTCTCCACGATGCCTTTGCATCTCTCCGATGCCGTGAGGATAATATCCAAAGTGTCCTGGTCATCGGCCCCCAGGTTCGAATGTCGCAATAGCTCGGCGCTGTTCAGAATAGCGCCCAGGGGATTGTTGGTCTCGTGTGCCACTCCTGCGGAAAGCTGTCCCAGTGCCGCCATCTTGCTTGATTCCACCAGTTGAGCCTGGGCCCGCAATGTTTCCTGATAGAGCTTCGCGTTCAGGATGGCTGAAGCCGCCTGATTTCCCAGAATGGTCAAGAACTCCTTGTGGCCTTCCAGGAAGGCGGAAGGGACGGTTCTGTATGCAACGAGAACACCCACTGTTTCTCCTTCCGCCTGAAGGGGCACGGCGAGAAGGCTTCCTTCCCCGCCTTTCCCGAGGGAAAAGGCGCCGATGAAGGATTCCCCCGAAGTTGCTACACATCCCAGGGGCTCGTCCGTGGTCTCGAAAATCCTGGGCAGCGGCCCCGCAACGCCGGCAGGGGCCTCAGCCTGAATCTCAAGGGAAGACTTGTTGTCATTCCTGAGGTATAGTGCGGAGTGATCGCAAGGGAGCACCCTCAAAACCTCGATGGCCAGAAAATTCAGGATTCTTGGCAAGTCCAGACTGGATGTCAGTTGTCGGGCCATCTGGTAAAGGAGCCGAAGCTCTTTGCTTTCCTCTGTGCGCTTTACAACTTGGCGGAAGACCACGATTGCGGAACCCATGGGAATCAGCACCCAAATCAAGTGGAAAGGGCCATTGGAGGTCCAAACCATAACCATGAGGAGACCCAGGGGAAGCAGGAGCCAGTCATCCGCCTGCTCCGCCAGGGAAAAACGTATTTTCCAGGGGGGAAGATTCTCAAGGAGACTTTGCAGGATCCCGAGAGTGGCCCAATCGAGAAAAGCGAGGAAGAGCCAGCTTGCGGCAATGGGAAGGGCGTGCCCCAGGGAAAGGCTTGAAAGGCCGAGGGGGGCGCCGAAAATCTGGCAAATCCAAGCGGGAAGACTGATGCACAGGGCGTCCCTGCCCGTATTGAACAGGAGCTTTCGGACTTCGGGCCGCCTCTGTAAATAAAACACTACCCTCCCCAGGAGCATGGGGAGGGTGGAGGCGGGGCCGAACATTAGAATTCCCGCATAGAGGACGGGAAGGGTATAAGAGAAGGTGATTTTTCGTTTAGGAAGGTCTACGATGCTGTAGTTGGATGCATAGACAAGGGCAAAGAGCAGGAGTGCGTCCGCCGGGGCGGGCAGCCGGTGTCGGAGGAGGGTCAAGCCGAGCGCAGCCATGCCTGCCAAAGTTACTGCCCATATGTAGGCAGGAAGCCATCTGAAAAATGGGGGACCCTTGGTGCTCAGTTTACGCTTCTCCTAAGGCCTGCAGGTATGTAGAAATCAGTAATAGCCTCCATAGTCCCCATCGCCGCCTCCGTCGTAAGGAGCATCGAAACACCCGTCAAAGGATGAATCAAGCCAGAGGTTCTCTGAAAAAGCGTCTCCCCCTTCTCCCTGTTGAACAGCGGATTCCAGCGCCGCCGATGCCGCAACGGCGACGCTTAAACCGACTGCCGTTTCGCCCTCCCTGCCGAGTCCATCAGCCGTGAAAGCTGTATCAGGCCTTACATCCGCGTCACCGCATGTGTCGGCATCGGCCTCCGAAGTCGCGGCCATACTTTTCTTTGGGCGGTCCCGCAATTCGCCGACAAGGAGACGCCCTCTCACAGTGAGGCGGAGCCTATCCGCCTCACTGTCTTCTCGCTGCGCCAGCCAGAGTACCAGCGGGAAAAGGAGGATATAGGCTGCCGGAAAGGCGAGGAGGATGTGACTTGTATACGGCCCGATCAAACTGGATATGAGAGTGAAGGCGAAAATGATCCCTGCTGCAGGCAGTGGTACAAAGCGGGCGGTACGCATCAAGTTTTCCCACAATATGCAGGAAGATGAGTGGAAGATTCGAGCCCTTGAGTATTCATCCTCGTAATGGCGCAAAATGACGGCAATCAGGGTGGGATCTGAAATGAGCGCATATCCCCGCACAGGCCTGGAGATCTTGTACAGTACCGCCCGCTCAACGAAATGGAGCTTCCAGGTCTTCTTTTCCAATTCTTCCAATTGCTCAGGTGTTCTCGCCGGATAAGCTCTCCTAAAGTATTTTCTGGCTGGTGAATTCTCCGATCCACGGTCATCAACAAGATTGCAGAACCTGGAGCGCACCAACCCTTTCGCCGCATCCTTGATCGCCGCCCTTGTCCCATCTTTCATGAAAACGAGGTCAAGTCTCTCCAGGGGGACAGTCGAATCGCCAAAATGCGATGCAGCATCTTCCTCAGATCTGAGACGGTTTCTAAAATGAAGGCAAAACACGAAAACCGCGATGCACCATACGGCAAAGATAGCCCAGCAGACGTTGATGATCTCATCTGTGGAAAACGAAATAGACAAGACTGCCGACACCGCCTTTCACTTTCGAGAGATCCCGATCGCCGAAAGTCTGTGACAGATCAGTAAGAAGGGGCGAGACTGCAGTTTCATTATACTCCAAGTTCGGGAAGAAATCAAGACAAGGACGGGAAATCTCTCCCGAAATTGGAGCCCCTTTGGAACTGGCATGTCACAGAATCCTTTGGTATCATGAGGCTGAGGGTTTAACTCTGCCGTGTCGGGCGTCTGGCGTTCAACACTGTGGGAGCGGAGGTGTCAGTAAGTGCCGATTCAGGATACTCCGGGATTTTACTGGACAGGGCGGTCTTTGAGCGCAAGAGAGATCACAAAGGGGAAAATCGCTGTTGAAGGCGATTTGGGCGTTCTCACGGGGATGGCCTTCGGCGAAAAAGACAACGTGGATGATCTTCGGAAAGAGCGAGACAAGAGCCTGAATGAAACCGGCAAACTGGAAGAACAGATCAGAAACCTGGAACAAAAGGCCAAGAAGGGTCTGAATCCCGCGGTGAAGTTCTGTTTCAGGAATCTCCCTGAGATCGCTTCCGTGGGGGGAATTGTGACACTCCTCGCCGCCACAGGAGGTCTGATCAGTCCTGTGGGCATCACCATCGGCATGAGTGCCACCATGGCGGGCGTCTGCTATTTAATGGCCCGGGCTAACTGAGACAACCCGAAGAAAGGTGAAAAAAGTGATGGTACTTCCAAGCCTGGTAAACGGGAGCCCCTGGAAGAATCCGTGGGCTGGTATCGGGAACATCTCGAAAGAAGAATCGAAAGAGCAGGCCGAGACTGCCGTGACTTCCGTGACCGGCCTCCTGGCCGGCTATGTAGTGGGAAAGCATCAGGAAGCGCAGGAACTCTCAAAAGAGACCGATGCCCTGAAAGATAAGAGGGAAGTCTTGCTTGAGAAGAAGTCCGGGCTGGAGCGTGAGTTGAGCAAAGAGCACCTCATACAGCCGACGAATGGGCTCTTCATGGATATGCTGATGGGCGCCGGCGGTGGGGCGGCGATTCTGGGACCAGGTCTTTACAACACACTCCACGATTGGAGAGCACTAGGCATCGCCCTGGCCGGGGGGGCCCTTTTCGGCTTCCTCTTCAACATCAGTTTCAGGATTGCGAGGGAATAATCAGGACCCGCCCCGGCATTGACGCCTTCTAAACAGGATCTCCCTGCTTTTGTGGACCTCGACCAAAGGGATTTGGATCTCCCTGCCTCTGCGGGCCCTGGCCGAAAGGATTAGGATCTCCCGGTTTCTGCGGACCGCGGCCAAAGGGATGCCCGATGGGATCGGGATCACCCGGCTTCTGGGGACCTGGGCCGATGGGATCAGGATCACCCTGCTTCTGGGGACCTGGGCCGAAGGGATGCCCTATGGGATCGGGGTCCCCCACTTCCTGTGGACCATCAAGATCATTTTGTGCTATCGGACTTAGATTCAAACTATCAGGGCCGAAGGGATGTCCGATGGGATCGGGGTCTCCCGGTTTCTGGGGGCCGGGGCCGAAGGGATGTCCCACGGGATCGGGATCCCCCTGTTCCTGGGGGCCTCCGAGTCCGTATGTTCCTGCAGTCGAATTTCCCGACTGCCCCTGCTGCATGAGCGATAGCCACATCATCATTCTGAACTTGTCGAATCCCCCTGCGCCGATTCTTCCCATACCGAACCCTTCGTTTCCGATACCTCTGAGACCGATGTTGTCCATTGCTTTGACCTCCTCTTTGCTTGTCTTGCTTTCTCCATTTCCATGGTATCAAAAGCTTGTTACAAGAATGCGGGGTATTGTAAAGCACAGGTAAGAGATGTGTAAAGGAAGTGTAAGGAAGGGCTAGACCCAATGCCCATGAATTAAGCTGGAGTTTCGCCCTTCTCATGCCGGGAATGGCGTGCCTCGTCAAGCAAATCAAGGATCAACTGAAGAGGCATCGCGGTAGATTTCGAGCTACTTACAAAGCCAGTGCCGCAGG
>JACPDT010000119.1 GCA_016183865.1 Armatimonadota bacterium | reverse complement strand
CCACCATGGTGTTTATTGTGTTCTTAAGCTCCAGAATCTCGCCCTTGACGTCAACGGTGATCTTTTTGGAGAGGTCTCCCGTTGCGACCGCTGTAGTCACTTCCGCAATGTTTCGCACTTGTGCGGTGAGGTTGTTCGCCATGGAGTTGACATTGTCCGTGAGGTCTTTCCACGTCCCTGCCACGCCTCCGACCTGGGCCTGCCCTCCAAGCTTCCCTTCTGTTCCCACTTCCCGGGCCACACGGGTGACCTCCCCTGAGAAGGTGTTCAGGTTGTCAACCATCCGGTTGACGGTCTGTTTCAGCTCCAGGATTTCCCCCTTCACATCCACGGTGATCTTCTGGCTCAAGTCCCCGTTCGCAACTGCAGTGGCCACTTTCGCAATATCCCTGACCTGGGCCGTCAAGCCGGAAGCCATGGAGTTGACATTATCGGTGAGATCCTTCCATGTCCCTGCGTGTCTTTCAGCTCCAGGATCTCCCCTTTGACATCTACTGTGATCTTTTTCGAGAGGTTTCCATTGGCTACTGCTGTAGTCACTTCCGCAATATTGCGCACCTGTGCCGCGAGGTTGCCGGCCATCCAGTTTACGTTATCCGTCAGGTCTTTCCAGGTGCCGGCTACCCCTTTTACCTCTGCCTGTCCGCCAAGCTTCCCGTCTGTTCCCACTTCCCGAGCCACGCGCGTGACTTCGGAAGCAAAGGAGCGGAGCTGGTCCACCATGATATTGATGGTCTCGGCAGTTCTGAGGAATTCACCCTTGAGAGGGCGGTCATCCATTTCCACCGCCATAGTAAGGGACAGGTCACCCTTTGCCACGGCGCCGATAACTCTAGATATTTCCACTGTTGGCTGAACCAGGTCCCTGATGAGCGAGTTGACCGACTCCGCGCACTTCACCCAGCCTCCTTCAACAGCGCCCAGCGACACTCGTTCCGAGGTTTTTCCCTCCCGTCCCACTGTTGTCCGGATTTTCTCAAGCTCTCGGCGAAGCCGCTCATTAGTTTCGGCGACTTCATTGAAAGTCTCGCATATCTCACCTTGAACGCCTTCAAGATCCGCCGGAAGCCTTGCTGAAAAATCGCCCTTTCTAACGGCTTTCAATGCTTTGAGAAGCTGCCTCTCGTCTAATTCTTCGAGGACCGCTTGCCGAGACATAATTACCACCCCTTCGGAAATCTGCAAACAGAAACGGATGTGCCCGCACCAATCAATAATTAAACATAATTCGGATCTCTTAGGTTCCGTTACCGCACGACATGATCATAGCTCATAGCTTGCAGTTTGATTATCCGGCTAATGGCTTAGCATCTCGAATCAAAAGAACGAGGTCAACAGGGACCATAGTGGGCTGTCAACCTTTGTTTTAGGGGTTATGTCATTCCCACGAAAGTGGGAATCCAGAATCATAATACTGGATTCCTGCTTACGCAGGAATGACGTTGTACCAGATAACCCACAATTTAAGTGTTGACAATGCAACAGTCTCATGGGTAACCTTTCAGAGGGGGTTCGCAAGCTAGACTTTGTCACTCAGGCTCTTCGCCTTGTGGCGAGATCCTGGTGGTGGGTTTGGGAGGGGTCAGGTGCGCCGAACCATCATCAGGTACCCCGCTGCGACCAGGAGGCTCAAGAGTGCGCCTCCTGCCGGGAACCATTGGGGGAGATGAAAAGGCATCCGCAGAAAGTTCTGAAGAGCCCAGGGAAGACCGACCAGAACAAGAAGACTGCAGAGGAAGAGGAACCCTGTTTGAAGCCAGGGTCCCCACGGGGAAGGCACTTCCTCGCTTCTTCCGACGCTCTGCGGAGCGGCCGATGCGCTTGTTTCCATATATTTTTGGATATCGGCGCCCATCTCTTCGGCATCTTGATATCTCTTGTTCCGCTCAATCTGTGTCGCTCTTGCGATGATCTTCTCCACCTGGGGGGAAACGTCGGCCCGGAGCTTTCGGATCGGTTCCAGGTAGAACATTCCGTCGGCGAGAGTTATTTTTGAAAGGAATTGATAAAGGGTGACTCCCAGGGAATAAATGTCCGATCTGGAGTCGGTCTGTCCCCGACCATATTGTTCCGGAGGCGAGAAGCCCGGCGTGCCTACGATCAAAGTGTCCATGGGTTTCCCGGGAACATAGCGTCTTGCGATCCCAAAATCAATGAGCTTCAGAGTCCCCTTTTTCGTGAGGATCATGTTGGATGGCTTCAAATCCCTGAAAATGATGGGAGGGTTCTGGGAATGGAGATAGGCCAGCACTCTTGTAAGCTGCAATCCCCATTCCATGACTGTGCTTTCCGAAAGGACATCGGGCTCGAAGAGAGTTTCTTCAAGACTCTTACCTTCGACAAACTCAAGGGCAAGGTAGAGGAATCCGCCTTCTGAAAAGGCTTCATAGACTCTGGGCAGGTTTGCGTGGGAAAGGCGGGAGAGAATGTCACCTTCCTTTTGAAAGGCGCTTTTCCGCTCTTCGATGGAGTCGGGGTCTATTTCCTTGAGGGCCACCCTTGTCCTGGTCCGGCAGTCCTCCGCATCGTAGACCGTGGAAGTTCCTCCATAACCCACGGCCTTCTTGATCCGATAGTTGCAGATCAGGGTGTTTTCACGTTGCATCAGCCGTTCCCTCCAGTGCCGAGATGAGGCCGCTCCGTGAGGCTTCTTCCAAGGCTGCGACTGGAATGGAGATACGGGTGCCCCGCGATGCCAGGACCAGGGAATCTCCTGCTGTGACCCCGATCCGGGAAAAGGGAACATTCCTTTCTTGAAAAAGTGCGATGACGGTTTCTGCGTATTCGGGAGGCGCGGTGAGGAGAATTCGTGAAGGGGCTTCGGAGAAAAGAGTTTCCGGGTCGAGATCGGATAGCGTTATTTCCGCCCCCATCCCTCCTGCCATGCAGCATTCGGAAAGAGCCACGGCCAGTCCGCCGTCCGAGCAGTCGTGACAAGAGACTGCGAACTTTCGTCGAATGGCCTGAAGGCAGGCATCCTGGATTTTTCTTTCAACTTCGAGGTCTGGCTCGGGGGGGAGTCCCCCCTCTATTTGGAAAAGATATGCCAGGTATTCGCTACCCTCAAGATTTCGGGAACTCTCGCCGAGAAGAAAAACGACGTCACCTCGTTTTCGAAAGCCC
>JACPDT010000096.1:4645-8256 GCA_016183865.1 Armatimonadota bacterium | reverse complement strand
CATCGAGATGCCGCGCATGGCCGGCTTGCAGTTCCTCGCCATGCTGTTGATTTTGGCCTTGAGGTCATTGGTCAAGCGATCACCGGAGACGGTTCCATCATCCCGCACCCCGAGAAGCAGGGTTCCACCTCTCGCGTTGGCAAAAGCCACGATGTCCTCGTCAATGCGCGGGGTGTAGTGCTCCTTGAATTCCAGGGTGAGCCCTTCGCCCTCGCCAATGAGGAGCTTCACTTGCCCTGTAGTAATGGTGTGTCCAGTATGGGGCCTTTCGTGTTTATCCGTGTCCATTTGTGGTTACTATTACAAAACGATCCGCGCCTTACCCTGCTCCTTACCCCTCGTGATCTGATCCAGATACTCCTCAAGCCGCCTTTTGATCTCCTCGCAGGTCGCGGGAGCGCCATCGGCAAAAAGAGCTCGGTGCAGGTCAAGAGCTTTGATGGTGACCCGCTCAAGTCCTGAGAGGGCGTTCTGCAGAGCATGGATGAAATCTTGATCCAAAGGATGAGGAAGTGTGCGTTTCTTGAGAAAAGCCTCCACAAGTTTCTTCTGGTGGGGCTCAAGTAGACTCAGGCTTTCACGGGTCGTCGGGTCTTCGAGATTCACCAGAAGAGTGTTTGTCCAGGAAGAAAGAAGATTATCAAGCTCTTTGTCCATGTCCTCAAGGGCGAGTCCGGCATCCGTTCCCCGGGGTTCTGTCCCGGGCTTGAATGAACAGTGCGGACAGACAGGGGAAGTATCCAGTTCCTGTTGAGTCAAGGCGAAACAGCTTTTCAGAGCTGCAAGGCGCCCCTGGTAATCGGTCAATTGCTGGTGAGGCATCAAGCTGATTGTCGCGAGGCTCTTCAGGGAAGCCAGACGTTCATCACGCATCAGCGCGTTCTTGCGTTTGTCCTCAATGACACCCAGGCGAGATCGCGTGTGAAGAGTCAGGTATGCCTGAATATACGCCTTTTTCAAGTCCAGGAGCTTCTGACGCAGTTGTGACCGAAGCGCAGGTTCCGGCTTGCGGGTTTCCTGGATAGACTGCAGCATTCCAGGCTTCGCTTCTCGTATCTGCTTTGCCCATTCGTGCTCCTCTGAGAGAACCGCTTCGGCAGCCGAAAGATAAGACGCGATTCCCCCGAGGTCGGCAACCAGCTCGTGAAGAGACTCCATATCCGAAAGAATCTGAAGGCCCTTTCGGTGACTCTTGATTTCGCGCGGCTCGAAGCGCAGGTTCTTGAGTTTCCCCGGCGTGCTGAAAGGCTGCAGTGATTCGAGAAATAATTTTGTCTCTTCCAGGCCCGCACGAGACCGTTCAACTTCACTGTCATTCAAGAGTCTGTGGCCCGTGGTCTGTTGTGCCATTCCCGGCGCCAGCCCGAGCAGCTCAAACAGTTCCTTGAGAGCCTGAATGTTCCAGCCTTTCGGGCGTTCAATGTGCTTGAAGGCGATCAAGTCATTCAGGGGCACAGCCGCGAGTTCTGGAAGGGTCGTGGCATCGAATTTCTTTCCTGGGATTGTCAGGACAAGGCCACCCGAGAAAACGAGCGCTGCCAGGATAACTACTGCCCATTCCGGCTCCAGTCGGAACCGGTCCTTGTTCATGTACTCTACGTCCCTGTCTTCCTGTATCAGCTCTGAGCGGTTGACTACCTGACCATGCCCCTTTTTCTTCAGAAGATCCAGAACATATTCGGCATACCTGGACTGAGAAGGATCGAGCCGCTCACCGTCCAGCAATTCCAGTGCATCGAGCACCGCGATTGCCTGCCTGGTCTTGCTTTGACCCGCGATGGCCCGCAGAGCGTCTTGTGCGGCCTGCGCCCGGTTGGTATTGGTGATCAGGACGGAGAAAACAGGATACTCAGGGGCCTTATTCTGGAAATGGGTCGCAAGACAGATGGAGCCGACCGCATTGATGATATCGCGCGCATTGGCTTTCTCCCCGCTCCCTGCAGCGATCTTTCCCCTGGCTCTTTCGAAAGCGGATGTGAGATGTTGCTGTATCCATCTCGTCAAATCCCGCAGGAAGCACTCGGCCTTGGCCCAGTATGCGTTTTTGGCCTGTCCGGATGAAGTGAAAGCCAGCTCTGAAGCTGCGGCATAGTTTTGCAGATTTGTCCGGAAGGCATTATCTGCTCCGGTCAACTTGAAAAAGACTTCATCGGCTTTTGTTTCGTCCTTAAAATGAGGCGGTTCGTGGGGTTGTATAAAGTACAAATAAAAATCGCGCGGGGGGACTGCCGTGGACCTCTGGTTCGGTGCTCCGAAAAAAAGGTAGCCGGATCTGGCCGCTTTGCGCTCGACCCATTCGAGTTCGTGCTCCCAGATTTGATAGCCGGTCACATAAGTTCCGTCTGTGCACTCCATAGCCTGTTTCAGTGTTTCATAATAATAGCGGTCCAGGTGTGATCCATCCAGACTTTCTGCGCGTTTCTCGATCAAAGCATCATAATCATCCGTTTTCTTGAGATCAATGTAGAACTGGCGGTTCTCCGGATTAGATGAAATGAACTGGCCGCTCACGGTTTTCCGAATCTCTCCCAGAACCGTCTCGACCTGTGAGAGCAGATCATCTTCAGGTTCACCTCCGAGATCCTCGATGCCTTGCTGGTAAAGGCATAACGAGTCGCGCAGCTCCTCTGGAGTCGCACCGAGTGGTGCATGGATGTCGCCATGGGTCAGTCGGTGCACGGACAATCCGTGAATGATGCGAAGAGCCATGGGCCTGTAAGGAGGTCGGGTGAAAGCTTGCTGAATTCGACCCTCCAGTACCTGGGTGCAGTCAATTACCGCTTTGATATCCTGGACTGCGCGGAATGACGGGTTTTCTCGCAGTGTTGTCCAATAACTGTCGTAGGCGATAAGACCGGGGAACTGATCGGAAATTTCCACCTCCAGGAGCTGTCTCATCGCTTGTGACAGAGTCTTGAGAATTTCGCGTTTCTCGGCGACGGTAATCTGCTCGAAAATATCTATGAAGTCCGGGTGAACCGGAAACAAGCGAACAAATTCTTCCATCCGTTCATTCATTCGACCATAAAACCTGGAAAATGGCGCCAGATACTCCTGTATCCGAACAGCCTGCTCCGCAGTTTTCTTCAGAAGACGCTGTGCTACGACATATTTGATGTCCTTTCGGGCAATGAGAATCTGCTCAAAACGATCTTTCACCCTGCGAAGGGTATCAGCAACAAAAGAGAAACGGGAACTGTCGAAAAGAATCTCCTGTATTCCTGCAACGAAGCGAAAACGAAGATCCTTGCAAACCTCGCCGATCTCCCGAAGGAAGTTCAAGTCCAGAACCAGGTCCTGATCTTTGCGGGAACGCAAGTACTCCAGAAGTTCATCCACTGCGAGAAGCAGTCCGTGGTCCGGGAATGCTTCACGGAAAGCGGCCATCATTTCCTCGAAAGCGCGCTTGTTGTTAGTCACCTGACTGATGTCCGGAAAGGTGAAATGAACTCCCATCCGATCAAGATGCTCTTCCAGCTCAGCCACCAGGATACCCCGCAGGGGCATCGTAGTTGCGCCGATTTCCGTGCGCACGACCTGGAACTTTCCGGCGATTATCTCAGCGGACTCTGCCACACGGGGATGACTCAAATTCGAAAGGAGCTCTTCGT
>JACPDT010000096.1:0-4535 GCA_016183865.1 Armatimonadota bacterium | reverse complement strand
CCTTGTTGTCCGCAGGGCGGTTGAACTGAAGCTGGGGGAAGACGATACTGGTAAGTTTCTCCGCCATTTCTTCAGAGATCACGTAGGTTTCCACCAGCCGTCGAGCTTCTGTGATCTCATCGGCTACTCGCAACTGGATCACGGTCTCAATCGGGTCAAATTGCACCAGATCACCGTATTCCCTTGTAGTTCTTGTCTTTGACTTCACTTTCTCAAGTCTCCCTTTCGGTACTCACAACCAGAAAATCGTGGATTTCGTATTTCCGGTATTCCGGGTGACCCGGCTCTGCATACGTCAAGAAAGAGCCTTTCGCTCCGCCATTCCACGCCACCACAAGGGTTCTATTGCGCGCCAGGCCCTGGAGGAGGGGAAGGGGGTCTTGCTTGAGACATACGTCGAAAAGCAACTCGGTGTTGTCCAATAAGACGACACCAGCTTCGACATCGCCGATCATGCTATACAGTAGCCGACGGGCCTGAAGCACCCTCTCGCGCCCCGTGAGCTCGAGCAAATTTCTTGAGAGTTCAAGGTTTACATTGATCAAAGGCGCCCCGGTGCGAGCCGCTACATCCCGTAATGCTGCGGTTTTCCCCGAGCCTGAAGGGCCTGCTGCCAGTATCAGGCGATGGAAGAGTTGTCTCGATTCAGTAAGTTTCTCTATTATCCGATCACCAGAAGCTGTTGCCCGTGTTGCCATAAATTGTCTTTCTCTACCTCTGGTCCGAATTCCTCCGGGGGCTGATGAACATCTCCGGCCATTTCAAGCTCCCTCTCTTGTCACAGGAAACATAAGCCATCAACGGCTGAAGCTGGGCAAGGACTCCCTTGACGGAGGATTATTGGGAGGATTTCGAGAGACGTTACGAGGAAAGTGTCGGTGCGGAAACTGCTCCTCGAAACCCCAGAAATCGGAGAGGAATCCACCTCTCACCCGCCGAAAAACGCAAGGGGAAGGGAACCGATTTTCCTATCCCTCAAGAAGGGGTCATATGAACGACTCTTGGATCTTGCGCAGCTCTCCCGGAAAAGTCTCCGCCCTCGGCAATGAGGCGGTCGCCCGGGCGGCAATCGAAACAGGGGTAAGGGGCGTGTTCGCTTATCCGGGGACCCCGTCCACCGAGGTTTCAGAGACTTTTCGCCGGATCAGCGATCTCCTGGATGACCCGGCCAGAGCTGATTTGATACTGCATCCTGTCTATTTCGAATACAGCATCAACGAAAAAGTTGCTCTGGAGAAGGCGATTGCTTTCACCCTTGCCCATCAGAGCGCCCTCTGCTGCATGAAGAATGTCGGTTTGAATGTCGCGTCAGATCCGCTCATGACCATACCCTACCAGACTCTTTGTGCACCCCTTGTCCTGGTGGTCTGCGACGACCCGGGGTGTCATTCCAGCTCCAATGAGCAGGATTCCCGCTACTGGGGAAAGATGGCTTCTGTTCCGGTTTTTGATCCTGCCACACCGGCAGATGCTTATGCCATGACCAGGGACGCCTTCGCCCTTTCCGATCGTCTCAAACTCCCTGTTGTGGTTCGCCTCACCACCCGGGTAAGCCATACCAGGGGTATGTTCGTTTGTGATGAGGTCTGTGAGCAGGTTCCACAGCCTCGATTCGAGCGATCTCCTGTGCATATCAATATTCCGGCACGAACAGCGGAAGCGCACAGGAAACTCCTGGAAAAGCTGGAGGGGGCAGCCGTTGAGCCTTTTTTCGCGAGAAACACGATACAAGCATCCGGGGGCGGCGGTTGCGAGGTCCCCTCGGGTGTCATCACCGGCGGTGTAGCCGCTGTTTATGCAGGGGAGCTGATCGCCCGAAACAAAGGTGAGAAGCATCCGGCACTCTTGAAGCTCGGCCTGGTTCACCCGTTCCCTCGGAAACATGTCCTGGAATTCCTGAAACGCGGATTTGAGCGGATCCTGGTGCTGGAGGAGCTGGAACCGATACTGGAGCTCGAGGTCAGGTCTCTTGCTCAGAAGCACAGTCTCCCTGTCGAGATCCTCGGAAAAGGCTTTTCCGGGCTTGCCGCCACTGGAGAGTATTCCCTGGACACGGTCAGGGATGCACTCGAAGAGTTCTGCCGGTGTTCATTCGGATCAGAGGCCCACCCGCCCTTGAAGGGCTATGACCGGCTTACAGCCGACCTTCCGCCCCGTCCTCCGGTCTTGTGCGCCGGGTGTCCTCATAGAGCCACTTTTTATGCTTTGAAACTGGCGGCAGCGAAGAATGACAGGGGGCTCATACTCTGCGGGGACATCGGCTGCTTCGGGCTGGGCGCTCTGCCTCCCCTTCATATGATAGACACCATCCATCATATGGGAATGAGCATCTCCATGGCCCAGGGTCTCTCCGAAGCCTTGCGCCATGCCCCCAAACGGGACAAGGTCATCGCACTCGTGGGAGATGGGACTTTTTTCCATTCAGGGATCCCATCTCTCTTGAATGCCGTCCACACGAAAACAGAAATGACGGTGATCGTTTTCGACAACCGAACGGTCGGCATGACCGGACATCAGGACCACCCCGGGGCCGTTCACGGAGACAGGCTTCAGCAGATAGATGCAGAGCGGCTGATTGCCGCCATGGGAGTCCGGTCGGTGGAGACGGTTGATCCTTTTGATCTGAGAGAGGCCTATGCCAAAATCAGCTCTGCTTTGTGTTCTCCAGGCATCTCAGTCATCATCTCCAGATCGCCGTGTATTTTCCTGCCCGAATCCCTGCAGACGGCGCCTGCCGGCAGTGACTCGTTCCGGCACAACCAAAGAGTCCGTGTTGACCCCGCCCGATGCAATGTCTGTTTCAATCACAGCGATTCCAGTCTCTGGTGTTCCCTGGAAAGCAGTGCAGGACATAATCTGGTTAGAGCCAGGGCCAGAATAGCCGCTTCGGAGCATATTTCCGCCCCTGAGCAGTCCTGCCCTGCCAATATCTGCAATCATGGATTCTTCAATTCCATTCTTGCAGGGAATTACAAACAGGCTTTGGAGATCGTGAGGGACAAGATCCTCTTCGCGCGAGTTTGCGGCGAGATCTGCCACAGACCCTGCGAATCATCGTCTCCCGGAGGCGGCAGGGTGCGGGTGCCGATCAGGAAACTCAAGAATTTCACGGCAGGGATGGAGGAGAATTTTGCCGATTTCTCCGCTCAGAAGTCGCGTGCAAGAACCGCAGTCCCGAAGAACAAGAAGGTAGCCGTCATCGGCGCAGGGCCCGCAGGGCTCAGCGCGGCTTATGATCTCATACAGAACGGTTACCGGGTCACCGTATTCGAAAAAGAAAGAGCAGCCGGCGGATTGCTCAAGTTCGCCATTCCCGATTTCCGAATGGACAAAGCGAGTTGTGATCGGGAGATTGCGGCACTTACCGAACTCGGAGTCCTGTTCACGTTTGGAGCTGCCCTGGGCAAGGCTGTGTCTGTTGATGCGCTTTCAGAGGAATTTGATGCCGTCATCATTGCCGTCGGAACAGCACTGTCATCCACACTGGAAGTGGTCGAAAACAATGTTCCTGAAAACCGCAGGTTTCATGTCACGCAATTCCTGGGTCAGTTCAATTCCGGCGAATTGCGCCTGAAACCCGGTTCCACGATTCTGGTCATCGGTGGAGGCAACAGCGCAGTGGATGCCGCAAGGGCCGCCATGAAGGCAGACCCGAATCATACCGTGATCCTGTCATGCATCGAGACCCGAGAGAATATGCCTGCCTTTGAAGAAGAGACGGCGGGAGCCCTTCGGGAGGGTGTCCGCATTGTGGATAATCATTTTCTCCATACATGCGCTCTCCAGGAAAACGGCAGGCTGACGGCGGTCTTGAGGTCCTGCAGCGAGAGAGAAAACGTAGAAGAACTGGAAGTGGATTACATCATTACCGCAATAGGACACAAGGGCGATCCGGCGATTCTCAGGAACACGCATGAAATCGAGTGGGATGAAACCGGCAAAATTCGTTGTCACACCGAGGACGGGTACACAGGGTACAGGAGTGTTTTCGTTGCCGGAGATATCTGCGCAGGCAATCACGTCAGCTTGATCGCCGCCATAGGAAGCGGGAAGAGGGCGGCAACAGGCGTCAGGAGGATGCTGGAGGGATATCCCCATCTCTATGAAGGAAAAAACGCCCTCGATGAGCTGTGTGCGGGAACAGGCAGGGGCGTTTCCAGGGACGGCGAAACCCGGGGCTCCGAATGCCGCGACACTATGGAGCACCGGATACAGCTTGAGATCTCCAAATTCGATTTGTTTCAGCCCTGCGGCAAGTGCAACCACTGCATCGAGAATTTCGGTTGCCCTGCCTTGATCCGGACCGACGGCAAGATCGTGATTGATGACGACAAGTGCAACCGGTGCGGATTATGTATTGATGTCTGCCCCAATGGAGCGATCCACTGGGAGGAAGTTATTCTCTTGCGGGCAAGAGTTTGCATGTGAGAAGGGAGAAAAGGGGAGCGATTCTTTGGTCAGGAGAGCAGCTTTTCAGTGCTCCGAATCTGGTGATCGACAATTTTGAGCATAGAGAACCAGAGACAAAAGTGGCC